>JBIJAL010000042.1:0-9203 GCA_044345775.1 Candidatus Planktophila sp.
TTTATACGCACTTTTTATCTCATCAGCGATTCGTCCCGCAAGTCTTTCAATGAGTGCAACTCGTTCGCCAATAATGTTTTCGTGAACAATCTGAGCAAGGTCTGCATAGTTAACTGTCTGCGAAAGATCATCAGATTGTGATGCTGCTTTCAGATCTAGAGTGATCACTAAGTCAACGATGAAATCTTGACCTTCTATCGCTTCATGAGGAAGTACACCGTGATATCCAAAGGCTTTGATCCCAGTGATACTGATCTGGTCAGCCATGTGAAATCAACTCTCTATGCGGGGCCACGCTATGAACTCTAACGCCCCAAATCCCTTTTCCGATAAGTCCTCTTGTGACATCGAGTGTTGCTTCATCGCGCTCTAGCGGTGAATCTCCCCCTAAGAATCTTTTCCGAGATGCGCCAACTAAGACCGGATATCCAAGTTCTACGATCTCATCGATACGCTTAAGCAACTCCCAATTATGTTCAGCATCTTTTGCAAAACCTAAGCCAGGATCAATACATAGGTTTCTCTTTGAAATTCCGGCGGCCAGCGCTTTATCAATCTGTAGTGAAATTTCCGCTTTTACCTCTGCTACAACATCGCCATAAATTGCTTGTGAGTTCATGTCGACTGAATGTCCACGCCAGTGCATCAGAATGTAGTTAACGCCGAGATCTGCGACGGTGCGATGCATCTCTGGATCAGCCATTCCCCCGCTCACATCATTTATATAGCGCGCACCTTCCTTCACTGCTGCTCGAGCAACTTCTGAGCGCATTGTGTCTATCGAAACAACCGTACCTCGCTCTGACAGTGCTTTTACTACGGGAATAGTTCTTTCAAGTTCTATCTCTAAGGATGTTCGCTCTGCACCTGGGCGAGTGGATTCGCCACCAATATCAATGATCTCCGCACCTTCGCTCATCATCTCAAGACCGCGTGCAATTGCCGCATCGGATGAATTAAATTGACCACCATCAGAGAATGAATCGGGTGTTACATTGAGAATTCCCATGACCAACATTGCGAGAATCCCAGTTAGCGGTTTGTAATCAGACTAATTGCCTCGGCGCGTGTTGTCGCATCGCGTAAAGCACCACGTACCGCACTTGTAGTTGTTCGCGCCTGTGACTTCTTGACCCCGCGCATAGACATACAGAGATGTTCACAATCAATAATCACGATCACGCCAAGAGGATTCAAAATCTTCACCATCGCATCTGCAATCTGTGTTGTCAGACGTTCTTGAACCTGTGGGCGCTTGGCATAGAGATCTACAAGACGGGCAACCTTTGAAAGTCCAGTGATTTTTCCACGAGGGATATATCCAACATGAGCAACACCGTGGAAAGGAGTGAGGTGATGTTCGCATTGAGAGAAGACTTCGATATCTCTAATGATGACCAACTCTTCATGGCCGATATCAAAAGTTGTTGTTAATACATCTTCTGGTGCTTGCCAGAGTCCCGCAAAGTTCTCTTCATACGCTCTAGCCACACGGGCTGGAGTCTCCTTCAACCCTTCACGATCAGGATCTTCACCAATGGCAATCAAAAGTTCGCGCACAGCAGCTTCGGCACGCGCCTTGTCATAAGGACGAAGTGCGCGGCCATCATCAGGTCCTGATGAAACTGCTGAAATTTCGCTCACTCTTCCGTCGCCTTCTTCTTTCTGGCTAGCTTCTTTGCTGCAGGCTCAATAGCTTCAATCACTTTCTTTACAGGTACATCAACCGGTGCCTGCGTGCTCGGAACGCGATGCACTGAGCCCGTCCATGCAGGGCGACGTGGCCATGATGCAACCTTTGCAAAAATTACTTCGATCTCTTCCTTATTAAGAGTTTCGTGTTCTAGTAGCTCAAGAACCATTTGATCGAGAATAGATCTATTCGCAACCAAAATATCAAAGGCCTCTTGATGTGCGGTCTCGATCAGTGAACGAATTTCACTATCGACAATCGCTGCAACACTTTCAGAGTAATCACGGGCATGTCCGTAGTCACGACCCATAAATGGTGCTGAGCTATCACTTCCGAGCTTGATCGCACCAATTGCTTCTGTCATTCCGTATTGCGTCACCATCGCGCGTGCAAGGGCGGTTGCTTTCTCAATGTCATTGGAAGCACCCGTTGATGGATCATGGAAGATGAACTCTTCTGCAGCGCGACCGCCAAGAGAGTATGCCAACTGATCGAGTAACTGATTGCGTGTTGTTGAATATCTGTCGTCTTCAGGAAGAATCATTGTGTATCCAAGTGCGCGACCGCGAGGCATGATTGTGATCTTATGAACAGGATCTGTATGTGGGAGTGCCCGTGCAACAAGTGCATGGCCTGCTTCATGATAAGCAGTCACGCGTCGTTCATCTTCAGACATTAAACGAGATTTACGCTGTGGTCCGGCCATAACGCGATCAATTGCTTCATCGAGATGGCGATCAACAATTACTTTCTCGCCTTCACGCGCAGTCAATAACGCTGCTTCATTGAGTACATTTGCAAGATCGGCACCGGTAAAGCCCGGGGTACGACGAGCAAATCCTTTGAGATCAACCTCACTTGAGATCGGTTTATTCTTGGCATGAACCTTGAGAATGTCTTCACGCCCTTTAAGGTCAGGACGATCAACAGGGATCTGACGATCAAAGCGACCTGGCCGCAAAAGTGCAGGATCAAGAACATCAGGGCGGTTAGTTGCGGCAATCAGAATTACTTGGCTATCGCCTTCAAAGCCATCCATCTCAACAAGTAATTGGTTGAGTGTTTGTTCGCGCTCATCGTGACCGCCACCCATTCCCGCACCACGTTGGCGACCGACAGCATCAATTTCATCAACAAAGACGATCGCCGGTGCATTCGCTTTTGCTTGTGTGAAGAGATCACGGACACGTGATGCTCCAACACCGACAAACATTTCAACAAAGTCAGAGCCTGAGATTGAATAGAACGGAACTTTTGCTTCACCAGCAACTGCGCGGGCAAGAAGAGTCTTTCCTGTTCCTGGCGGACCATACAAAAGAACACCCTTAGGAATCTTGGCACCTAGAAGCGCATACTTTGCTGGGTTTGCAAGGAAATCTTTAATCTCTTCTAGCTCTGCAATCGCCTCATCAGCGCCAGCAACATCTGCAAATGTGTTTTGAGGAACATCGTTATCTTGCAACTTTGCCCGTGATTTTCCAAAAGAGAAAACTTTATTTCCGCCTTGTGCCTGGCTCATCAGGAAGAAGAAGAGTAGGCCGATGAGCAGGAACGGGAAGAACGAGAAGAGGAAACTGACAAAGAGAGATTGCTTTGCAACTTCAACGCTCCACCCAAGTGGAGGTGGATTTCCTGTCAGCGCGTCAACAAGTGTTGGCTCTTGGCGCAGAATGTATGAGGCCTCTACCTTGGAAGAACCATTGATGAGTTTTCCTGATTTGAGTTCAAGGCGAATCTTCTGCGAATTATCAACAAGTATCGCTGAATTCACCTCTGATTTTGTGATTGCATCAAGTGCTTCAGAAGTTTTAATCGACTCATAACTATTTCCTGCACCAGAAATTTGTCCAAAAATAGAGACTGCTGCAATTGCGACGATGATCCAAAAAAGCGGACCACGCATCAACCTACGAAAACGTGATTGGGGAACTTGTGGCTTTTGAGAATTTTTCTTCGGTGAATTTTTCTTCCTGTTCACATTTGGTTTCGCCATTTTTTACTCGTACATGTGCTTTGCTAGTACGCCAATAAATGAGAGGTTGCGATACTTTTCATCAAAATCAAGACCGTAGCCGACGACAAAATCTTTCGGAATATCAAAGCCAACGTACTTAACATCTACTTCAACTTTGGCAGCCTCTGGCTTTCGAAGAATTGTAAGTATTTCAACGGAGCCAGCGCCACGAGAGACAAGGTTTGCGCGAAGCCACGAGAGCGTGAGTCCTGAATCAACGATATCTTCGACGATTAGAATGTTTCGCCCCGTGATATCGCGGTCTAAATCCTTAAGGATTCGAACAACTCCACTAGATTTGGTTCCGGAACCATAAGAAGAAACTGCCATCCAATCCATCTCGACATGGCGTTGCATTGCGCGTGTCAGATCTGCCATCGCCATCACTGCGCCTTTGAGAACGCCAACAAGAAGTAAGTCTTTACCTTCATAATCTTTATCAACGCGCGCAGCTAACTCTGCAACTTTTGTCGCTAATTCTTCTTGAGTTGCAATAACGCGTTCGATGTCGGTACCGACTACTTGTAGATCCACCGGGTGGCTCTCCTTCATAAGTTGGCTAGCGCGAGGGCTAGGTGCGGGCGTAGAGCGAAAGTCTGCCCGAAATCCGAGCAACCTTCACACCGCCTGGGAGGCTGACCTCGCCTTGGCCATGCCATGAGGTGACCAACGCCTCAACTGCGCTCACATGATCGGCTGAAATAGATCCGCGCGGTGCCCCTTGAGCGTAGATCGCGCTCCTGAGTACCCGAGTGCGCACCGCTTTGGGTAATGAGCTCAGATGAGAAATATCCAATGAGGCTAGATCGTGGCCGGTCATCGCAGCCTCTGCCATCTCATCAAGGGCGTCGGCATCATCGCGCAATAAGGATGCGGTACGCGCCAAGGCTTCAGCGATTCCGGGGCCGATTGTCTCTTCCATCAATGGCAGGACGCGGGTACGAACACGAACGCGTGAAAATTCCTGATTAACATTATGAGGATCACTCCAAATTGTTAAACCTAAATCGCTACATACTTGTTCGGTAACGTTGCGAGTCAGTGAAAGCATTGGACGAATAATCTTTCCGTTGACGCTAGCCATGCCAGATAGCGAACGGGCTCCTGAGCCTCGCGCCAATCCTAAAAGAACAGTCTCTGCCTGATCATCTCGAGTGTGACCAAGATAAATCTGGTGTGCATTTCGTGTTTCTGCAATCTGATGCAACGCTGCATAGCGCGCTGTTCGTGCGCCCGCTTCGATACCTGAACTTTGATCAACGCTAACTTTCTCAATAATAACTTCTTGGAAACCAAGTTCCTTCAGTTGATCAGAAACTTTCAGGGCTTGATCAGCAGAACCTTGCTGCAACTGGTGATCAATTGTTACTGCGATGGCAGTTACAAGAAATTCCTTCGACTCTGCCAAGATCGCCGCTGCCAATGCAAGTGAATCGGCACCTCCTGAAACGGCAACCACAACAGTATCGCCAGCACTGGCACTTTCTAAATGCTGACGCACCGCATTTCTTACTTCAAGCAATGCGCGGGACATACAGGTAAGTCTAGGCTCGGTCTCGCTAGTTGGCTACATCTCTTCTAGAGAACAGTGCTGCCGCGATAAGTCCACCTACAGCAATATAGATTCCAGCAAAAGCCATGGCATGCATATAGCTCACTTGTGGTGTGCCACCTACTGCAATAACTTGTAGTTGGCTTCCAGGTAGCCATTCCAGAGTTGAGCTTCTTACAGCACCGATCAGATTTTCAATAATCAAAATCCAGAGGACTCCGATTGCGATCGAGCTAATTGGTGAACGAAGGAGCAACCCCATGATCATGCCGAAGATTCCAAAGCCAATAACTGAGATTGATACATTGACAATTGCTTGCAGAATCTCGATACGGCCATCAGAAGTGAACCATAAATCTGTCTTCACATCAGCATTGGGTGCAAGAAAGTATGAGATCGCAACCGCGAGTACACCTGAAATCAAAACCATCACGATGGCGAAGAGTTTCATTGAGATGAGTTTTCCAGCCAATAGTCGCAAGCGACCTGGTTGGCGAACTAAAAGATTTCGTAGTGTGCCGTACGTGTACTCCTGGGCCGTCTGAGCGGCAAAGACGCAGTAAGCGATGATCCCAAGAAGTCCTGCAACATTTGAAAATCCAATGACGGATCCTGCGGCAGTTGAGAGCAACTCGCGCGAAATTGGATTTGCTGGATCAGAGTTTCCTCGAGGTGAATCGATAAGAATGAATAGCAGTGAAGTAAATAGCCCAGTAAAGAAGAGTGCTGAGCCGATGGTTCCTAAAAAGAGAGTGGGGCGACGCAATTTGCGCCATTCGGCACGAACGACACGAATCATTTCTTATCTCCTGTCATTTCAAAGAATGTTTCTTCAAGATTAGGAAGCTGTGGCGATAACTGGGTGAGGATAATTCCTGCATCAAAGGCTTTTTTATTCAAGGTCCCCGCCCAATCTGCTGGTCCTTCAATATGAGCGACACCAGATTGAATATGTGCCTTATGCCCATCTGCCGTTGCGATTGCGACGATCTTTTCAAGATCACCACTATTTTCGCAACGAACCAACATAAATGGCTGTTGTGCTTCAAATAGTTTTTGGATTGGACCCGCGAAGACGACCTCACCTTTCCTTAGCATCACAATGTAATCACTGATGATTTCAAGTTCGGAAAGTAGGTGGGAAGATACAAAAACTGTTGTGCCTTTATCTGCAAGCCCACGCAAGAGATCGCGAATCTCTTGAATTCCTTCAGGGTCAAGCCCATTTGTTGGTTCATCCAAAATCAAAACTTTCGGATCTGGCAAGAGCGCTGCTGCAATACCGAGGCGCTGTTTCATACCAAGTGAATATGTTTTAAATTTTGATTGCGCGCGATCTGCTAGCCCCACAGTTGCAAGAACTTCAGTGACTCGCTCGTGGCTAAATCCACCCAAGGTCGCAAGTACGTGAAGATTTTCAGCACCTGATAGCGCTGGATAGAAAGCTGGCCCTTCGATCATTGCCCCAACATGTTTGAGGTACTCATCTGGATCGCTAATCGAGTGACCAAGGATCTGACCTGAACCACCTGTAGGCGAAATCAAACCAAGAAGCATTCTGATAGTCGTCGTCTTACCCGCACCATTAGGGCCAACGAAGCCACAAATACTGCCGAGGGGAACTTCAAAGTTGGCATGAGAGACGGCAAATCGTGAGTCATATTTCTTGCTCAGATCTTGGACTGAGATGGCGATTGTTTGAGCGTGCATGTAGTGAATATAGCGTGTGCAGATTAAGATCTCACCATGTCAGAGAAGAGTTGGGGCTACCAGCCACAAAATAATCGCCCCGAACCGGATTGGGATGTAGACCCCCAAACCGATGCTGTGCGAGCTGGTCTAGCGCGCTCTGGTTTCGGAGAAACGTCTGAAGCCCTCTATCTCACCAGTGGATTTACATATTCTTCAGCAGAGGAAGCGCGAGACTCATTTACAGATGAAGTAGATCACTTCCTTTATAGCCGATTCCATAATCCAACTGTTGCCATGTTTGAAAAGAGATTGGCCGCCATTGAAGGTGCGGAGTTTTGTGTAGCAACGGGATCAGGAATGTCGGCGATGTTTGCATCCCTTGCCTGCCTTGTCAGCACTGGTGATCATGTTGTTGCTTCCGCTTCAATGTTTAGTTCTTGCCACGTAGTCATTACCGAATTTCTTCCCAAGTGGGGCGTCACCTACGAATTAGTTAAGGGGAATGATCCCGATGCATGGGCGAAGGCGCTTTCAAAACCAACGAAGGCCGTTTTTATTGAAACTCCAAGTAATCCACTCTTAGACATTGTTGATATCGCAATGGTGAGCGAGCTTGCTCATGCCGTAGGTGCAACTGTGATCGTAGATAACATCATGGCATCAACGATTTTGCAGAAGCCTTTAGAGCTAGGTGCAGATGTTGTGATGTACTCGGCAACAAAACATATAGATGGACAAGGTCGTGTCCTCGCTGGCGCAATTCTTGGCTCGTTTTCCTACATTCACGAACATCTATTACCTTTTGTTCGCCACACTGGTCCTTCAATCAGCGCATTTAACGCATGGATTTTAGTGAAATCACTGGAAACAATGGAGATGCGTGTTCATCGTATGAGCGATAACGCTTTAGCGATCGCTCAATATTTAGAAACTCGCCCTGAAATCAAGAGCGTGCGCTATCCAGGTCTTGCTTCCCATCCAGATCACGCCCTTGCAATGTGCCAAATGAAAAAGGGTGGCTCCACAATCGGAATTGAATTTGCAGGCAGTGCTAAAGATGCCTTCAAGGTCATGAACGCACTTCGTATTATTGATATTTCAAATAACTTAGGTGATAGCAAATCGTTGATCACACATCCTGCATCAACTACGCATCGCCGCTTAAGTCCAGAGGTTCAAGCAGAGATGGGCATTACGCCTTCAGTAGTTCGTCTATCTGTTGGTCTTGAACATGTGAATGATCTGATTAAAGATTTAGATCAAGCCTTTAATAGCTGAGCAGCCACAAGGAGTGCTGAAAAAAGCGTCAAATATGTAATTGACCAGTGGAAAATTTTTGCAGCAACTGAGTTGTAGTTATCGGAATTTTCCTTCAGTTGAATCAGTTGATATGCAAAGACCAACCCAAGTCCGAGAGTAATCACCATCGCCCACCATTGCAGGTCGGCCAGGTATATCAAGCAGACCGAGCTAGCGATCATTGCAACTGTGTAGAACCACATGTTTTTTACAACGATATTGCGTGCTGCAATCACTGGAAGCATTGGAATTGATGCGGCTTCGTAATCATCCTTATATTTAATTGCTAGCGCCCAGAAGTGTGGCGGTGTCCAGAAGAAAATAACTAGGAAGAATGCAACGGCGGTCCAAGAGATTGAGTTCGTGACCGCTGCCCATCCAATAAGTACGGGCATGCAACCTGCCGCTCCACCCCAGACAATGTTCTGCGATGTGTGACGCTTAAGTGCCATCGTGTAGACCAGAACATAAAATCCAATTGCGATAGCGGTAAAGATTGTTGCTAACGGTGTTGTAAAGAACCAAAAGATAATGAGCGATAACAAGCCTATGGTAGATGCAAAAATTGCTGCATGAGTTTTACTGAGTGCACCTGTGACTAGCGGCCTCTTTGAAGTGCGTTTCATTAATTGATCAAGGTCGCTCTCAAGAACCATATTAAATGCATTCGCACTTCCTGCAGCTAAAGTTCCGCCAACGAGAGTTGCAAAAACAAGCCATGCATCTGGAATTCCTTCTTCGGCCAAAATCATCGCAGGGATGGTTGAGATCAGTAAGAGTTCGACTACGCGCAGCTTCATTAAGGCGACATATGCGCGCGCGAGGACCATGAGGCTAGATTACCCAGCAAATCTGATCTCTGTTCTCACTCATCTAGCATGGTGGTGGCCTTACGCCCTTTGCATGACTAAAAACACATTTTTCGGTCACTAGAATATAAAGATGAAGCGTTC
>JBIJAL010000043.1:0-9185 GCA_044345775.1 Candidatus Planktophila sp.
AAAACCTTTAGTATACAGCGCGTAAATTGAAGATGCAGAAAAGACCATGATGACGACAATGAGCGAGAGCAGCGCAACGCTAATAACGAGCGCATAGAAGGGGGCTGCCGGGTTTTTGATTCTACGTGCTGGATCTACTCGGGTCATTTCAGCGCCTTTCTCACAGCATCTGCAAAACGGTCGCCACGATCAGCGTAAGAAAGAAACTGATCCATGGAGGCACATGCAGGGGCTAGCAAAACCGTATCGCCGTCGACGGCAGAGGATAGTGCGTGGCTAATGATTAATTCCATAAATGCATTTGATCCTGTATTGGGCTGATAGCCAGTTGGTGGATCAACTATCACAACTTCAATATGTGGAGCATGTTCTGCAAATGCTGATGAAAATAGATCTTTATCTTTACCAAAAAGAATGGCCTTCTTAATACGAGGATGCACTCTTTTGACAAGGGTATTCACATCGGCATCTTTTGTAAGACCTCCGGCTAACCAGATCACTGAAAAAGCAGAGAGAATCGATGCCTGGGCGGCATGAGGGTTAGTCGCCTTTGAATCATCTATCCAGGTAATTCCATTCTCTTTCGCAATCACTTCGATACGGTGGCGCCCGGGAGAAAAGTGGGATAACGCTTCACGAATTTTTTCGTGAGCAACGCCGAGGGTTCTTGCCAAACCGGCTGCAGCCAGCGCGTTAGAAACATTATGTGGCACAGTCGGTGTGATCTCAGCTAGCTCTGCAATCATTGATGCTTCCTGCGGATCTGAGACAAATGCCCGATCTACTAGTAGCTCTTCGACTAACCCTATTTCACCAGGCTTCGGGGTATCTAGGGAGTAAAAAACTTTCCGGCCGTTCCAGTGAGAGGTTCTTAGGACGACCTCTGAATCATCCCCATTAAGGATTGCGATGAGTGAGCGATCTAAGATCGATGTTTTTGCCGCCGCATAAAGATCGAAAGAACCATGCCAATCAGTGTGATCATCGGCGATATTGAGAATCGCACTGGAGACAAACTCGGCCCTCTGCAACCAATGCAACTGAAAACTTGAAAGTTCTAGAACAAGCGCTTCAAAATTCTCATTACTGTCGACGCACTCAATAACAGTCCGTCCAACATTGCCACATGCAACTGCGTGCATTCCACCGGCGCGAAGGGCTGCCGCTGTCATCTCAACCGTTGTGGTCTTTCCGTTAGTGCCCGTGAGAGCGATCCACTTCTGCCCTGGAGAGCGTTCTTGTCGAATCTCCCACGCGAGATCAATCTCATTGAGAATCGGAATACCATTTTTCTTCGCATCGACAATGATCGCATGTGATTCTTTCCAGCCAGGAGAGATGAGGAGATAGTCCGCATCAACGACTGAAATAGAAGAGGTCGGCAGAACGGTGAAACCGTCAGCGTCTGTCTTTACATCATCAATCAATGTGATCTGTGCATGTCGAACAGATAAAGCACGAGCGCAGGCAAGCCCTGTGACTCCTGCTCCAAGAATGAATATCTTCTTCTCGGAATATAAAGATCTGGTGCTCACTGCAAGCCCACTAAAAGCGACACTAGCCCGCGATCCAATCGGCGTAAAAGAGACCTAACCCTGCTGCAACACAAAGTCCGGCAATAATCCAGAAACGAATAACTATCGTAACTTCTCCCCAACCCATGAGTTCGAAATGATGTTGTAATGGAGCCATTCGGAAAACTCTCTTGCCGCCAGAAATCTTGAAGTAAAGAGTTTGGATTATGACTGACATTGTAATAATTACGAATAGGCCGCCCAATGGAATCAGCAAGAGTTCGATTCTCAAGGTTGTTGCAATTCCAGCGAGTGCCCCACCTAGGGCCAGCGATCCAGTGTCGCCCATAAATATCTTTGCAGGCGAGGCATTCCACCAGAGGAAACCAGTGCATGCTCCCGCAAAAGAGGCAGCAAGAACTGCGATATCTAACGGATCTCGCACTTCATAACAATTTAATCCAGGTGATACCGCGCAGCTCTCACCAAATTCCCATACGCCAATCAAGATGAAGGCAATGAATGTGAGAACAGATGCACCGGATGCAAGGCCGTCCAAACCATCAGTGAGATTCACGCCATTACTGGTCGCTGTGACCATCAACGCAACCCAGACCACAACAAAAAATGCGCCGAGGGTAATTGAGGTATCACGCACAGTTGAAAGTTGCATTGAGATAGGAGTCAATCCATCTTTATCCGGGAACTGGCTGCCGGCATAGGCGAAAATTGATGCGATAACAATTTGTCCGAAGAGTTTTTGACGCGAAGTTAATCCCAAGGATTGCTGACGAGAGACCTTTAGCCAGTCATCGATAAAGCCAACAAAACCGAGCGCAACAACTAATCCAATAACAAGAACTGCTGAAACAGTGACTGCATTTCCACTAATGAGATGCGCCAACGAGTATGCGACAACCGCAGCAAAAATAATAATAATTCCACCCATAGTAGGTGTGCCGCGTTTAGTGTGATGTGAAGTAGGACCGTCATCTCTAATAATCTGCCCATACCCACGACGTGCAAGTGAGCGAATAAGAACTGGAGTGCCAAAGAGTGAAATGAGGAGAGCAAATCCTCCTGCCATAAGAATGGTTCTCAATTCGCCTACCTCCTAACCTTGAACGTCTTCGTGTTGAGCCTTCACAACTTTTTCAATTTCTTGCGCGAGAATTTCAAACGCTTCTGACCGAGAGGCCTTCACTAGGATTACATCACCTGGCTCAATCTGTTCGGCAAGAACCACTGCTTCCTCTCGCGTGCACAGATGTATCGCTGTACTCGTACCTTGAGAATTCCCAGAGAGGTACTCCGGGGCATCTACGGCAACGAGGTGATCGATACCTAGCTCATGGGTAAGGGTGCCAATGCGTTGGTGGGCAATCTCTGAGGACTCGCCGAGTTCGGCCATCTTTCCCAAAAATGCCCAGGACTGACCCCCTCTTTCTTGGGCAAAGAGGAGCAGTGTTTTCAGCGCCGCCTCCATCGCATCAGGGCTGGCGTTGTATGAATCATTGATTAGGACAACTTCGCAAAACTCTCTAATCTCCATACGCCACTTACTTTCGATTGTTGCAGTCGATAGTGCGCTGGCAATCGAATCAAGTGAGAATTTAAGGGCGGTTCCAACGGCAGCACATGCAAGTGCATTTGCTACTTGATGCTCACCAACTATGCGTAGACCAACAGCTGCTCTGCCTTCGGGTGTAACAAGATCGAAGTGAGGCCGGCCCTCTCGCATTTCTATTTCAGTTGCTCTGACAACATCAGAATGCGAAGTCCCAAAAGTAATTACTTCACCTTTATGTAAAGAGCTCATCGCTTTCGTGTGGGTGTCGTACTGACCCAGAATTGCAATTCCATCTTCTTTGAGTGCCCTTATCAATTCTGATTTTGTCTGAGCAATTGATTCTATAGATCCAAATTCACCAATGTGGGCCATACCCACTCGAAGGACAACGGCGATATCTGGCTGAGCAATCGATGCCAAATGGGAAATATCTCCCATATGTCTTGCACCCATTTCAATGATCACAAACTTTGTGGTGGGTGAACATTCAAGAAGCGTGAGTGGAACTCCCAGTTCGTTGTTGTAATTTCCCTGTGGTGCAACTGTGGCACCGTGTTGGGACAACATGTGACGCAGTAGATCCTTAGTTGTAGTTTTTCCTTGTGATCCCGTAATTCCAATAACAGTTAAGGTACTCAGCTCGCTTCTAACAAAGATTGCAAGCGCCGTGATGGCTGCAGTCACATCACTGACGAGAATATGTCGTTCCTGTACAGGTTTTGTCGTAATTGCTAGGACAGAGCCTCTTGAAAAAGCATCTGTTACAAAATCATGTCCATCTAGTTTCTCGCCTGAAAATGCTAGGAAGATACTGCCTTGAGTTGCTGCCGAAGAGTTAAGTACGGGAGCGGCAGTGATCTCAACATCTTCACCGACAAGTGATCCACCGACGATTGTGGCTATCTCTGACGCCAGTAATGTGATCATACAATCGCCTCGATAGCCTCTGCCAAGACAAGGCGATCATCAAATTCGATTTTCTTTCCCGCAATTTCCTGACCATTTTCGTGGCCCTTGCCGAGAATAAGTAGCGTGTCTCCAGGATGACAGAGAGAAACGGCATAAGCGATCGCCTTCGCTCGGTCAACAATTACTGCAGAAGGTTCAGTAATCTTCACAGTTGATGTCATCTGGTTGAGGATCTCAGAAGGATTCTCACTTCGCGGATTATCGCTTGTAAATATGGCGATAGCAGAGCCCTCGCTGAGTGCTTCTCCCATGAGGGGGCGTTTGCTTGAATCTCTATCTCCCCCACATCCCAGAACTGCAACAACTTTTCCGCTCGTAAATTCTTTAGCAGTGCGCAGAACATTCTTTACAGCATCGGGAGTATGCGCATAATCAACAAAAGCACTGAAACTTTGACCTCTGTCAACGAGCTCCATTCTGCCTGGTGCTCCGTGAAGCCGTGGAATGAGTGCAGCTAAATCCAAAGGATCAATTCCGCATTCCGTTGCAATCGCAACAACAAGAAGAAGATTATCGAGGTTGAATTCCCCGCGTAGAACAGTTGAGGTCTCGATGAGCACTCCCCCAACGCCACGGATAGAAACTTGGGTCCCAGCGCTCGTTGGCACAATTGAGGTGTAATGCCATGTGGCGTTGGTATTTTTTTGTGACAATGCTGTGGCTGGAATACCGCACGAGTCAAAGAGTTGTAATCCATAAGGATCATCTATATTGATAAATGCTTGATCCGCAAACTCCAGTGAAAAAAGTTTTGCCTTCGCTGAGAAGTAACTCTCCATATCTCCGTGAAAATCCAAGTGATCCTGCGTGAGATTAGTAAAGCCGGCAATAGCAAAATGGGAGCCCACCAATCGGTTCAACACCATCGCATGGCTTGAAACTTCCATTATCAAATGGCGAACGTGTTGCTCGCTCATGGCTGCGGCAATTGATTGCAAGGTATCTGCTTCGGGAGTTGTTCTTACGCTTTCATAGCGCTGGCGTCCAATGCGGGTTTCGATTGTTCCAATCAAACCACTTTCTCGTCCTGCACTTTGCAAGAGTTGATGTAGCAAAGTTGAAACTGTTGTTTTTCCATTAGTTCCAGTGATTCCAATACTCACCATCTCTTGCATTGGATTTCCGAACAGGTGAGCACTGACCAAAGCACCGGCAACGCGAACATCTTCAACGACTATGGTTGGTAGGCCTTGTGCGATGTGTGCACCTTGTGCATCCGTGAGAATTGCTCGTGCACCATTGTGAATTGCACTCTGTGCAAATTCTGCACCGTGCGTAGTTTTTCCTGGATATGCTAGAAAAAGATCACCCGGTAATACACGTCTATTATCTGAAGAGACACCAGTAAGTGTCAGTTGGCCATCTAGGGAAGACTCGCCACCAAGCAGACTACATATTCTTTCGACGGTAATTGCATATTCGAGAATTGGGCGCATCGCTTATCCCCGATTGCTCGCTTGGGAGATTTCGATTTTCGAAGCTTTCTTTGTTTGCGCCTTTTTATTGAGTTGATTGAGATCAAGTGCCACTGGCTTAAAGACCGTCTGCGATGGAGAGATGTGCTTGTTTTGTAGAACAAATGTCATTACCTTCTTAAACACCGGCCCACCCAGGGCTCCTCCGTAATATGTGCCTTTTGGATCTTGAATAGTCACGTTGATAACGTAAGCAGGAGAATCAGCGGGAGCAAATCCAATAAATGATGCTGTGTACCCTCGGTAGCAACCGCAGAGATCGTCATACCTCACTGCAGTTCCAGTTTTACCTGCAACTCGATAACCGGGAATTGACGCACTTGGCGCCGTTCCGTGCACCGAAACAACGCTCTCCATCATGTGGCGCATTTTCGTGGCCGTTGCAGCGCTCACCACTTTGATACCCTTTTCAGATTTAAATGGAGTGAAGTTTCCTGATGAATCACTAGTCCCTGCAATTACGGTAGGTGTTACGCGGACTCCACCATTAGCGATAGTCGCAAAAATACTAGTAGCCTGCATGGAGTTAAGTGAGTAGCCGTGTCCGAATGCAAAGGTAGGCGCTGTTGTTGCCGACCAATCCTTGACTTCTAAGAGTTTTCCAATGTTCTCCCCTGGAAGTCCAGCGCCAGTTTTTGTACCAATTCCAAATTTATGTAAATATGAATAGAGCGTTTTATGGCTCATAGTTTCAGCAATCTTAATTGTTCCTGTGTTACTTGATACTGCCAAGATTCCTGCAGTCGTTAGCCTTTGAAGAGGGTGTGGATCGTGATCTTTGAATTTCTCTCCGCCTCTGATGATTTTGTACGGAACATCAAAAACTGTTTCTGGTCCAACTGTTCCCTCTTCAAGGGCTGCAGCTAAGGTAATAATCTTGCCTGTTGACCCTGGTTCATAAGCATCTTGCACAGATGGATTACGCATCAAATCCAAAGTCACTGTCTTTGTATTATTTGGATTAAATGTCGGTGCCGTGGCATGTGCCAAGATGGCTCCGGTTTTTGGATCCATAACAATCACAGTTCCGCTAGCAGCTCTTGCCTTTCGCACTGCCTCGGCGATTGCTTTATAGGCAACCCACTGAATATCTCGATCAATGGTGAGTCGTACGGTGGTTCCTGCTTGAGCCGGAACAATCTCTGATTGCGATCCTGGAATTTCAGCACCACGGCCCTTGGCAAAGGAATACACCCCAGGAGTTCCAGTAATCGCCGAGTTCATGCTTAGCTCAACTCCAGAAGCACCTAAGCCATCCTTTCGAACAAAACCAACGAGGGAAGAGACAAGATTTCCTGATGGATATTCGCGCACAAAGCCGCGCTCTGAGAAGAAGCCTGAAATTCTCTTTTCAAAATCTTTCGGTTCAAGAGTCGAGTTGTACCGATCGATTGCTGCAGTGAGACGGTTCCACGTGCTTGGTTGAGCACTTTCTAAAACCATGGAATAACGGCGCACACCCGTGATCGAAAGTTCCACTTCTTCAACGGGCAGCCCCAAAATGGGAGCAACAAAAGCAGCCACTCGAGCGGGATATTTGATCATCTGCTGATCAACGACAATGTTGATTGCAGACACGCTTCGTGCAAATGCAACACCGTTAATGTCTGTGATTTCACCACGTGGCGCTGGAATCATTCTCGTTGATTCCATCTCATTTGCGGCCTTTAACTTGTACTCAGCTGATTGAATCCCCTGGATGTGAATCAGTCGTGCACCAAAGACGAGGAAAACTACCATCAAGATAATGAAGAGAGTTCTAATTCGCTGTGTTGCTAAATCAAAATTACCCACGAGTGACTCCCTGTCCATCTGAAAGAACTGGCATTGTTGGAGAAATATCGAGGAAAGTTGGATTCTCAGAAGGACTCATCCCTAATTGAGCCGCACGATCTGCAAGAGCCTGCGGTGATGAATAGAGCTCCATTTTTCTTGAAATCGCTTCGCGCTGATCTGCAATCATCTTCGCATCTGATTTGAGTTCAGAGATAACAAAAGCATCCTGAGCCGAAAGTGTATTGATTGCAAGTAGCGCCAGGAAGCCAAGACTTCCTATGACTGTAAGGAAGGTGGCAAAGAAGCGTCGCGTTTCATGGACGGCTTCAGCAGTTTCTGGGACTATTTTGAGTAGAGCGCGTGATGATTGAGAAATTACTCGTTCGCGAGTTTGTTGGGCAAGTGCTGCGATCGACATTATGCAGCCACCCTCTCAATTGCCCGTAGGCGAACAGATGTTGATCGAGGATTCTCATCTTGTTCACGTTCACTGGCTTTTTCACTAGCTCTTATCACTAAGGAAAATTTCGCGGCATATTCAGGTAGATCCATAGGGAGGTTTCGTGGGCTCTTCGAAGTCGACGCTTCAACAAATATCTCTTTAACAATCTTGTCTTCAAGTGATTGAAATGACATCACAACTACTCGACCACCCACGCTGATCAGATCTAACGCTTGAGGAATTGCACGTGTGATCGCGCCTAACTCATCATTGACTGCTATGCGCAAAGCCTGAAAAGTCCGCTTTGCAGGATTGCCGCCGGTGCGACGGGTTGCTGCCGGAATACTCTCTTTAATCAATGTGGCAAGCTCCATTGTCGAATTCAGAGGTGCTTGCGCGCGTGCTTTGACAATGTTTTCAACAATGCGAGTTGCGAACTTCTCTTCACCAAATGTGCGCAGGATCTTTACTAGCGCTCCTGGTTCGTAGTGGTTAACAATCTCAAAGGCGGTTATTCCTTGGGTGACATCCATCCGCATATCAAGTGGTGCATCATGTGAATATGAGAATCCCCTCTCTCTTTCATCTAGTTGCATCGAAGAGACCCCAAGATCAAAGAGAATTCCTGAAACATGTGAATGCCCATGAGAAGAAACAACATCGCTTATCTCATCAAAAATTGCATGTGAAGTTTTTACTCTTCCGCCAAAAGATGAGAGCCGCTGCTTAGCCTGTGCTAGCGCGTGTGGGTCACGATCAATTCCGATAACAGTTAATTGAGGAAAGCGATTAAGTAAAGCTTCCGTATGTCCGCCTAAACCAAGTGTTGCATCAACCACGACAGGATTTAAATGCAGTTCAATCGAGGGGGCTAAGAGTTCAACACAGCGATCCCGCATCACAGATATGTGTTGCACTTCTCTCCCCCTTTCATCTAAAGATTTAATTCATATGCATTGAATTCATTTGCTCTCTCAACTCTGGTCACCGCCGGCCGACGGATCTCACGAAAGTAGGCGCCGGGGAAGGGGCGTCTGCTTTCGGCCTTAAAACCTAGGCATGGGGTCGACGGTGGCCACAATCGAGAGAGCGCTATGTAGTTGTTTTACTTACTTGTACTGCTATTCAGTTTTTTAGTTCTTTTAAAAGAGTCCTGGAAATACTTCCTCTGAAACATCAGCAAAGCCTTCTTCACGATCTGCGAGATATTTGTTCCACGCTTGTGCATCCCAAATTTCAACTCGGGTGTTTGCGCCAATAACAACGCACTCTCTTTCAAGTCCGGCATATGTACGAAGACCTTGTGGAATTGTTACGCGACCTTGACGATCAGGAATTTCATCGTGCGCTCCAGCAAACATCACGCGCTGGTAATCACGTGCTGCTTTTGCAGTAACTGGCGCTTGTCGCAAGGTCTGTGTCAACGTTTCAAATTCAGT
>JBIJAL010000044.1:0-9178 GCA_044345775.1 Candidatus Planktophila sp.
GACGCTCTTGCTTTAGCCATCTGCAATATTTGGCGTGCTGGCGCAACGAGCAAAATTGAAGGTGCCCTTGCCCGCGAGAAAAGTCGAATCGCGAAGTTGGTAAAGAAGTGATCGCACAACTCACTGGCGAAGTCCGCTCTATCTCCACCGATCGTGTAGTTCTCGAAGTAAACGGAGTCGGTTATCTGGTCGCAGTAACCCCGGCAACATCTGCCACCCTTTCCATGGGCAGCGCTCTCACGCTTCATACCTCCATGATTGTGCGTGAGGATTCAATGACTCTCTTTGGATTTCTTGATCCACAGTCTCGAGAAACTTTCGAATTGGTGCAGACCGTCAGTGGTATCGGCCCGCGCGTAGCGTTATCAATTCTGGCCCACCTGACACCGGACTCACTTGCGCATGCAATTGCCACTGAGTCGATCGATACGCTTTCGGCGGTTCCTGGAATCGGTAAAAAAGGTGCGCAACGTATTCTTTTAGAACTCAAAGGCAAGATGGCTTCAAGTGGTTCGTACACACCAACCAATTTCACTGCTTCGCTTTGGCGCGAACAGCTATCGGGTGCACTTGCATCGCTGGGATATTCACCGCGCGATGCTGATGCAGTTATCTCAATTGTTGCCATTGATTATGCAAATCGCGGAGTAGATCCAGCAACGGCTGACTTATCTGATCTGCTCAAGGCCGCGCTAGCCGGAGGTAGGTCATGAGCGCCCCAGATGATCGAATAGTTGATCCGGCTGCGCGAGGGGAGGAAACTCTTTCAGAGAATGCTCTACGTCCAAAAACGTTGAAAGAGTTTGTGGGCCAGCATCGCGTTCGCGAACAAATCGATGTCCTGCTGACTGCAGCGCGCAATCGAGGTGCTGCGGCCGATCACATACTTCTTTCAGGTCCACCAGGTTTGGGTAAGACAACACTTGCAATGATTTTGGCATCTGAAATGTCAACACCGATTCGTATCACCAGCGGACCTGCGATTACGCACGCAGGTGATCTCGCGGCAATTCTTTCATCCCTCGTTGATGGTGAGATTTTATTTCTCGATGAAATTCATCGCCTGCCACGTCCCGCCGAGGAGCTTCTCTATCTCGCGATGGAAGATTTTCGTGTTGATGTTGTCGTGGGTAAAGGCCCAGGTGCAACAGCGATCCCACTTCAACTTCCGCATTTCACACTCGTGGGTGCGACAACGCGCGCAGGTCTTCTTCCAAGTCCGTTGCGGGATCGATTTGGCTTTACCGCTCATCTCGATTTCTATGATCCAGAAGAGATTGAAATCGTTCTCGCGCGAAGTGCCCATCTCCTTGGTTTAACAATAGATAAGAAGGCAATCGCAGAGATTGCCGGTCGTTCGCGGGGAACACCGCGCATCGCAAATAGACTTCTCCGGCGCGTGCGCGACTTTGCCCAAGTACAGGGATCCTCCTCACTCTCACATCAACATTCTCAGGCGGCTCTTGAAATGTATGAAGTTGACCAGCAGGGGCTCGATCGTCTCGATAGAGCGGTATTGGTCGCACTCATTGATCGATTTAATGGTGGCCCTGTCGGTCTTTCGACTCTGGCAATCGCTGTGGGGGAAGAGACCGAAACCGTTGAATCTGTTGCCGAGCCGTTCTTGGTACGCAATGGCTTTATGGCGAGAACTCCTCGTGGCCGGGTTGCCACTGAGCAGGGATATACCCACCTGGGGCGAAAGGCTCCTGCTGCGATTGCTTCACTTTTTGATGCCCCGACTGAGTGATGCCCCGACTGATTGATGCCCCGACTGAGTGATGCCCCGACTGATTGATG
Source organism: Candidatus Planktophila sp. (assembly GCA_044345775.1). Classification (GTDB taxonomy): domain Bacteria; phylum Actinomycetota; class Actinomycetes; order Nanopelagicales; family Nanopelagicaceae; genus Planktophila. The sequence goes on from JBIJAL010000044.1 coordinate 1,801, forward strand.
CCCCGACTGAGTGATCCTCAGCACTGCCTCACGTGGCATAGACTCTGCCCTTATGTCTACCTCTAACAAAACAGCTAAAGGATCGACCAGACCTGGGCGCGCTCTTCTCGCTCTCGGATTGATCTTGATCTCCCTCGGTGCCACCGTTGCAGTCACTGGCGCGACAGAAGTCCGACTCGGACTTGATCTGCGCGGCGGCACAAGCGTGACCCTTTTACCTCGTGCATCGAGTGCCGGCAACGAGGTAACACCTGAGGCGATTAATCAGGCAATTGAAATTATTAGACAGCGCGTGAACGCACAAGGTGTGGCTGAATCAGAGGTAATCGCACAAGGCAGTGGTGGAAATCGCCAGATCGTTATCTCTATCCCTGGAGAAAGTGGCACCGCCGTAGTCGAACGCATTGGACAGGTAGCAGAGCTGAGATTTCGTCAGGTTCTTGCATCAGGATTTGGAGTTCCAGCGGGAGTAGATACTGCAACGGCAGCAACTCCGGTTCCTGGAGTTTCTGAAGAAATTAATCAGCAATTCGCAAATCTAGATTGCACCGACTCCTCTAGTTTGCAAGGTACTGGAACAGATGATCCTGCAGCGGTGATAACCGCATGTTCTAAAGACGGAACAACTAAGTACATTCTTTACCCCGCCGAAGTGCTAGGTCGTCAGATATCTGATGCGAGTGCAGGTCTTGATACCCAAGCTGGTAGCGCATGGACTGTCTCACTCACATTCGATGGGGATGGTACAAAGGCATTTGGTGCGCTTACAGCCCGTGTAACCTCACTACCAGAACCAAATAATCAGGTAGCAATTGTTCTTGATGGAATAGTTCAATCTTCACCTGTAATCAATGAAGCGATACCTGCTGGCACGGCATCGATCACTGGTTCATTTACTCAGATTGAAGCGAAGTCTCTTGCAGAGAGTCTTAGATATGGAGCGCTTCCACTTGCCTTTGATCGTGGAGAGATCCAACAGATTTCACCAACACTCGGTGCTGATCAACTCGATGCCGGTCTGCTGGCGGGCGCGATTGGTTTAGGTCTGGTTATCTTGTACTGTCTTTTGTACTACAGAGCACTTGGGCTGGTTGTGACTGGCTCTCTCGCAGTCGCCGCGTTATTGATTTATCTTCTCATTTTGGTTCTTGGCGAGGTGCGCGGATATACAATTACCTTGGCAGGTATTGCAGGAATCATTGTCGCAGTCGGTATTACCGCCGACTCCTTCGTTGTCTACTTCGAGCGCATCCGAGATGAAATTCGAGAAGGCAGATCGTTAAGATCTGCAGTCGAGAGCGGCTGGCAAAAAGCGCGCCGCACAATCATTGTCGCCGATGCCGTGACGATTATTGCCGCAGTGCTCCTCTATTTCTTTGCAGTCGGTGGTGTTCGTGGCTTCGCCTTCACACTGGGTCTGACTACTTTGGTGGATTTGATCGCAGTATTTATCTTCACAAAGCCGATGATGACAATCTTGGCTCGATCCAAGTTCTTCAGCTCTGGCCATCGCTTCTCAGGTTTATCCGATAAGAGTTCTGGCGTTACGCGCCCAACAACAAGTGTGGAGGCTTAACATGTCATCGATAAAAGGGCTAGGTGCTCGCCTCTACAGTGGTGAAACATCGTTTAATATCGTTGGTCGAGCAAAGCGTTGGTATATCGTCTCATCTCTCTTTGTTCTAGTTTCTATTGGAACGCTGGCAACACAAGGTCTACACCTAGGAATTGAGTTTAAGGGTGGATCTGCTTACTCCTTCACCTCGACCACAGCCACGGTAGAACAGGCACGCTCAGCAATTGAGAGCTCTGGCTTTACTGGAGAGCTCATTGTTCAAAAGATTGGCGATGACAAGATTCGTCTTCAGACGGGCGCTCTAGATACTGTTCAATCAGATGGAATTCAGGCAGCGATCACATCAAATTTCAATGTACAGGTAGCCGATATTGACACTCAAATAATCGGCCCATCATGGGGTGAAGAAATTACTAAGAAGGCCCTTTACGGACTTATCGCTTTCCTCATTGTCATTATGATCTTCTTGTCGATGACCTTCAACTCAAAGATGGCTATTGCAGCAATCATTGCCGTTGTTCATGACGTTCTCATCACCGTTGGAATTTACGCACTTGTAGGCTTTGATGTGACGCCAGCATCAGTGATTGGATTCCTTACAATTCTTGGCTACTCTCTCTATGACACAGTTGTCGTCTTCGATAAGGTAACCGAAAATACCCGTTCTATCACCTCAACGAGTAAGCAGACTTATTCGCAGGCGACAAACCTTGCGGTTAATCAAACTATTGTTCGTTCGATAAACACCACTGTTACTTCGCTACTTCCAGTTGCATCAATTCTGATCATTGGAGGAGCCCTTTTGGGTGCCGGAACTCTCAAAGACATTGCACTAGCGCTTTTCATCGGAATGATCGTGGGCGCTTATTCATCTGTCTTTATCGCACCAGCAATCCTGGCTCAATTGCGCGAGAAAGAGCCTGCGATGATGGCACTTGCCAAGCGTGTTAATGCACGTGGTGGCGCAACTGCAACCGCAGACTCTGCAGTCGTTGCAAGCTCCCCGACTGTTGCAGTCAGTGTTGGCAAACGTGGACCACGCAATCAACCGAAGCGCAAAAATCGCAAGTAAGAATTTTTGCTATGAATGAGCTTCTCGCGCCCATAGTCAATGGGTTGCGAGAGCATCATCCTCAATCTGATCTTAAAACGGTCGAGCGAGCCTTTGAAACAGCGTTCATTGCACACACAGGACAGTTGCGTAAATCTGGCGAGGATTACATTACTCACCCGGTCGCGGTAACTCAGATCCTGGTTGATCTAGGGTTGGATCAAGAAACAATCATCGCATCACTTCTCCACGACACTGTCGAAGATACCCCTTACTCTCTGGATCAACTACGTACTGATTTCGGGGATCAGATCGCAGCGTTAGTCGATGGTGTGACCAAGCTGGACAAACTCGCATATGGTCCGACCGCCGAAGCCGAAACTGTGCGCAAAATGGTGATCGCAATGTCACGAGATATTCGTGTCTTGGTTATTAAGTTAGCTGATCGTTTACACAATGCGCGCACGTGGAAGTTTGTATCGGGGGAGAGTGCGCTACGAAAGGCTAGAGAAACTCTCGATATTTACGCCCCTCTTGCCCACCGCCTCGGCATGAATGCTCTTAAGTGGGAGTTGGAAGACCTTAGTTTTGAAGTTCTTGAACCAAAGAAATTCGAAGAAATTTCACGTCTTGTTGCAGAGCGCAGTCCAAAACGAGACGCGCTGACAAAAGAGGTGATTGATGCGGTCAATACAGATTTAGCCGCTGACTCAATTAATTCAACTGTAACGGGTAGACAGAAGCACTTCTTTAGCGTGTATCAAAAGATGGTGGTGCGTGGGCGCGAATTCAACGATATCTATGATCTGGTGGGAATCCGTGTCCTTGTCAATGATGTTCGAGATTGTTATGCAGTTCTCGGTTCGATCCACGCGCGATGGAGCCCTGTCCCAGGACGCTTTAAAGATTACATTGCAATGCCAAAATTCAATCTCTATCAATCTCTGCACACCACCGTGATTGGCCCTGGGGGCAAGGCAGTTGAAATTCAGATACGAACCTACGAAATGCATTCACGGGCAGAGTTCGGAATCGCTGCGCATTGGAAATACAAGGAGAGTTCAGGAGGACCAGAGAACACTCCTGAGATGATCTGGCTCAGGCAACTCCACGAATGGCAGAAAGAGACAGAGGATCCTTCCGAATTTCTGGAAGCGCTGCGCTTTGATCTTGGTACGCCTGAAGTCTTCGTCTTTACTCCAAAAGGCAGCGTCATCGCATTACCAGGTGGTTCGACCCCAGTTGATTTTGCATACTCAGTACATACCGATGTCGGAAATCGTTGCGCAGGAGCAAAGGTTAATGGTCGCCTTGTTCCGCTTGAAACAAAACTTTCAAATGGAGATGTAGTCGAAGTAGTCACAAATAAAAGTCCGACTGCTAGCCCATCGCGTGATTGGCTCAATTTCGTAAAGAGCCCACGTGCGCGCTCAAAGATAAAGGCATGGTTTTCAAAGGAGAGGCGCGAAGAGGCAGTCGATGCGGGTCGTGAATCAATTGCAAGGCAGATGCGTAAGGCAGGGCTTCCACTACAGAAAATATTTGCGGGCCATTCACTTCTTGAACTGGCTCACGAGCTTCGCTATCCAGATATTGATGCCCTATATATCGCAGTTGGCGATGGTCATGTTTCGGCGGCATCGATCATTGAAAAGTTGGTCGCTTCAATAGGAATCGAAGATTCGCACCCAGAGCCAACGATTGAATATATCCCCACTGGAGTCCAGGCAACCCGAAGATCGAGCAGTGCAATCGAAGTTGAGGGCGTTGGTGATGTCCTCGTTAAGCTCGCACGTTGTTGCACCCCCGTTCCAGGAGATGCGATTCTCGGATTTATCACAAAGGGGAGCGGAGTCTCAGTTCATCGCACTGACTGCATCAATAGCGATGACTTAAGGCTTAATCAAGCAGAAAGAATTGTCAATGTGCGATGGTTAGCAGGAGCAGGCTCACTCTTTCTTGTTAATATTCAAGTTGAAGCGCTCGATCGTGCGCGTCTTCTGGCAGATGTTACTCGCACACTTTCAGAGCAGCACGTCAATATCCTGAGTGCATCTGTCAGTACATCTAAAGACCGTGTAGCGATTTCAAAGTTCACCTTCGAAATGGCAGATGCGACTCATCTTGATTCCGTCTTGGCTGCCGTGCGTAGCGTTGAAGGTGTCTACGACGTATATCGAAGTTAGTGGTTAGCTAAACTCGCTTAAGTTCTTCTCTGCCTCTGCCAACCAGACCTTACGTGCCTCGGCTGATTCGCGAGCTTCCTTAGCCTTCTTCTCATTTCCAGCCTGTGCAGACTTCTCTGCTACCTTCTCATAATTTTCAATAGCAGCCGCGAGTTGCGCGACTACATCTGCAGCGCGAGCCTTGGCTGCGGGGTCGCTCTTACGCCAGACCTCAGCCTCAGCGGATTTAATTGCCGCTTCAACTGCGTGCACACGTGCATCAAATGCGGCACGTTTTTCTCGTTGAGTGATTCCGATCTTCTCCCATTCGCGCATCAAGTCGCGGAATTCATTCTTTGCGACTTTAACGTCAGTGAACGGAAGCAGTCCTTCAATTGTAAGAATGAGGGCTTCGCGCTTTTCAAGATTTGCAGCCATTGAAACTTCACGCTTTTCAAGATCGGCATTCTTTGCAGCAAAGAATGCATCCTGAGATTTCTTAAATCGAGCCCACATCGCAGCATCATCGCGTGGCTTACCGCGACCGGCAGCCTTCCATGAATCCATGAGAGTTTTGAAGCGTCGAGCTGTCGGGACCCAATCAGTTGAAGTCGCCAACTTCTCAGCCTCTTCAACGATCGCGACCTTCGCGGTAGAAACAACGCTTGCTGTCGCCTCAAGAGCAGCAAAGTGTGTACGTCTGCGCTTATCAAATTTATTTCGAGAAGCCGAGAAGCGCTTCCATAGATCGGCATCGGCCTTCTTATCAAGGCGTGGCGCACTCTTCCATTCATCAAGAAGAGTCTTCAGACGCTCGCCGGTTGCCTTCCAACTCTCAGAGAGAGCGAGAGATTCTGCCTCAGCGACGATCTTCTCTTTCTCAATAAGAACTTGTTCACGACGAGCAGCCTTCTGTGCCGCTTCGGCCTCTTTCTTTGCTTCGAACTTTTCGCGATGTCCCTCAATAAGCGGTTCAATCTGCTCCACTGAAGCGGCAAGTGCTGCGAGATCTCCGACACCGTTGAGTTCGCGAACTTGCTGACGCAATTTCTTTACCGCTTCATAAGCATCATCTGGAACCATCGCGCCTGAAGTAATACGCGCTGCAGTGAGAGCAATATCAGATGCTAATGATTCAAATTTTCTGACAAAGTACGCCAGCGCTTCTTCAGGGCTCTTGCCTGGGTATGAACCAACAATCTTTTCACCCTCTGGGGTTCGTACATAAACGTTGCCGTCGTCGCCGACTCGACCAAATTGTGATGGATCACCGATCAATGCAGAAGCGGCACTTATCTGAGGTGCGATCTGTGATGGGTTTGGATTCTCCGTGGTCATAGTCTTTCCTTTCAGCGCGTTGGCCTGTGTGGCCTTCGTTAATGCAACCAATGATGGGAGGACAAAGGTACCCTGTCTTACTAACGCCTCAAAAATTGAGCGTGATTATGGCACGCGCGGAGGCCCTTTATGTTGATTCGAGTGCATCCAGCGCCTATGTATGCCACCAATTGTTGGGTACTTGCTGCGGGTGCGGGCAATGAGTGCATCATTGTCGATCCAGGTGGTCCTGATGTCACTGCCGAGGTAGATCTGATTATCTCTGAAGAAAAGCTCAAGCCAGTGGCGGTCCTTCTTACCCATGGCCACCTCGATCACACCTTTTCAGTTGTACCGCTTGCTGATGGTTATTCGATTCCTGCTTACATCCATAGCAATGATCGCTTAGCACTTACACGACCTGAAATTATTCATGGTCCGGAAATCATTGCATCTCTGACTGGAATGGTGTGGAGAGAGCCGGCACAGGTAGAGGAGTTAAAGAACAATCAGGTTTTTGAGGCTGTGGGGCTTCACATCACTGCTATTCATGCACCTGGACACACTCCAGGTTCGCTTATGTTTCTGGTTAACGATGAAGTCCTACTAAGTGGCGATGTTCTCTTTGCTGGATCTATCGGACGTACCGATCTTCCTGGTGGATCACATGAAGCGATGAGTAAGACCTTATCGACAAAGATCCTTTCTCTTTCAGATGATTTACGTGTTCTTCCAGGACATGGTCCAGACACGACGATTGAATTTGAACGCAGAACGAACCCTTATCTGAAAGAATTGCGCTCATGAAGAGCGAACGTATCAACGCGCCCAAAGGTGTAAGTGAGTACGTTCCTCCGCGTTCATCTGCCTTCGAATGGGTTCGCAATCACCTCATCGAACCTGCTGCCTTAGCGGGATACCAATTAATAGAGCTGCCTGTATTTGAAGAGACTCAGTTATTCTCACGTGGCGTTGGTGAATCAACTGATGTGGTCAGTAAAGAGATGTATACCTTCGAAGATCGCGGTGGCCGCTCAATCACCTTGCGCCCCGAAGGAACTGCGGGGGTAATGCGCGCAGTGATCGAACACTCACTCGATCGTGGCCAGTTACCAGTAAAAGTTTTTTACTCTGGTGCCTTCTTTAGAGCCGAACGTCCGCAGGCAGGTCGGTATCGCCAGTTCTATCAAGTAGGTGTCGAATCAATTGGTTTAGATGATCCTGCCATTGATGCTGAAATCATCGCATTGGCTGACAGTGCATTTAAGA
>JBIJAL010000120.1:0-2575 GCA_044345775.1 Candidatus Planktophila sp.
CACGGCTAGGAAAAGAAATTTTCCTCATGTATTACACATGGCGGGTTGCCCGAGCGGCCAATGGGAGGGGACTGTAAATCCCCCGGCTCTGCCTTCGAAGGTTCAAATCCTTCACCCGCCACCAGGCTCGATACTATTGCCCCATCACTCTTGCGAACTACGCAAAAGTGTTTTTAGGATCGCAGAGATCGGTGCACCAGATGCGCAAATTGCTCTCACTAGTTATCTCGGGCCTCCTTGTGACCACAACACTTGTTGCAGTGACATCAACACAAGCTTCTGCTGCACCGACACTGACTACTTGTACTAATCTCGAGACAGGAAAGACTCTGGTTCTTCGGAGTGCGGATGCACAGTGTCGCAGCCACCTGGGATCAGCTCTCTGGGTGCAAGAACAATCAGATAGCCCTTCTCGCACAGGTGATGGTTATGCCACCATAACGGTCTGCTCATCAAAGAATCCATTTTCTACCTACCGCTTCATTAAAGATTCTTGTCCTAAATTTCAAGTCACCACAAATTACTGGCGCACAGTGGCAGCACCTGCCACTCCAGTGATCGAGGCTGCCAGTGCTCGTGGCCATGACAGCGCTGCGCTATTTATTAAGCCAACTACTTCAGCACCAAGTGCTCCAGTGCTCTACTACCTCGTAACCGAAACAAAGAGTGGGCTGACTCGAAAGGTATTTCCTGGAAATCTCGGTCAAATCAATGTCTCAGGACTTAATGCCGAGAGCACATACACATTTACCATCACAGCGGTCAACGTTGATGGAACATCTGCAGTCTCACTTGCAACACCTTCGATTAAAACAAGCGCAGCGCCAGTTGCCATAACTACAGCACCGATTGCACTTATCTGTGCAACTGGTGGAACCTGCGTTGTCGGCGATACCGGCCCTGGTGGTGGAACGGTTTTCTATGTTGCGACCACACCATTTGCCTGTGGGCCAACTCGCGCAGCGACATGTAAATATCTCGAGGCAGCTCCGAGTGGTTGGAATACGGGGACTGACCCGCTCGGTACTTGGTCAAAGATCAGCGAGAGCGAAACCGCTGTTAACAATCCCACCTCACCAGAAACTGCAACAGCAACTGCAATCGGTTGGGGTTATCGCAATACCCGAGCAATTATCCTGCAAGGAAATACCGACACGGCAACCTCTGCTGCAGCTCTAGCAGATGCACACACCGTCACAGTTTCTGGTGTTCTCTTTGACGATTGGTACTTGCCATCCGTGGACGAGCTCAATCAGATGTGTAAATGGCAAAGAGGCATTACTGGAACTGCTTTAACTACCTTAACTACGCTTTGTGCGGGCGGAACGAGCAATTCCGGAATAGGTGCAGAAGGATTTGTGGGCAACACCTACTGGTCCTCCTCTGAAGCAGGTACGAACGTCGCGTGGTACCAGTACTTCAATGTCATTGACGACCAACTCCTCAGCTATAAGAGCGCCGCCCACTCCATCCGACCAATCCGAGCTTTCTAAACCGCTCTCGCAGTTCTCCTAATGAAATCAACGGTGAGATCTGGGTAATTCCACATAATGACGTGGGCGCAATTCTCCACAATGATCCAATTGGAGTGTGCCGGCGCAACTGTCTTTTCTTGCGCAACATCTTCTGGAAGCATTAAATCGTAATCACCGAAGATAATCGAAGTATTGATATGGGCAGGAATGTCGGATTCGAACCTTCGACCGCGCGCCCCATTCCACATTGGCATGTACCCGCGCGAGTGGGCCATCGCTACAACAGAGTCTCGACAAGATTCAAAGCTGAGCTCTCGCCATAGGTGGGTAATCTTTTTGTAGCCGAGTGCCTTAAGTGGTGCGATTCGATAAGCCAGTGTCATAAAGTGGCGAGAGATCTTGGCGAGAATCCGCGCATCAATACTTGGTGGATACCAATGCTTAGGTGGTTGATGCCAGAGACCGGCAGGTGCAAGCGCGGTAATGCTCTTTACCTTCTCGGGTGCAACTGCACCCATTTCAAGTGCTATCCATCCACCTAATGAATTTCCTGCCACATGCATCTGCTGAACACCGTGGGTATTTTCTAATTCGGCAACGATGGCGTGAGCCAGTGATTTCGGATCAAATTTCTCTTCAGAATGAAAGTCTGCAACGCCATGGCCCGGCAGATCAAGTGCGTAAACACTGAAATGCTCTGTCAGTTGCGGGATGAGACTCTTCCAGATTGTGCCAGCCGAACCCAAGCCATGCACAAGGACGAGTGCTGGTCTAGCGATATCTTCGGTATGAAGATGGGCGATGATCGGCATGAATGCGTTGCTCTCCCTATGGGCGAAATCGTGATTGAGCGTTGAGGAGCAAGTGTACTTCTCTGAACACGCGGGCGCGCATCTCACTATGTAATGCGATTGGCTTGCAACTAGACAGGGCTCAGGGTCGTTATTAGCCTTTGCGGGGTATTACCCTCCTAGGAAAGGCTTAGTATGAAAATTCGTAATGGATTAGTAATTGCGTTGACCGTTGCATTTGCATTCGGAATTTCAGCGTGTTCAAGTAGCGACTCAACGGAGAGCGCATCAGCTTCATGTGAAAAAGCA
>JBIJAL010000114.1:0-2573 GCA_044345775.1 Candidatus Planktophila sp.
GATGCTGCAGCATTTAGCCTCTGTCGCGAAAATGCCCTCCCAATTGTGGTGTTTGACCTCATGACGGCAGGCAATATTGGTCGCGCTGTGCGTGGCGAAAAGATCGGAACGCTCGTTGCATAAGCAACAAGTTGATACCTTTAAGACCTCTACTGACGGGATGGAAAAGCCATGGCAGATATAGCAACGCTTTTAGCCGATGCTGAATCGAAGATGAATAAGGCGGTTGAGGTCGCTAAAGATGACTTCGGTGCTATTCGTACCGGCCGCGCCCACCCAGCGATGTTCAATAAAATTATGGTCGATTACTACGGTACCTACACATCTTTGTCTCAGTTGGCAACGATTCAGATTCCAGAGCCACGTATGGCAGTTATTTCACCTTTCGATAAGGGTGCGATGACTGGGATTGAAAAGGCGATCCGTGATTCAGATCTAGGTGTTAACCCGCAGACTGATGGAGTCGTAATCCGAGTGAATTTTCCACAACTGACTGAAGAGCGCCGTAAGGATTACATCAAGGTTGCAAAGACAAAGGCGGAAGATTCCAAGATTTCAATGCGCAATATTCGTCGCCATGCAAAGGAAGCGATGGAAAAGTTAGAGAAAGATGGCGATATTGGTAAAGATGATGTGGCACGTGGCGAGAAAGAGTTAGAGAAAGTCACTTCCGATCACGTGGCAAAGATCGATGAGCTGCTCAAACATAAGGAGACTGAACTTCTCGAGGTCTAGAGAGTTCCTTAATCCCTGTGAGTGATTTACATTCCATAAACGAGGCGATAAATAAGCGCGCGGGCCGCAAATTGCTGCCATCGATCATTGTCGGACTTGGTTTGATCGCACTTATCTGGGTATCACTTGTCTTTGAGCGGGTTATTTTTGCAGGTCTTGTCTCGATCGCTTTGGTCTTGGCTATTCGAGAGCTCTCTCGTGCCTTCACATCTATTGGATTTGTAAACTCATTTAGAACTTTGGCCGTAGCAGTCTTCGCAATTTCGATGTCAACCTGGTTTGCCGGAATCAATGGCTTGGCTGTTGCCACTGGAGCAAGCTTCACCGCCATTCTTCTCCTCTCACTGCGGCACGGAACTGAAAACTTTATTAAGCGCGCAAGCTCTACCGCCCTTGCCCTTCTCTACCTTCCCTTTCTCGGCGGATTCATTATCTTGATCGCGCGTCCCGATAATGGCTTAGCAGCGGTAATGACTTTTCTCGTTCTTATTGGTTGTAATGACACATTCGGTTATCTCGTCGGGGTATTGATTGGTAAGCATCGTTTTGCACCAAATATCAGCCCCAAGAAATCTGTTGAAGGCTTGATCGGTTCAATCATCGCAACATCTATCGGTGGGGCGCTGGCTTTTCACTACATTTTAGAGAGCGACTATCGCTACGGAATCGCGACAGGGTTAATGACGGTTTTCACAGCGACATGTGGTGATCTCATCGAAAGTGCGATGAAGCGGGATATGTCCTTAAAAGATATGGGCACATTGTTGCCTGGCCACGGCGGTGTCCTTGATCGGATCGATTCTGCAATCTTTTCCGCCCCTGCAATCTATATCGCACTTGAACTTGTCAAAAGGTTTTCATGATTGAAATTCCTCTAGTTTTTGATGAACCAGTTCAGAAGAAGAAGCCACCTAAGCACTTAGCTGATCTCTCACCAGCCGAGCGCAAAGCGTGGGCAGGCGAACTTGGCTTTCAACCTTTTCGCGCATCACAAGTAGCGACACATTACTTCACCCACCTTTCACATAACCCGGAACAGTGGAGTGATATCCCGGCCGATCAGCGCGAATCAATCGCAGAGGCAATGACCCCAAAACTTGTTGAACTTGTGACCACCCGTACAACTGATGGGGGAATGACACGAAAAGATTTATGGAAACTCCACGATGGAGTTCTAGTCGAATCTGTTCTGATGCGTTACACCGATCGCGTCACTGTCTGTATTTCATCTCAAGCAGGATGTGGAATGAACTGTCCATTCTGCGCCACCGGTCAGGCTGGTCTTACGCGAAATCTCACAGCTGGTGAAATTACAGAACAGATTGTCGCTGCAGCGCGTGCCTGTCAAGACGGCGAGCTACCTGGTGGCCCGACTCGATTATCAAATATTGTCTTTATGGGAATGGGCGAACCGCTAGCAAATTACAACGCAGTGGTTCGCACACTTCATAACATCACAGATCCCAATCCGGATGGTCTTGGAATTAGCGCACGCTCTGTGACTGTCTCAACGGTGGGCCTGGTTAACGGAATTGAAAAGCTGATGGATGAGGGCATTAACTGCACCTTGGCAGTCTCACTGCACACCCCTGATGATGAACTGCGCGATACCTTGGTCCCAATTAATAACAGATTTAATGTGCGCGAGGTCTTAGCAGCGGCCGACGCTTACGAAAAGAAGACTGGACGTCGATATTCGATCGAGTACGCACTGATTAGAGATATCAATGATCAATCGTGGCGATCAGATTTATTGGGGCGTCTGCTTAAAAGTCGTAACGCCCACGTCAATCTCATTCCACTCAATCCAACCCCTGGATCAAAGTGGACCGCCTCTC
>JBIJAL010000115.1:0-2569 GCA_044345775.1 Candidatus Planktophila sp.
CAGATCTCTTGGCTCGTCCATTCCTTGTACTTCTTTTCCTCTTTGGTTTGTTAATTATTACCGCTACACCGTTCTCCACCGTTCTCAGTAAGATTCGTTCAATCTTTGCGTGGATCTGGAGGAAACGACCAGAACGTACAGAGGAAGAGTTTGAGATAACAGATACCCCTCCCTTTGATACCCCTGTTGTTGCATGGCATGAAGATACGGCCGAAGATGAGATGGATGAGGAAGAGTTTGATCAAGAATTTACGGTGGAGACACCGCGTCCACCGCTCACATCAGTTATACCTGCAGCAGGTTCAGGGGTTGGAAAACGGATCGAACAACTTCTTCTCACAGGAGATTCAACCTATGAGTTACCGCCACAAGATCTTCTCCGCACTGGTCCAGCAGCAAAAAGTAAGAGCAAGGCTAATGAGACAGTCGTTGCGGCACTGACAGAGGTTTTTAAACAGTTTGAGATTGATGCTGAAGTGACTGGTTTCATGCGCGGGCCAACGGTGACGCGCTATGAAGTTGAACTTGGAAATGCAGTCAAAGTTGAACGTATTACAGCCCTAGCGAAGAATATTTCTTATGCAGTAGCTAGCAGTGATGTTCGTATTCTCTCTCCGATTCCTGGAAAGTCAGCGGTAGGAATTGAGATTCCAAATGCCGATCGTGAAATTGTTGCACTCGGTGATGTAATGCGCTCTTCTGTCGCTGGACAAGATCATCACCCCATGCTTGTAGCTCTCGGTAAAGATGTTGAAGGTAACTTCGTCTGTGCAAATCTAGCGAAGATGCCCCACTTGCTTGTCGCTGGCGCAACCGGCGCTGGAAAATCCTCCATGATCAACGCGATGATCTCCTCAATTTTGATGCGGGCAACTCCCGATGAAGTTCGGTTGGTATTGATTGATCCAAAGCGTGTGGAGTTAACTGCATATGAGGGGATTCCGCATCTCATTACACCGATCATTACTCATCCAAAGAAGGCAGCAGATGCGCTGACATGGGTAGTACGTGAAATGGATTTACGCTATGAAGATCTCTCGACTTTTGGATTTAGACATATCGATGACTTCAATAAGGCTGTTCGTGCAGGTAAGGTAAAACCTCCTGAAGGTAGCGACCGTGTTGTTGAGCCATATCCATATTTGTTAGTCATTATTGATGAACTTGCAGATCTGATGATGGTTGCAGCCCGTGAAGTTGAAGAATCTGTTGTTCGCATTACCCAACTGGCTCGCTCTGCCGGCATTCACTTAGTCCTGGCAACACAGCGTCCAAGTGTTGATGTCGTTACAGGTTTGATTAAAGCAAACGTTCCTTCACGTCTTTCATTTGCAACGTCTTCGCTGGCAGATAGTCGAGTTATTTTGGATAGTCCTGGAGCAGAAAAACTCGTTGGCCAAGGTGATGGTCTTTTTATTCCGATGGGGACATCGCGTGCGATTCGTATTCAAGGCGCATATATTTCAGAGCGCGAAATTGAAGCAATCGTGGGCCATGTAAAGAAGCAGTTATCTCCGCGTTATCGAGAAGATGTCACAGCGGCACCTGTAACAAGTAAGCAGATAGATAAAGAAATTGGCGACGATCTTGATCTTCTCTGTCAGGCGGTCGAGTTAGTTGTTGGAACCCAATTTGGATCGACATCGATGTTGCAACGTAAACTGCGAGTAGGTTTTGCTAAGGCAGGACGCTTAATGGATCTCATGGAGTCGCGCGGAATCGTGGGTCCATCTGAAGGTTCCAAGGCGCGTGTGGTGATGATCAAGCCTGAAGAGCTAGATTCGGTCTTGGCAACTCTCCGCGATTATTAGTCTCACCCTTAAGCCCAAAAATATCACCCGATCTGATCTGGTTTGATTGGTCACCATCACCCTACACTTTGGAGTGTGGCGAGAGTTCTCACCCCAAAATTCTTGAGATTGTTGGTGACATGACACTAGGCGAGGTGATACGACAAGCACGCGAAGACGCGGGCTTGAGTATCGACGAACTCGCACAGATAGTTGTTCTGCGATCACGGTTGCTGGTCGCGATGGAAAACGATGATTTCAGCCAATGCGGTGGCGACACATACGCCAGGGGCCATTTAAAAAATATCGCTAAGGCAACTCACTCATCCGCTTCGGAATTCATCGAACTCTTTGATGCCAACCATTCAACGGATTCACGATCTATCCATTCGCAACTAGTTGATAACAATGCAGCGGCTATGAAGAGTGAGAATCGACGTTTGTCGTGGAAGGTATTGGTCTCTGCATCACTTTCGATAGTTGTACTCATCGGAGTTGTGCAGTTCGCCCTTGATACTTCTGAAGTTCAGGATGTCATTGCGCCAGTAGTGAGTGAAGCACCCTCACCATCTGTCTCATCTAGTATCGCTCCTTCGCAAACTCCTGCGGCAGCAACAGAAGTCACACCTACAGCTTCAGGAGTAACACTTGTAATTTCTGGTGCTCGCGGGGATTCAAGAATCCATGTGGTTGCATCAGGAGAGACCTTATATAAAGGACCACTTCTACAAGGAGAAGAGAAGATCTTTACAGATCAAGTCTCAATTGCTATCTATCTA
>JBIJAL010000116.1:0-2543 GCA_044345775.1 Candidatus Planktophila sp.
TTCACGCATATGCAGCATGCGCAACCTGTGCTTTTCGGTCACGAGCTTGCAAAACATGTACATGCATTTAACCGAGATTTAGATCGCATTGACGATTGGTTAGTCAGAACATCTGTAAGTCCGCTAGGTTCAGGAGCGCTTGCAGGATCTTCTCTACCGTTATCACCAGAGGCTACTGCTACCGCGCTGGGTTTCAAGAAGAGTGCAGGTAATAGCATTGATGGCGTTTCAGATCGAGATTTTGTTGCTGAGGCTCTCTTTATTATTTCAATGGTAGGAGTTCATCTTTCACGTATCGGTGAAGAGTGGTGTATTTGGGCAACTACTGAGTTTGGTTGGGCGAAGGTGTCAGACTCCTACTCAACTGGTTCGTCGATTATGCCGCAGAAGAAGAATCCAGATATGGCTGAGCTGGCACGTGGGAAGGCGGGAAGATTAGTAGGAAATCTCACCGGAGTTCTCACCATGCTTAAGGGGCTACCTTTTGCCTACAATCGCGACCTGCAAGAAGATAAAGAACCACTCTTTGATTCTTTCGATACTTTGACCCTTGTTCTCCCAGCAGTTACAGGTATGGTCGCCACCACTGAATTCGATCGTACAAAGATGGCCGCGTCCGCGCCAACGGGATATTCATTAGCAACAGAGATTGCAGACTTTCTCGTTCGCGCACATATTCCTTTTGCGATTGCTCACGAAGCGGCTGGACAATGTGTTGCACTTGCCGAGAAGAACCAAATCGAACTTCATGAAATTTCAGATACTCAGTTCTCGGCTATTCATCCTTCCCTCACTTCCGAGATCCGTGGCGTTCTCACAGTGGAAGGCGCTCTTAATTCGCGCACTACCTATGGTGGAACGGCTCCAGCGGCCCTTGGTCGCCAGCTCGCTATTCTCAGAAGTGAAGTCAGCGCATTTGAAGCGAATTTCTCCGCCAAGTCCAAGGCCTTTTCAGGCATGATGAGCGCATGAGTCAATTTCTTGATGACCTGCGCTGGCGTGGGCTAATTGCACAGACCACCGATGAGAAGGAACTTGCTACCGCCCTAGAGAAGCCGATAACGCTCTATATTGGCTTTGATCCGACCGCACCAAGTATTCACGTGGGTAACCTCGTCGTTCTTCTTGTTCTTCGTCGCTTCCAATTGGCAGGTCACCATCCCATCGCATTGGTTGGGGGAGCCACTGGCTTAGTCGGCGATCCCAGCGGTCGTAACGAAGAGCGCAGCCTCAATAGCAGCGAAATAGTTGAACAATGGGTCAATCGAATCAAGCTTCAAGTCTCTTCAGTTCTCGACTTTAAAGTGGCTGCAAATCCGGCGGTTGTAGTTAACAACCTTGATTGGACTTCACCACTTTCTGCCATCGAATTTCTACGAGATATTGGTAAGCACTTTAGCGTCAATCAAATGCTCTCTAAAGATTCGGTAGCCAACCGTCTCGAAGGTGGTATTTCATATACGGAATTCTCATATCAGGTACTACAGGCATTTGATTTCCTTGAACTGTATCGTCGCAATAACTGCACACTTCAACTTGGTGGATCAGATCAATGGGGCAATATTGTTGCCGGTCTTGATCTGATTCGTCGGATAGAAGGCGGAAGTGGGCATGCCGTAACGGTTCCGCTTCTCACAAAAGCTGATGGAACTAAGTTTGGTAAGACTGCAGGTGGAAGTGTTTGGTTAGATCCAGAAATGACGTCACCATATGCCTTCTTCCAGTACTGGTTGAACTCAGACGATAAAGATGTCATCAATTTCCTCAAGGTATTTTCATTCAAGTCACGCAAAGAAATCGAAGAGATTGAAAAGGAACATAACGAAAATCCTGGTGCACGTAACGCTCATCGCGCACTTGCACGTGAACTCACCGCTCTTATCCATGGCGAGGAAACATCTGCACGTGTAGAAGAAGCTGCGAAGGCTCTCTTCGGTCAAGGCGATCTCACTTCACTCGATGAGAAAACGCTAGCGAGTGCATTGAGCGAATTACCTCGTTTTCAGATTTCAGCGAGCGAAGAAATCCCTACGTGGGTTGATCTATTGGCAGCCACGGGGGTTGTTGACTCCAAATCTGCTGCTCGCCGCATCGTTAAAGAAGGTGGCGCATATCTCAATAATGAGAAGATTTCGGGGGAGGATTTCCGCCTCGAGAAAAGCCACTTTTTATGCGGAAAATATGCAGTTTTGCGTAAAGGAAAGCGCGATCTAGCCGCAGTCGAACTCGTTTAGGGTTTCTCGGAGGGGGCGAAAAGGCAATTATTTACGCTCAAAAACATCGATTTCTCTACATTTTGCACTTCTGAGCCCCTGAGAGCCACATCCCAAGACCCCGATTTGACCCCCAGACTGGCCACCCCTATAGTTACGCTCCTTGCTGTGGAACGTACCCCTTGACACACTTGGGGGCCGTACAGCATCTCTTCCTCACTTTCTGCCTATCTAGCCGGTTTGACCGTGCCTAGCGCTATGCACTAAGTTTGGCAGTCTGCCCTGAAAAATAGGAGAGATCCTAGGACGCAGTGCGCATCCGTACCTTGA
>JBIJAL010000045.1:0-8949 GCA_044345775.1 Candidatus Planktophila sp.
TTGGCTATCTTGCAGACCGCCTGGCGCAACTTGGAGTTGAAAAAGAACTCTTTAAAAAGGGTGCTCTTGCTGGAAGTGAAGTTCGCATCGGGGATGGCGAAGATCAAATTATCTTTGATTGGGAGCCAACGATTGAGGCAGGAGCCGAGCAACTTGCAGGACACCTACATAGACGAGGCGAAGATTCTCGTCTTGAGTCAACATGGATTGTTGAAGAACGTGTCATCGATCAGCTCAGCGATGATGAGATTGCCAAGCAATGGGAGTACAACGTTGAAGATCCTCATACTCCGCGGGTGAAAGAGTAAGGCTATGGATCGCACATATGTGACTTCAGCTAAGCGCATTGTTATCAAGATTGGTTCGTCATCTCTTACTGGAACAGCAGGATCTCAATTAGATGCATCCTCGGTTGAGAAAATCGTCAGCGTTATTGCAGAGCTGAAAGCGCGCGGAGCTGAAGTGGCTCTAGTCTCTTCAGGTGCCATCGCGGCAGGGCTAGCGCCACTGAAGCTCACAACTCGCCCAAAGGATCTGGCCACCCAGCAAGCAGCAGCATCGGTCGGGCAAGGTTTATTGATTGCTCGCTACAACGAAGTATTTACGTCTCACTCTATTCTTTCGTCTCAAGTACTGCTTACGACAGAAGATATTGTGCGTCGCTCGCACTATCAGAACGCACACCAAACTCTTGCAAAACTTCTCTCACTTGGCGTTGTTCCAATCATTAACGAAAACGACACTGTTGGAACTCAAGAGATTCGATTTGGCGATAACGATCGCCTGGCAGCACTTGTCGCTTTACTCATTGGCGCTGATCTTCTTGTTCTTGTCTCTGATATTGATGCTCTTTACGACGCACCACCATCACAAGCCGGCGCTAAGGCAATCCACGAAGTTGTTTCAATGTCAGATATCGAATCAATCTCTCTCGGTGGCGCGGGCTCTGCCGGAGTTGGCAGCGGGGGAATGGTGACTAAAGTGGAAGCGGCGCGAATATCAACAAGTGCTGGAATTCCAATGGTGCTTACATCTCTTGCACAGTCATCGGAGGCGATCGCTGGTGAAAAAGTTGGCACTCTCTTTCACTCGCAGGCAAGCCGCACAACATCTCGTCTGCTCTGGCTGGCTCACGCATCGACTCCACAGGGTCGCCTAGTTTTAGATGATGGTGCAGTGAAGGCGATCCGTGAGCGCGGTGTTTCTCTCCTTCCAGCCGGTGTAACGAGTGTGAGCGGTGAATTCATCTCAGGGGATACTGTCGAGCTTGTCTCCCAAAGTGGTGAAGTTATCGCGCGTGGTCTTGTCGCATTTGATTCTGCTGAAATTCCACAGATGCTGGGTCGATCTACAAAAGAGCTAGCAGCATCCCTTGGTGCAGAGTACGAACGCGAACTCGTGCACCGAGATGATCTAGTTCTTCTCTGATATCTCCTTTAACACCGCTGCAATATCAACACTTATGCCATCGGCGTTTGTCGGCATATCACTGAGTTTTACGATTACAGTCTGAGTCGCCTTATCCTGATAGATGTACTGACCATGTAGGCCCATCATCAGATTTATCCCAGGATAGGGATGCCACATCTGTGCGCTATATCCCCAGCCGTAATCAAGAGTGACTACAGATGTTGAAAGGCGCTCACTCCATGTTTGGCTTGCGATATCAGGCTTCCCACTCATGAGCGCCAGGCCAACACGAGCGTAATCTCGTGCCGTTGCGTTAAAGCAGCAGAAGGCTTTCTCGTGCCCGCCGACCTTATCCACATTCCAGGTGGCATCGTAATTAGCACCGACTCTCTTCCAAATTCTTTCACTGAACTCATCGGCTAAAGAGTTTCCTGTTACCTCTTGGATAATCAAGCCCAGCATCTGTGTATTCACACTTCGATACTCTGCAAACGTTCCTGGCTCTTCCCGCATCTTTCTATTGTTATTGAGGAAGAAATTCATATCTGTCGTGGCATACATCTGAGCAATTGCAACACCCCATCCAGATGGGCCAGATGGATAGTTATCAGAGACGCCAATACCGGACTTCATATCTAGTAGATCTTTGATTGTTACTGAGTCAAAAGATGTTCCCGCTTTGAATCGAGGTAGATAGCTAACAAAGGTTTTCTCTTCGTCCAGGATTCCTTCATCTACAAGTTGGCCAATAACAAGGGCCGTCATTGTCTTTGCTACCGAGTAAGAGGGCAGGACAGTGGATTCGGTCTTTCCATTCAAATACTTCTCGTAGGTGATCTTTCCATCTCTAATGACAATGAAGGCATTTGTTTGAGTCGCATCTAGAAATTCTTGGAACGAGACTTTATTTCCTTGCCACATTACTTCTTCAATTATCTCTAGATCACCAGTAATCCAGGCAGATTCGGCCGAAGGTGCACCTTTAATGATGTGCGCTGGCATGAGATCGGGAGTCTTCGACGCCGGCGCTAGCCCTAACCGAATTGCAGCAACTGGCTCGGGATATCGAATTACCTTGGTCAAACCAAAGAGGCCTAGATAGAGAACAAATACTGAAATCGCTATGTTACGAATTATTTTGCGCACCGGGTTAGGGTATCGGGCGCTAGGCTTATTCCTATGGATGCACGCGAAATTGTCGAAGGGCTAGCTCTCACAGCCCGCACGGCTGCGCGCACTTTGACGGCCTCGACAGGAGATCAACGTCGCCAGGCACTTCGTGCAATTGCAGAGGAGATAGATGCGCGCACCGATGAAATCATTACCGCAAACAGTCGGGATATTGAGCGAGCTAAATCAGATTCAATGCATCCGCAGATGCAGGATCGTTTACTGCTCACGCGCGAGAGAATTGCCGGAATCGCAGATGGTGCGCGCCAGGTTGCTGCGCTGGAAGATCCACTAGGCCGCATATTAAAGAAATCAACTCTTGCCAATGGTCTTGAACTCGAGCAAATAAGTGTTCCATTTGGTGTTATTGGAATGGTCTACGAAGCTCGTCCCAATGTGACCGTAGATGCGGCAGTAATCTTATTGATGTCAGGAAATGCCGCCCTTCTTCGCGGCTCATCTTCGGCCGAGGCGAGCAATAAAGTTCTCATTGATGTAATGAGAGCAGCGCTATCAAAGACAACCATCTCTCCTGATGTGATTCAGCTTGTCCCATCTGATGATCGAGCAACAGTGACCGCTCTACTTACTGCCCGTGGAAAAGTTGATCTGGTTATTCCGCGCGGCAGCGCCTCACTTATTCGCATGGTTGTCGATGAAGCAACGGTGCCAACAATTGAAACCGGTGCTGGTGTCTGCCACGTCTACATCGATGCCTCTGCCGATCTAGCTAAAGCGTTACCGATCGTGATGAATTCAAAGACACATAGGCCCAGTGTCTGTAACGCTGCCGAAACGGTCTTGCTCCATAAATCTATTGCGCAGACATTCCTGCCAACGATGTTGAGTTCACTTAAAGGTGCTGGAGTTATTCTTCACGGTGATGAGCACGTTGAAGCAATCGCAAAAAGTCTTGATATTGATATCACTCGGGCAACTCCGGAAAACTGGGGGACTGAATATGGCGTCCTTGAGATGAATGTAGGTGTTGTTGATTCACTTGAAAGTGCCATCGATCACATTGCAACCTACGGTACTCAGCACACCGAAGCGATTGTGACTGAAGATAAAGAGTGTGCGCGTAGATTTGTTGCGATGTCTGATTGTGCAGCGGTAATGGTTAATGCTTCGACACGCTTTACCGATGGCGAGCAGATGGGATTTGGCGCAGAGATCGGGATCTCTAATCAAAAACTTCACGCACGTGGGCCAATGGGGTTAGAAGCCATGACAACAACAACCTGGGTAGTCACTGGGACAGGGCAGATTCGCTCATAAGCACTTCTTTTTATAGACTCCACTCATGAGTAGCCTCTCGCGCGATGATGTAGCAAAACTGGCTGGCCTTGCTCGTATTGAAATGAGCGAGGAAGAGCTCGAAAGTCTTGCCTCACAATTTGGAGTGATCCTTGATGCCGTAGCACGTGTACAAGAAGTTAATCTTGATGGAGTCATCGCAACGTCTCATCCTCAGCCGATTAAAAATGTATTTCGTGAAGATGTAGTGCATCCGAGCCTGACACCTGACCAGGCTCTATCGGGTGCACCCGCTCAAGAAGAGCAACGTTTTCGCGTCCCACAGATTCTTGGTGAAGCAGAGTGATTACCCAGAGCGCTGCTGCAATGTCAGAGGCCCTTGTTAAGGGTGAAGTGACATCCACGCAATTAACGCAGGCACATCTTGATCGAATCAATGAGGTTGATACATCTGTCAAAGCATTTCTATACGTTGATGCCGAAGGTGCATTGGCACAGGCTGCACGCGTTGATTCTGATCGCAGCGCAGGTAAGAAGGTCCATCCCCTTGCTGGTGTTCCACTCGCGCTTAAGGATGTACTGACTCAAGAGGGAATTCCAACCACTGCCGGATCAAAAATTCTGCAAGGGTGGAAACCTCAATATGACTCCACTGTAGTTTCAAAGATTAAAGATGCAGGCATTGTCATCCTGGGTAAAACAAATATGGATGAGTTTGCAATGGGTTCATCGACTGAAAATTCTGCTTACGGTCCAACATTTAATCCTTGGGATCTATCCCGCACTCCAGGAGGTTCCAGCGGAGGTTCAGCGGCTGCCGTAAGTGCGTATCAAGCACCACTTGCCATTGGTTCAGATACAGGTGGATCCATTAGGCAACCTGCAGCGTTGACAGGAATTGTTGGCGTGCGACCTACCTACGGCGCAGTGTCACGTTATGGATTAATCGCATATTCATCAAGCCTTGATCAGGCAGGCCCATTTGGTCGCACAGTTTTAGATACTGCTCTCTTACATGATGTGATGGCAGGACATGATCCAAAGGATGCAACAAGTATCAATGGATCATTTCCAGATGTAGTTGCCGCTGCACGCAAGTGTGACGTCAAGGGAATGAAGATTGGTGTCATCAAACAACTGCAAGGTGAGGGATACCAGGGTGGTGTTCAAGCGCGTTTCGATGAATCACTCCAGGTGCTGGCTTCCCTTGGTGCCGAAATCGTTGAAGTAGATTGCCCAAGTTTGGAGTATGCACTCGCTGCCTACTATTTGATCGCCCCTTCAGAATGCTCTTCAAACCTGGCTCGCTTTGATGCGATGCGTTACGGGTTACGAGTGGGCGATACCGATGGCGCATCTGCTGAAGCGGTAATGAGTGCAACGCGTAATGCTGGCTTTGGTCACGAAGTAAAACGTCGCATTATTCTTGGCGCTTATGCTCTCTCATCAGGTTATTACGATGCGTACTACGGAAGCGCTCAGAAGATTCGCACACTGATTATTCAAGATTATGCAAAGGCTTTTGCGCAGGCAGATGTTCTTGTCTCACCGACCGCCCCAACAACAGCATTTAAAATCGGTGAAAAATCTAACGACCCGATTGCCATGTACCTTGGTGATGTTGCAACTATTCCGGTTAACCTGGCCGGTATTTGTGGCATGAGTCTTCCAGCAGGGCTTGCCGAAGAAGATGGATTACCAGTTGGCTTCCAGATCATGGCACCAGCGATGTGTGATGATCGCCTCTACCAAGTTGGTGGCGCACTTGAAGCAGCGCTTGTCTCGAAGTGGGGCGGACATTTAATTTCAAAGGCTCCAGCGTTGGGAGGTAGCAAGTAATGGCTATTTCCTACGATGATGTTGTCGCAAAATACGATCCAGTATTGGGTCTTGAAGTACACGTTGAACTTAATACAGAGTCAAAGATGTTCTGCTCATGCAGTACGGTATTTGGTGGCGAGCCAAATACGCAAACGTGTCCAGTCTGCCTAGCTTTTCCAGGTGCTCTACCTGTCGTTAACGCCCGCGCGATTGAATCAACGATCAAAATTGGTTTGGCCCTGAACTGCTCTATCGCACCGTATAGCCGCTTTGCTCGTAAGAATTACTTTTATCCAGATATGCCGAAGAATTTTCAGATTTCTCAATACGATGAACCGATCTGCTTTGATGGCTATGTTGATGTTGAGATAGATACTGATGAAGGTCCAAAAGAATTTCGCATCGAAGTTGAACGCGTTCACATGGAAGAAGACACAGGAAAGTCGCTCCATGTCGGCGGGGCAACAGGGCGTATCCACGGAGCCGATTACTCACTCCTTGATTACAACCGTGCCGGTATCCCGCTTGTAGAAATTGTGACAAAGATTGTGCCGGGAACAGGCAAGTACGCTCCTGAAGTTGCGCGTGCATACGTTGCTGAACTTCGCGATATTTTGCGTGGACTTGGCGTCTCTGATGTGAAGATGGAGCAAGGTTCGCTGCGCTGCGATGCCAACGTTTCACTCAAGCCAATGGGATCTGATGTACTCGGTACACGTTCTGAAACAAAGAATGTGAACTCACTTCGCTCAGTTGAACGCGCTATCCGCGGTGAAATGATTCGCCATGCTGAACTTCTTGATGCAGGAGAGAAGGTAAAGCAAGAGACTCGTCACTTCCAAGAAGATACTGGGCTCACCCGTTCTGGTCGCTCAAAAGAGCAGGCCGAGGATTATCGTTATTTCCCAGAACCTGATCTTGTCCCTGTCGCACCTGATGCTGCCTGGATCGAAGAGCTACGTAAGGCTCTTCCTGAGCGACCATCATTGCGCAGAAAACGTCTGAAGCAAGAGTGGAACGTCCCAGATAAAGAGATGGCTGCGATGGTTAATGCTGACGTTCTCGATATTGTGGAAGCAACTGTTCTACTTGGCGCTGATCCGACAAAGGCACGTTCATGGTGGCTCGGTGAAATTTCTCGAATCGCCAACGACAAAGAAATCTCTGTTGTAGAACTTGCGATCACACCATCAGATGTTGCAGAGATCGTTGCTCTTGTAAATAAGGGTGAGCTCACCGACAAACTCGCACGCCAAGTTGTCGAAGGTGTGATTGCGGGGGAGGGAACACCTGCAGAGGTTGTAGCAAAACGTGGAATAAAAGTTGTCAATGATGATGGCGCACTTATGGCTGCTATTGAAAAAGTGTGTAATGAGCAACCTGATACTGCTCAGAAAGTTCGAGATGGCCATATCCCTGCAGCGGGTGCCCTTATTGGTGCAGTGATGAAAGAGACAAAGGGCCAAGCAGATGCGGCGCGAGTGCGCGAACTTCTACTTGGCCACCTTGGTCATAAGAACTAGAGTTATCTCATGTCGAAGATGAAGCCGCGTTCTGGAGTTGTCACTGATGGTCTCGAGAGAGCACCCGCTCGTGGAATGTTACGTGCAGTTGGCATGGGCGATGATGATTGGGTCAAACCGCAAATCGGTATTGCATCTTCGTGGAATGAGATCACCCCCTGCAACCTTTCACTTGATCGGCTTGCAAAAGCATCTAAAGAAGGCGTGATTAGCGCCGGTGGATTCCCAATGCAGTTCGGAACAATTTCTGTCTCTGATGGAATTTCGATGGGCCATTCAGGAATGCACTTTTCACTAGTTTCGCGCGAAATTATTGCTGACTCTGTTGAAACGGTTATGCAGGCCGAAAGATTTGATGGCATGGTGACATTTGCAGGATGCGATAAATCACTTCCCGGAATGATGATGGCTGCAGCGAGACTTGATGTGGCTGCAGTATTTGTCTACGCAGGCTCATCCCTTCCTGGTCAGGTAGATGGACGAGATGTGACGATTATTGATGCATTTGAAGCAGTCGGTGCATGTGCTCGTGGACTCATCACTAAAGAAAATGTTGATGAAATCGAGCGTGCAATCTGCCCTGGTGAAGGTGCCTGTGCTGGAATGTTTACCGCAAATACCATGGCAGCAATTGGAGAAGCGCTAGGTCTTTCACTACCTGGATCTGCTGCTCCTCCTGCCATTGATCGCAGACGCGATGCCTATGCAATTAAATCTGGTGAGGCAGTTGTTAATCTCATCAAACTCGGAATTACAACTCGCATGATCCTGACCAAAAAAGCGTTCGAGAACGCAATCACTGTTTTGATGGCGCTAGGTGGCTCTACTAATGCGGTGCTTCACTTGTTGGCGATTGCTCATGAAGCCGAAGTTGAGTTGACGCTAGAAGATTTCCACCGTATCGGTTCAAAGGTTCCACTTCTTGGTGACCTCAAACCCTTTGGTAAATTCGTCATGTCTGATGTTGATCGTGTGGGTGGAATTCCCGTTGTATTGAAGGTATTACTAGATGCTGGGTATCTGCATGGCGACACATTGACTGTCACGGGTAAGACTATGGCTGAAAACTTAGCGGACATTAAGCCACCACTTGCCGACGGAGAAGTACTTCGTGCTATTGATAAGCCACTTTCTACCGATGTAGGAATCACTATTTTGGGTGGCTCACTCACACCAGAAGGCGCTGTCTGTAAGACGGCGGGAATCGGTATTGCTAACTTTGAAGGACCTGCTCGAGTATTTGATCGCGAACAATCGGCGATGGATGCTCTTGAGGATGGAACTATTCAAGCAGGCGATGTAGTTGTCATTCGCTATGAAGGGCCAAAGGGTGGACCTGGAATGCGCGAGATGTTGATGATCACTGGCGCTATCAAAGGCGCCGGTCTTGGAAAATCAACGCTACTTATTACTGATGGCCGCTTCTCTGGTGGATCAACTGGCCTTTGTGTTGGCCACGTATCGCCAGAGGCTGTCGACGGGGGACCGATCGCATTTGTGAAAGATGGTGACATCGTTCGCATCGACATCACCAATCGAACCCTTGATCTTCTCGTTGATCCAGCAGAGTTAGCGGCCCGCAAGGTTGGATGGAAGCCACTGACGCATCAATACACTCGCGGAGTTCTGCATAAATTTACTCAGCTCGTCGGCTCGGCCTCCCGTGGAGCGGTCTGCGACTAATAATCGCCCTCTCATAATGTGAGATCGCTATCTCATCTCTTGACGCATATGCCAAGACGTTGGAGAATAAGGGCATGTCAATCAC
>JBIJAL010000118.1:0-2534 GCA_044345775.1 Candidatus Planktophila sp.
GGAGCGCGAGGCAAATGAGGGAGAGATTGAAGATCTCTGCATCATCGCCACGCCACCTGGTGCGCTCATCGAGGTGATTTCGCAGGAAATTTCACGAAACCCTGAGTTGAGAGTTATGGATATATCGAGCATAAAGTCTAAACCTCTACTTGATGTATCAAAAACTTCACTCACGAATTCACGATTTGCTCCCACCCACCCAATGGCAGGCCGCGAGGTGAGCGGACCCGAATCAGCGCGAGGGGACCTCTTTACAGGTAGGCCTTGGGTTCTCGTACGAGAAGGGGTGGATCAGGATCTCCTTATCCGAGTGGAAGAGGTGATCGCGATCTGCGGTGGCGTGCTGATGACCCGAAGCGCTTTCGATCATGACAGGGCAGTTGCTCAGGTCAGCCATCTTCCCCAAATTGTGGCTTCTCTTCTAGCGAGAACCCTGGAGTCAGCAGATAGCGCCGACCTTGAGCTGGCCGGAGCCGGTCTGCGCGATACCACTCGCTTGGCGGATTCAGATCCTGTCCTATGGGGGCAGATTATCGCCGGTAATGCTCACGCCATTAAGCCATTATTGATAAGTCTACAAAACGATCTTGCCTCCCTGTTGGCAGGGCTCGAAGAGAGCGAGATCGCTCAGGCCTTTATCGCCGGCGGTGGACAGGGGAGGGCACGCATCCCTGGAAAACATGGCGGGCAACCACGTGAATACTTCAACGTCACGATCGTTATCGATGATAAACCGGGTCAACTTGCGGCGATTATTGAATCGTGTGCCCAGATTGAGGTAAACATTGAAGATCTGCTCATCGAGCACACGCCAGGACAAGACACAGGTCTGATCACACTCTCATTTCTACCCAGCGATGGTCCAACTGTGATGGCGCATCTTCATCATGAGGGATGGAAGGTTCATCCTTCTCGGTAGAATAAGAGCGCTACATAAGTGTGCGCCCGATGATTTTCGTGATTATTAATGAAGAGAGTTCCTAGATGATCGTCATTGCAATAGATGGTCCTAGCGGCGCCGGAAAATCAAGTACCTCGCGTGAAATCGCAGCAAGGGCTGGTTGGAATTATCTTGATACTGGTGCGCTCTATAGAGCGGTCACATGGTTATCGCTCTCTTTGGATTCACAAGTACCTTCTGTCATTGTGCAAGGGTTGAAAACCTCTCCGATTAGATTCATCTCTAATCCAAAGAATCCTCAGATCTTCTGCGGTGATACCGATGTAACAGAGGAGATCAGAACTGAACGCGTGACTGCTGCGGTCAGCGCAATAAGTGCGATTCCGCAAATTCGTACTGAACTTCTTACTCTGCAACGCGCGATCATTGATAAAGCGGATCGCGGCATAGTTGTTGAAG
The DNA here is from genome assembly GCA_044345775.1 of Candidatus Planktophila sp. Lineage (GTDB taxonomy): Bacteria > Actinomycetota > Actinomycetes > Nanopelagicales > Nanopelagicaceae > Planktophila. The sequence continues at coordinate 1,361 of JBIJAL010000118.1, forward strand.
GTCGCGATATCGGAACTGTTGTGGCGCCCAAGGCCGCCATGAAAGTTTTTCTTACTGCAGATCTACAGGCGAGAGCGGAGAGACGAGATGCCGAGCTCGGTTCAGAACACGGTAGTCAAGTTGTGGGTCAATCATTAAGCGAACGTGATCATGTTGATTCAACGAGAGCAGTCTCCCCGTTGAGCGCTGCAAGTGATGCGGTAATTGTTGATTCAACAACACTCAATCTTGAAGAAACTATTGAACGCATCTGGGAACTTCTTAAGGAGCGAAACCTTCTTGGGCTTCCGATCGTGGCTATCCTAGGTCGCCCGAATGTCGGAAAATCAACACTCATAAATCGTTTTCTTGGGCGTCGCGAAGCGATCGTTGAAGATACACCAGGAGTTACTCGTGACCGAGTGCAGTACGAGTGCGAATGGAACGGTCGCAGATTTATCATTATGGATACCGGGGGATGGGAGTCAAAGCCCGACGGAATTTCAGTACAGGTATCAGCCGGTGCAGAGCTCGCAATGAAGGAAGCGGATGTTCTCGCATTCGTTGTTGATGCCCATGTAGGAGCCCTTGATGAAGATGACATTCTTGTACAAGAGCTTCGCAAAGCCAAGAAACCAACGATTTTGGTTGCAAATAAAGTTGATGGAGATTCGGATGAATCAGATGCTCATGCGCTGTGGAATTTAGGCCTGGGGCAGCCATGTTTTGTTTCGGCCCTTCATGGTCGTGGAAGCGGTGATCTCTTAGATTTAATAGTGAGAGAACTGCCTGAAGTCGGCGGGGCACAATCACAAGATGGATATCGACGAATTGCATTGATCGGTCGTCCTAACGTTGGCAAATCAAGTCTTCTTAACGCACTCGCTGGTGAGGCGTTATCAATTGTTGATGATGTTGCCGGAACCACACGCGATCCGGTCGACTCACTTATTGATTTTGGCGGATCTATTTGGAGATTTGTTGACACCGCAGGTTTGAAAAAGCGCGCAAATCAAGCCAGTGGCACTGATTACTACGCCACACTTCGTACTCAAGCAGCTCTTGAACGATGTGAATGTGCTGTAGTTGTACTCGATGCATCTCAACCAATCTCAGAGCAAGATTTGCGCGTGATCACAATGGTGGAAGAGGCCGGTAAAGCACTTGTCTTGGTGATGAATAAATGGGATCTCGT
>JBIJAL010000119.1:0-2511 GCA_044345775.1 Candidatus Planktophila sp.
GATGGGGTACTTCAGATCATTGCTGAAGATGAGCCGAAAGACTTTGAATTTATCGTTGATATCGAAAGCCGTATGGCTGAAGTGATGAGAACTCTTGGTCGAATTGATGAGGCTGCAGAGATAGAGCGACGTCTCACAACTGTTCGTGACTCTCTTACTGACGGTGAACAAGAGCCACTAGGTAACTAGCTTGGGTAACTAGCTTGGGAAACTAGCTTAGGTAACTAGATTTAGAGTTGCCGAGGTAAGTGCTGCAAGGCCCAGTGGTACATCGCTATTGCACCAGCGGCCGATGCATTCATTGAACGCGTCGAACCATATTGCTCGATTGCATATAAAACACTACACACCTCAACGCCCTCATCTGACATTCCAGCACCCTCTTGTCCAAATAAAAGGACACACTTCTCTGGAAGTTGGGCACCTTCCAAGTGTTTTGACGACGGCACATTATCAATACCGATAATCGGTAAGTTATTTTCTGAACACCACGTTGCAAAATCAGCAATCGTCGGATGGTGAATGACAGTTAAGTAACGATCAGTCACCATCGCACCGCGCTTATTCCAGTCGCGTTTTCCAACGATGTGTACCGCACTCACATTAAAAGCATTTGCCGTTCTTACAACAGAGCCAATATTCAAATCATGTTGCCAATTTTCGATTGCAATCTGTAAGCCGTGACGTTTGGTATTCAAATCAGCAACAATCGCTTCAACGCTCCAATAGCGATAGTGATCTAAGACATTTCTTCTATCGCCATTTTCAAGTAACTCAGGATCGTATTGATCACCAGTTGGCCAAGGCTTCTCGTGTGGCCCCACGCCTACGACAGGAAAGAATTCTCCGGGGCCGATAGTTGCTGGGGTCTTGATTTCCATGAGATCACCCTAAACTAGGAGCGCGTAAACGCATATTAGGTTTCTGAATGGAGTTTTTGTGAAGATCGCTTTTTATGTCGCATTTGCAGTACACCTCGCGGCAATACTTGGAATTCTCGCCCTCTTGGTTATCTCATATAAGAAGAGTCCACGCACCCTTAATCCAGGAGTACTCCATGCAACAGCGACCGCGTTGCTCGCTGGAATCGTGATGGTCTTTACCTGGTCTGGTGGACATGACACAGAGATCAATCACATGAAGGTCGGAATCAAATTTTTGATCGTCTTGGCTCTGCTTGCAATCGGCTTCGTTAACGTGAAGAAAAAGACTTACTCCAAAAAAACTTTTGCAGTGATGATGGGACTCACGGTCTTCAACATTCTTATCGCTTACGGCTGGCGTTAATTCCCTCTGCGATGAAAAAAATTGTCGGCATAGCTATCTCCGCATTGATCTGTGGAGTATTTCTTGGCGCGCCGACATCTGCCTTTGATCCCGTACGGGCAGTAACCGTCTTTACAAATTTGGTTAAGGATCCAGATCTAAAGAACCCTTCCGTGATCTTGATTGATGCCAGTACGAAGGAAGTTGTCTTTGAATCAAATTCTTCCGCAGCACGCAAGCCCGCTTCTACTCTTAAATTACTGGCGGGCGCTTCTGTCGCACGATATCTGGATCCGAAGATGCGCTTCCAGACTTCTTTATCTATTTCAACGGAAGAGAATGCAGTTGTGATCCAAGGGGATATGGATCCTTGGACAACTTTTAACGCCTATAACGCAAAACGCTTAGGGCAGACATCCTTGAAATATTTGGCTTATCGCGGACATGCTGAACTAGAGGCAGCGGCTGGTCTCCCCGTAAAAAAGATGACGATCTACTACAACGGAATTTATGACAGTGAAGCTAGAAATATGAAAGTTTATTTAAGGAATAAAAAAGTGTCTGTCTCGGTAAAGTCGGTCTCTTCACTTGAGGCACAAAATCTAGTCTCAGAACCTGTCATCAATAGCATCTCACCATCAGTTCTGCAGATGACTCATTACTTTATGAAGTGGAGCGACAATATTCTCTCTGAGCGTATGGCTCGCCTTGCTGCAAAATCTGCTGGATATCCACAAAACACAACCGGAATCCGTGCAGTTTTCAAGAAAGTTTTAGCCGAAATGGAGATTGACTCATCGAAGCTAGTTGTTAAAGATGGCAGCGGGCTTTCTCATGATAACCGCCTCACAGCCAAGCTCCTTGGTGATCTTCTCCTTGAAGTGTATGAGAATCCTGAATACAAACTCGTTGCCGATAGTCTTCCATCAGGTGGAATTAATGGAACGCTCAATGAACGCTTTATCAAAACAGCACCGCAAGCAGTTGGTTTAGTGCGCGCAAAGACGGGAACTTTGAATGGAACAGTCACGCTGGCTGGATATATTGAGTCAGCAGATCGGGAATACATATTTGTTGTCATCGCTGATCGCTTAAGTCGCAGTTATTCAGCATCAAAGATCGCTAGAGATACCCTTGATCGATATTTAGGGAAAATTGCGCTTCCACTTATTCCAGTTCTTCCCGTCCCTGTTGTTACAGAGACAGCTACTGTAATTAGTTCGACAACACCTTGATTGAACCGCT
>JBIJAL010000046.1:0-8681 GCA_044345775.1 Candidatus Planktophila sp.
TTACATACTTTGGTTTAACGATGTTATAGCAGTACAACAATTCGCCCGCAGCGGCATGTCCTGACACATGGACCATCGCATTTGCTTTATGTACTACTTTTGCACCAAAGCGTGTCAGCTCATTAATTACTCTAAATACAGAATTCTCATTTCCTGGGATGAGTGAAGAGGCGAGAATTACCGTATCCCCCTCACCGACTCGTATCTGGTGATCACCATTTGCCATGCGCGAAAGAGCGGCCATCGGCTCTCCCTGTGAGCCGGTACAGATCAGTACAACATCATCGCCGTAGGTTTCTAGATCTTTTGAATCAAGGACCATATTGGGTGGAATGGTGAGATAGCCCATCTCTTGGGCAATCTTCATATTGCGCACCATCGAGCGACCGATGAAGACAATTTTTCGATTATTCTCCGCAGCCACATCAATGACTTGTTGCACACGATGCACGTGCGAAGAGAAAGATGCCACGATGACGCGGCGCTTTGTCGAAGCGATTACGCGATGTAGCGCTGGCATGATTTCACGTTCAGATGGCGTGAAACCAGGAACATCTGCATTTGTTGAATCAACAAGGAAAATATCAACGCCTTCTTCACCCATTCTTGCAAAGGTTCGCAAGTCTGTCAGTCGCCCATCTAATGGCAATTGATCCATCTTAAAATCACCGGTGTGAATCACTCGCCCAGCATCTGTTCGAATAGAGATAGCGAGAGCATCTGGAATCGAGTGATTGACGGCTACAAATTCTAATTCGAATGGGCCAATATCTTCTGTCATCCCCTCACGCACTTCACGAGTAATGGCAGTAATTCGGTGCTCTTTAAGTTTTGCAGTAATTAGCGCCAGTGTGAGTGGCGATCCGTAGACGGGAATATCTCCACGTTCGCGTAGTAGGTATGGAACAGCGCCAATATGATCCTCGTGGCCATGGGTAAGAACAATTGCGATGACATCATCTAAGCGATCTCTAATATAAGAAAAGTCAGGGAGAATTAAATCGATTCCTGGCTGATTATCTTCTGGGAAAAGTACGCCACAGTCGATGATTAAGAGTTTGCCCTTTGTCTCATAGACAGTCATATTTCGACCGATCTCGGCAATTCCTCCGAGCGCGACGATGCGCATTCCACCTGTTACTAGCTTTGATGGTGCGCCTAAGCCGGGATGTGGATTCGTCATTACGCTAACAAATTAAGCAAGAGCAACTCCGCCTGCAATGAGATCTTCACGCAAAGTGGCGATCTGGGCAGGAGTTGCATCAACGAGTGGAAGGCGAGTGGTGCCACCAGGTAGGCCCATTAATGTCATGGCAGCCTTGGTCAAAATCGCACCTTGAGTTTTAAATGTACCTTTGAACACTGGAATTAACTTCTGATGAATTTCGAGTGCACGCGCAGTATCTCCCGCAAACCATGCATCAAGCATCTCTTTAAGTTCATTGCCCACTGTATGACCACAGACAGAGACAAAGCCAACTGCGCCAATTGAGAGAAAGGGCAGATTGAGAATGTCATCACCTGAGTAGACAGGAATACCTGAACGCGCAATGACATCTGAGGTCGCCGCAAGGTTCCCCTTTGCATCCTTAAGGGCGACGATATTTGGTAATTCAAAGAGCCGCACAATTGTGTCGCTCTCTATCTCAACACCTGTACGCCCAGGAATGTCATACATCATGATCGGAAGATCAGTTGCAGCAGCAACAGCCCTAAAGTGCGCCTCGATTCCAGCCTGCGGTGGTTTGTTGTAATACGGAGCAACGATAAGAAGACCATCGGCGCCAGCATCGGCAGAGCGCTTTGCCTGCTCGACGGTATATGAGGTTTCATTATCGCCCGCACCCGAAAGAACCTTGACTCGTGAACCTACAGCGCTCTTAACAACTTTAATGATTTCGAGTTTTTCAGAAGACTTCGTTGTAGGGGCCTCACCGGTTGTTCCGTTGACAGCGATCGCATCGTGGCCATGATCTGCCAAGTGCTTTGCCAGTGTTGCAACGCCATCCCAATCGATCGAGCCATCTTTGGCAAATGGAGTAACCATTGCTGTAATGAGGCGACCGAAAGGGGCGTTAATGGACATTTACACACCCTACCGTGCCTGCCTGCGCCTTTCAATGACGGCGCAGATTTACAGCGGACTTATGGTGCGATTCGCCCCGACTTTTCGAACGCACCATAGGTAAGTGGCATTAACTTGGCGAATTCCGCTTCCATTTTTTCAGCCACCATTTCGATCTCACGTTGTGGGTAGCTTGGAAAGTGTGAACCCTCACGGGCGGTACGCAATGAAAGAAAATTCATAAGTGCGCGAGCATTCATACTCACATACATTGACGAATAGGTTGCAACGGGCAAAACCACTCGAGCGACCTCACGAGCAACGCCAGCCTCAAGCATCTTGATATAACTATCGTAGGCAACGAGATAAGCTTCTTTCATCGCTGATACAGAGATTTCAAATTGCTCTGGTGTTCCATCCTCAAATGTATACGCCCCTGTTTTCCCAACCTGAACTAATTTGCGCTCTTTTGATGGAATGTAAAAAACTGGTCTGAGTTCGCGATAACGGCCGCTCTCTTCATTATATGAAGCGATTCGATGGCGCATGAATTCACGAAATACAAAGATCGGGGCCGAGACAAAGAAGGTCATTGATGTATGTTCAAAAGGTGAACCATGACGTTCGCGCGCCAAATAATTGATGAGTCCGGCAGATCGTGCTGGATCTTCACCTATCTCATCAAGTGATTGTTCGCCAGCAGTTGACACTCGTGCAGCCCAGATGACATCAGCATCGCTGGCACTTGCCTTAATTAATTCAACAGAAACATCATCACGAAATATCACTTCTTCAGCCATGGTCGCACCATACCTATCTACTTCTTCCCTGCCACGGATATCTAGGGCAGAATGCCACCGTGTCTTCCGTGAACCGTGCCACCTTTGCCCAATCTCTGAGTGTTTCTCTGCCTGTTGGGGCTTATGGAATCGCCTTTGGCGCAGCGAGTGTGGCTGCCGGGTTTTCGGTTTTGCAGAGCTGTTTGATCTCACTACTCACCTTCTCAGGTGCTTCCCAATTCGCTCTCGTTGGAGTGATGGGCTCTGGTGGAAGTGCACTCAGCGCCACTGCAACAGCATCACTTCTTGGAACAAGAAATCTTCTCTATGGGTTACAGATGGCCCCTTTATTGCGCACCCGACGTCTGAAAAAAGTCATTGCCGCGCAGCTCACTATTGATGAGTCGACAGGTGTTGCGATTTCACTTGAGAAGAACGGTCCTCGCGCGATGGCGCAAGGGTTTTGGTATACCGGAATTGGTGTCTACTTTTTTTGGAACCTCTTTACTTTAATTGGCGCACTTGGCGCACAGGCAATGGGTGATCCTGCTGCCTTCGGTCTTGATGCTGCGGTGCCAGCAGCTTTTCTTGGACTGATCTGGCCACGACTTACTGGAAGTAGTCAGCGAGTACTAGCAATCTGTGCTCTCGCACTTGCCTTAGCACTTACTCCCTATGTCCCTGCTGGAGTTCCGATTATCTCTACCGCACTCTTGGCAGTGCTCTTTGGATTGCGGGGGCGAGTATGGCGATAACAATGAGCGCTATGTGGATCGGAATAATTGCAACCAGTGTGATTGCATTTCTCTTGAAATATCTGGGGCATAGCGTCCCAGAGCGATGGTTGAGCCATCCGCGAATCTTAAAGATAAACTCGATGGTTCCTATTGCGCTATTGAGCGCGCTTGTTGCCGTGCAGACATTTACAACTGAGAAAACTCTTGTGATAGATCAGCGTCTTGCTGGGTTAGCTGTTGCTGTGATCGCACTCATTCTGCGCGCACCATTTGCTGTGGTGGTGATCAGCGCCGCCGCAACTTCAGCCGCGCTCTATCACCTGCAATAGATCTAGATTATTTGTAAGGCTTCTAATTTTGCCTTGAGGTCGCTATCGGAAGGCTCAGTGAGGTGGGTACCATCGCTAAAGACAATGACAGGAATTGATTGCATTCCGCCGTTAATCTCCATCACTTTTGCTGCAGCGCTAGGATCTGATTCAACATCAATGAGTGTGTACTCAACGCCAAGTTCTGCAAGCAATCTTTTAGAGCGTCGACAATCTCCGCACCACTCTGCTGAGTACATTGTGATCTCTTGTGATGACATTTCTCTCCTCCTACATAAAGTGCTCAAGGCCCAATGTGACTCCTGGCCGTGAGATAACGCTTTTTATTCCTAACAAAACTCCAGGCATAAAGCCTGCTCGATCTAATGAGTCATGGCGAATCGTGAGTGTTTCACCAGGACCACCGAAGAGAACTTCCTGATGAGCAATCAAACCGCGAAGGCGCACTGAGTGCACTGGAACATCGCCAACAAGTGCTCCGCGAGCACTATCGAGTGATGATGTCGTGGCATCTGGCATCGCGGCAAGTCCCGCCACTTTACGTGCCTTCGAGATTAAATCAGCTGTACGAGCAGCAGTTCCAGAAGGTGCATCAATTTTATTCGGGTGGTGCAATTCAATAATTTCTGCAGATTCAAAGTATTTCGCAGCCTTTGCAGCAAACTCCATCATCAATACAGCACCGATCGCAAAATTAGGTGCAATCAAAATTCCTACCTGTGGATGGGCGGCAGAAAGTGTTTTAAGAGTTGCCATCCGCTTCTCATCAAAACCAGTTGTTCCAACTACTGCGTGAATTCCGTGAGTGATGAGAAATTCAAGGTTTCCCATCACAGCATCAGGAGTTGTGAAATCAACAACAACGTGTGCGCCGCTGGAAAGAAGTTGATCAAGTGAGTCTCCAAGATCAAGAGCTGCGACTAATTTACAGTCAGGCGATGCGTTCACTGCGTTGACAACTTCTGCACCCATACGACCACGAGCACCAAGTACTCCAACGTTGATCATCGGTAACTTCCCTTCGCGAGCACCTTCTCAAAAGTGCTCTCGCTCTTAAATGGACCCACTAGGGCAAGGGTAGGCGTTTTAGTCAGAAACTCGCTAGCGACTTTACGAACATCTTCGTGGGTTACGCTGGATATCTCTTTCAAAATATCATCAAAGCTCATGACATGGCCGTAGACGATCTCATTTTTTCCGATTCGAGACATGCGAGAACCGCTATCTTCTTGGCTGAGCACAAGTGAGCCACGAACCGCTCCTTTAGCCCGATCAATCTCTTCGTGTGTCATTCCATGATCTGCGACATCGGTGAGCACTTCGCGGATAATTTCAATTACTTCAATTGCCTTTGTCGGATTACAGCCTGCGTAGAATCCGATCTGACCTGAGCCGGCAAATTGTTGGGCATAGGCGTAGACCGAATATGCCAGACCGCGCTTTTCGCGAATCTCTTGAAAGAGGCGAGATGACATGCCGCCACCGAGAGCTGATGCCAAAATCCCCATCGCAAAACGGCGATCATCATGGCGAGCAACTCCCTCCATGCCATAAAACATATGTGCCTGTTCGGTTTTGCGAGTGATGAGACCAACCGAACTCTGCTTAGCCTTTCGCAGAGTTTCATTGCCACGAATCTGTGGCGCCCCTTTGACGTCGAGGAATCCATCAGCGCTCAGCGCTCGCTCCACCATTTCAACTACCTTTTTATGCTTAATATTTCCTGCAACGGCAACAACAAGATCCTGGGGTAGGTAGCGCTTCTTGTAATAGTTAAAGACAGCATTACGCGACATTGTTTTTATTGATTCGACTGTTCCCAGGATCGGACGGCCTAATTGAGTGTCACCGTAATAAGTCTCGGCATAGAGATCGTGGACTAGGTCACTTGGGTCATCATCGCGCATGGCGATTTCTTCCAGAACTACTTTGCGCTCGGCATCAACATCGAGTGCGCTCACAATTGATGAGGTGATTAAATCGCTAACAACATCAATTGCCATCGGTAGATCGGTATCGATTACGCGAGCGTAGAAGCAGGTGTACTCCTTGCTTGTAAATGCATTCATCTCACCGCCAACTGCTTCAATCGATGATGAGATTTCTAGCGCGCTTCTACGAGTTGTTCCTTTAAAGAGAAGATGCTCTAGAAAGTGAGAAGCCCCAGCCACAGCCGGGGTTTCATCACGAGAACCTACATTGACCCAGATTCCCACTGCGGCACTTCGTACCGACGGAACTTCTTCCGTAACGATACGAAGGCCACTAGCGTGAACAGTACGTCTTACTGACATTGAGAGTACTTAGATTACTCTGCAGCCGGAGTTGAGCCGTCTTCTAGAACAGGAACGAGAGAGAGCTTGCCCTTAGGGTCAATCTCACCGATCTCAACCTGAATCTTGTCGCCGACCTTCATGACCTCTTCAAGGTTTTCGATTCGCTTTCCACCATGCATCTTGCGAATCTGCGAGACATGGAGAAGTCCATCTTTACCTGGCATTAATGAGATAAATGCACCAAATGCTGCAAGCTTGACGACGGTACCGAGGTAGCGCTCTCCAACTTCTGGCATCTGTGGATTTGCGATGGCATTGATCTGAGCGCGTGCTGCTTCAGCAGATGGCCCGTCAACTGCACCGATATAAATTGTTCCATCGTCTTCAATAGAGATATCTGCCCCCGTCTCATCTTGGATCTGATTGATGATCTTGCCCTTAGGCCCGATCACTGCGCCAATCTGATCTACCGGAATCTTCACCGAGATGATACGAGGAGCAAATTTGCTCATCTCATCTGGAGCATCGATTGCTTCATTCATGACATCAAGGATGGCAAGACGAGCTTCTTTTGCTTGAAGTAGAGCGCCAGCAAGAACAGATGCTGGAATTCCATCAAGCTTTGTATCAAGTTGAAGAGCTGTTACAAAATCTTTTGTTCCAGCAACCTTAAAGTCCATGTCGCCGAAGGCATCTTCTGCACCCAAGATATCTGTCAACGCAACGTATTCGATCTTTCCATCGACATCATCTGAAATCAGACCCATTGCAATACCTGCAACTGGCGCCTTAAGTGGCACGCCTGCTTGCAGCATTGAAAGAGTTGATGCACAGACAGAACCCATTGAGGTTGATCCATTTGATCCCAACGCTTCTGAGACCTGACGAATTGCATATGGGAATTCTTCACGCGTAGGAAGAACTGGAATAAGTGCACGTTCAGCGAGAGCACCATGGCCGATTTCACGACGCTTAGGTGTTCCAACACGACCGGTCTCACCTGTTGAATATGGTGGGAAGTTGTAGTTGTGCATGTAGCGCTTATGGTTTTCAGGATTGAGCGTGTCTAGCTGCTGCTCCATCTTAAGCATTGCAAGTGTTGTGATTCCAAGAATCTGTGTCTCGCCACGTTCAAAGATCGCTGATCCATGAACACGAGGAATAACTTCAACCTCTGCAGAGAGTGCACGAATATCGCGAAGTCCGCGACCATCGATACGAATCTTGTCACGCAATACGCGTTGGCGAACAAGCTTCTTTGTCAGCGAACGGAATGCTGCAGGAACTTCCTTCTCGCGGCCTTCAAAGGCAGCCGAAACAGATTCCTTAGTTGATGCCGAAATCTCATCAATTTTTGTCTCGCGCTCTTGCTTTCCAACGATTGTCAGAGCCTTTGCAAGATCATCTTTTGCAGCCTTTTCAACTGCTGCAAAGACATCATCTTGGTAATCAAGGAAGACTGGGAATTCAGCAGTTGGCTTAGCAGCAACTGCCGCCAGCTTGCTCTGAGCCTCACAGAGAACTCGGATAAATGGCTTAGCCGCATCTAGGCCTTGTGCAACAACTTCTTCATTCGGAGTTGGTCCACCATTTTTGATGAGTTCAATTGTCTTAGTTGTAGCTTCTGCTTCAACCATCATGATTGCAACATCATCACCACTGATGCGACCGGCAACGACCATATCAAATACAGCGTTTTCAACCTGTGAGTGGTTAGGAAAAGCAATCCACTGTCCCTCAATCAAAGCAACGCGAACGCCACCGATTGGGCCAGAGAATGGCAGTCCTGCTAATTGTGTTGACATTGATGCTGCGTTAATCGCAATAACGTCATACATATGATCTGGATCAAGTGCCATTACAGTCACAACGATCTGAACTTCATTGCGAAGACCCTTAATAAATGATGGGCGCAATGGGCGGTCGATCAAACGACATGTAAGAATCGCATCTTCTGATGGACGTCCTTCACGGCGGAAGAATGAACCAGGAATCTTGCCAACTGCATACATCTTCTCTTCAACATCAACTGTTAAAGGAAAGAAATCGAATTGATCTTTTGGTGTCTTTGATGCAGTTGTCGCCGAGAAGATCATTGTTTCATCATCTAGGTACACCGCTGCAGCGCCTGCTGCCTGCTTTGCAAGTCGCCCTGTTTCAAAGCGAATCTCACGCTTACCAAATTTTCCGTTATCGATAACGGCTACTGCTGTCTTTACGTCTTGACCCTCCATGGGTCTCTCCATTTCTACAGCGCCCGCAGCGAGGTAGGAATGTATCTTCGATCGAAGTTCACGGATGAAAACATCCGGAAACCACTACCGAGGACCATCTCTCCTCGGGGCGCAGTGCTTACTTAATTAGCGACGAATACCGAGCTTTTCGATAATCGCGCGATAACGATTGATATCTGTCTTCGCGAGGTACTGAAGAATTCGACGACGACGACCTACAAGAAGTAGCAGACCACGACGGTTGTGGTGATCATGCGGATT
>JBIJAL010000047.1:0-8371 GCA_044345775.1 Candidatus Planktophila sp.
GGCGCGATTCTTACATGGTCACCATGGCAGAGCGGTAAAGATGCGATTGCAGGGAGTGATCTCTATCCAAGGATTGAGAGCAATCTTCCAGGTGTGATTACTTCAATAAAAGATACTGTCCAGCAGAAGCTAGAAGGAATTAATCTTCGTCCTTAGTTGAATGTAGGCCTTCAGAGATCAGCTTCATCACATTCGGATCAGCCAAGGTTGTTGCATCGCCGACTGCGCGATTCTCAGCGACATCCTTGAGTAATCTGCGCATAATTTTGCCGCTACGCGTCTTAGGAAGTTCATTTACAACCATAATCTGACGCGGGCGCGCGATAGCACCGATCTCTTTAGTCACATGTGCGCGTAACTCTTTCACGAGATCTTCTCCATTTGCATGATCAATCCCAGCACGTAAAATCACAAAGGCCACAATTCCTTGGCCAGTCATTTCATCTTGTGCTCCAACTACTGCCGCTTCTGCAACTGCGGCATGTGAAACAAGTGCCGATTCAACTTCAGTGGTTGAGATTCTGTGACCAGAAACATTCATCACATCATCAACTCGACCAAGCAACCAAATTGCACCTTCATTGTCGAGTTTTGCGCCATCACCAGCAAAGTAGATTCCATCAAAGCGCGACCAATAAGTTTCCTTGTAACGCTCGTCTTCACCCCAGACGCCACGGAGCATTGATGGCCAGGGCTTATCTAAAATCAAATATCCACCGTGGCCGTTTGGTACTGCAACACCATTGTCATCGACAACCTTTGCACTAATTCCGGGCAGCGCCGTCATGGCAGAACCCGGTTTTGTTGCAGTTACTCCTGGAAGTGGTGAAATCATGATCGCGCCAGTTTCGGTCTGCCACCACGTATCAACAATCGGACAACGGTTTCCGCCAATAACGTCGCGGTACCACATCCATGCCTCAGGATTAATTGGTTCACCCACTGATCCAAGTAAGCGCAGTGATGAAAGATTATGGGCCTGTGGGAATTCATCTCCCCACTTCATCCAGGTGCGGATAAGTGTTGGCGCTGTATACAAAATTGTGACGCCGTACTTTTCAATAATTTCGAACATGCGGCCCTTATGCGGAGTATCAGGAGTGCCTTCATACATCACTTGAGTAGCACCGTTAATAAGTGGGCCATAGACAACATAGGAATGCCCGGTAATCCAACCAACATCGGCGGTACACCAGTAGACATCCTTTTCAGGCTTGAGATCAAAGACTGCGCGATGAGTAAAGGCTGCTTGAGTTAAATACCCACCTGTTGTGTGAAAAATTCCCTTTGGCTTTGCAGTAGTGCCCGATGTATACAAAATAAATAGCGGATGTTCGGCGTCAAAAGCCTGCGCAACATGTTCTGGGCTCTGGCGGTTCACAATCTCATCCCACCAAATATCAGTGGCGTTATTCCAAGCAGTCTCTTGCCCTGTGCGTTTTACGACAAGAACTTTTTCAACATTTGTTTTTCCTTTAAGCGCTTCATCAACTGCTGGCTTGAGTGCAAATGCTGCGCCTTTGCGGAATCCACCATCTGCTGTAATTACAACTTTGGCATCTGCATCTTGGATACGTGAGAGAAGTGCATCTGCCGAAAATCCACCGAAGACTACAGAGTGAGCAGCGCCAATACGCGCACATGCCAACATCGCAACTGCTGCTTCAGGAATCATCGGCATGTAAATCGCCACACGATCACCTGCATTGACACCAATTTCGATCAGCGCGTTTGCAGCCTTCTTTACATCAAGAAGAAGTTCTGCATAGGTAATAGCACGGGTATCACCGGGTTCGCCTTCAAAGAAAAGCGCGACGCGATCTCCACGTCCTGCCAACACATGTCGATCGAGTGCGTTAAATGAGGCGTTAAGTTTTCCGCCAACAAACCATTTGGCGTATGGGGCCTTCCATTCAAGAACGGAATCCCAGGGCTTCTCCCACGTTAATTCGCGCGCCTGTGTCTCCCAGAACGCTAAGCGATCTGATTCTGCTAAATCGTAGATATCAGCTTTGGCATTTGCTTGGGCTACAAACTCAGCGCTCGGTGGAAAGGTACGGCTCTCTGAACCGAGATTTTCAATGGAATCACCAGAACTATCAACAGGAGTAGCGCTCATAAGTGTTGAGGTTACTAGGACTCTCTATTTTTGCCCACTATCTCAAAACACTCCGATAGAACTTCTATAGAAATGGAAATAACAATGCTGACTGCCTTCTTCGCAATTCTGCTTAAAATTTTGGGAACCCCCGCCTTGCTCGCCGCCCTCATGGCCTTCCTACAAAAGACTCTCAACCCCTGAAAAGCCCCAACTGATCAGGAGATAAGCGCTCCCTGAGCGTAAAGATCGCCATGTTGCCAGAGGTTTCTGACCCCTGGCGCATGGCGATTTTTCATAGCCCCAGGTAAGTGGTTGGATTAGCCGTAAGCCCGAAGTCGACCCAATGACGCGCTCGGCGAAGGATTACACCTCACGCCAGATATATGTGAGCAACCGAGCCCGTGGAGTCAGATATGCCAATTGCAACCCCTGAGATTTACGCCCAGATGTTAGATCGCGCGAAAGCTGGCGCATTTGCATACCCCGCAATCAACGTCTCATCGTCACAGACAGTCATTGCAGCGATTCGTGGATTTGCCGAAGCAGAATCAGATGGAATTATCCAATTTTCGTGGGGCGGTGCTGAATACGCATCTGGCTCAACGGTAAAGAACATGGTTGATGGAGCAGTTGCGCTCGCAGAGTTCGCGCATGTTGTTGCAAAGAATTACAACGTCAATATCGCAATTCACACCGATCACTGCCCAGCAGAAAAACTCGACGGCTTTATGCGCCCACTTCTTGATTTCGGCGCACAACGCGTAAAAGATGGCAAGCAACCTCTCTTTAGTTCTCACATGTGGGATGGCTCTGCGGTCGACATGAATGAGAATATGAAAGTTGCGAAAGAACTTCTAGCAAAGTCTGTTGCTGCGCGCACAATTCTTGAAATCGAAATCGGCGTTGTTGGTGGAGAAGAAGATGGAATCGAAGCAAAGCACGATGCCAAGTTGTACTCAACACCTGAAGATGCGCTGATGACACTCGATACCCTCGGTAACGATCCAGCTGCGCGTTACATGGTTGCGGCAACATTTGGAAATGTTCACGGCGTTTATAAGCCAGGCAATGTTGTATTGCAGCCAAAGATCCTGCACACATTGCAAGAGGCAGTTTCAGCAAAGCTCGGCCTAGCTGCAGGAAGTAAGCCAATGGATCTTGTATTCCACGGTGGCTCTGGTTCGCTACTTTCAGAGATTCGTGAATCACTTGATTACGGTGTCATCAAGATGAATATTGATACAGATACTCAGTACGCCTTTACTCGCCCAGTCGTGGACCATATGTTTAAAAACTATGACGGCGTATTAAAGATCGATGGCGAAGTTGGAAATAAGAAGGCCTATGACCCACGTGCATGGGGTAAGGCGGCAGAAGCTGGCATGGCTGCTCGTGTCGTTCACGCGTGTGAAGATCTTCGCTCCACAGGAACATCACTTCGCAAGTAATCTTCACCTAGTTCAAGAGAGAGGTTTTAACGATGCCTGCATTAGTTCTGCTGGGAGCTCAGTGGGGCGATGAGGGCAAGGGTAAAGCTACCGACATCCTTGGTGATCGTGTTGATTATGTAGTGCGCTACCAAGGTGGCAATAACGCAGGACACACTGTTGTCATCGGCGATCAGAAGTACGCTCTTCACTTACTTCCATCTGGAATTCTCTCTCCTAACGTTATTCCTGTCATTGGCAATGGCGTAGTGATCGATCCAGGTGTATTGCTAGAAGAGATTAAAGGTTTAACAGAACGCGGAATTGATTGTTCAAAACTTGTCATCTCAACAAATGCACACTTGATTACTCCTTATCACCGCACAATCGATAAGGTCACTGAACGCTTCTTAGGTAAATCAAAGATCGGCACGACAGGTCGCGGTATTGGACCTGCCTATGCTGACAAGATCAACCGCATCGGAATTCGCGTGCAAGATCTCTTTGATCCATCAATCTTGCGTCAGAAACTTGAAGCAGCACTCCGCGATAAAAATCAGATTCTGATCAAGGTCTTTAACCGTAAGAACATCGAAGTTGATGATGTGCTCAATGAATACCTTGAATATGCTGAGATTTTGCGCCCCTATGTTGCAGATACCGTCCTGCTATTAGATCAAGCGCTAAAGGCGGGCAAGCGAGTATTGCTCGAAGGATCACAAGGAACTCTCCTTGATGTTGATCACGGAACATATCCATTTGTCACCTCATCAAACCCAACAGCAGGTGGAGCGTGCACAGGTTCTGGAATCGGGCCAACACAGATTAGCCGTGTGATTGGAATCGTTAAGGCCTACACAACTCGCGTGGGATCAGGACCTTTCCCTACTGAACTACTTGATGAAGATGGTGAAAAACTTCGCACAATTGGTGGAGAGATCGGTGTAACAACAGGCCGCGCCCGCCGTTGTGGTTGGTATGACGCACCAATTGCGCGCTATGCGGTTCGTGTAAATGGACTTACTGATTTCTTCTTAACAAAACTCGATGTACTCACTGGCTGGGAGAAGATTCCTGTATGTGTTGCCTATGAAATCGATGGAAAGCGCGTTGAAGAACTTCCATCATCACAATCAGATTTCCACCATGCAATTCCAATCTACGAATACCTTCCTGGTTGGAAGGAAGATATTTCTGGTGCGCGAACCTTGAGCGATCTGCCCGCCAATGCACAGGCATATATCGCCTTCCTTGAAAAAATTTCAGGAGCCCCGATGAGCGCAATTGGTGTGGGGCCGGGTCGAGATCAGACAATTGTCGTAAAGGATTTCATCTAAACCATGAAAATCCTCCTAGTCGGAAGCGGTGGTCGCGAACACGCACTCGCACTAGGACTCAAGGCAGATAAAAAATGTACACAACTCCATGTGGCACCAGGCAACCCAGGTATTGCAGAGATCGCAACAACACATCCACTTGTAATCACAGATAATCAAGCAATTCTTAACCTGGCACAATCACTTGGCGTTGACCTTGTTGTGATCGGCCCAGAGGTACCTCTTGTTAATGGCGCTGCCGATATTTTGCGTGCTGCTGGAATTGCAACATTTGGACCATCCAAGGCCGCTGCCGCTCTTGAAGGATCGAAAGACTTTGCAAAAGGTGTGATGCGAGATGCTGGAGTTCCTACTGCCAGAAGTTTTACCTGCGCAACAGAAAATGAAATCAATAAGGCGCTAGATACATTTGGCGCACCTTATGTTGTCAAAGATGACGGATTAGCAGGTGGCAAGGGTGTCGTTGTTACAGAAGATCGCACTGAAGCGTTGACACACGCACTTTCGTGTAACCGTGTTGTTATTGAAGAATTTCTTGACGGCCCAGAGATTTCTCTCTTTGGAATCTCTGACGGTCGAAATATTCTTGCAATGGAGCCAGCCCAAGATTTCAAACGCGCATATGATAATAATCAAGGACCAAATACTGGTGGCATGGGTGCGTACTCACCACTGCCATGGGCTCCTGATGACATTATCGAACAGACCTATGAAAAAGTTTTAGCACCGGTTGTCGCCGAAATGGCTGCACGCGGAACACCATTTATCGGTCTGCTTTACGCGGGGCTAGCCTTAACAAAGAATGGAATTAAGGTCATTGAATTTAATGCGCGCTTTGGAGATCCCGAGACGCAAGTTATTATCCCGCGTCTACTTACTCCACTTGCGGATCTTCTCTATAAGGCTGCAACAAATTCACTTGATGACACTGTTCTACATTGGAGTGATACCTCTGCCGTCACTGTTGTCTTGGCCGCACAGGGATATCCGCAATCACCAGTTGTGGGCGAGAAAATCACAGCTCCAGATCCCCAAGAGAGCACACTTGTATTTCATGCAGGTACCCAAATAAAAGATGGCTCGCTCATCTCAAGCGGCGGTCGGGTGATGACGGTGACTGGAATCGGTAGCGACCTTGAATCCGCACGCCACCGCGCATATAAACAGATTTCTACCATCGGCCTCGAGGGCTCGTTCTATAGAAGTGATATCGCCCTTGTTGCGTCGCTAGCCCAGGTAGAGAATTAAGTAAGGGAGAATGCACCAGTGAGCGTATTAGCTAACCGTTATGCATCAGCGCAGATGCGCGCCATCTTTGCCCCTGAAGAAAAAATCATTGCAGAACGCCGACTGTGGATCGCTGTCGCGCGCGCACAAGCAAAGCTTGGCCACACAATCTCTGATGCCGCAATTGCAGATTATGAAAAAGTTGTGACAAAGGTGGATCTGGAATCCATTGATGCACGTGAAAAAATCACTCGCCATGATGTGAAGGCGCGTATTGAAGAATTTAACGCGCTGGCAGGACATGAAGCTATCCATGCCGGCATGACTAGCCGCGACCTCACAGAAAATATCGAAGCGCTGCAGATTAAAAATGGACTCGATCTCATCGCAGATAAAGTTATTGCAACCCTTGCAGCGCTTGCTTCAAAAGCTGCGCTTTATGCTGATCAACCAATTGCGGGACGTTCACATAATGTGCCTGCACAGATCACAACACTCGGTAAGCGATTTGCAAGTGCAGCAGAAGAATTACTCTTCGCATACGAACGGTTAACCGCGCTGCAAGCAC
This sequence comes from Candidatus Planktophila sp., assembly GCA_044345775.1. Lineage (GTDB taxonomy): Bacteria > Actinomycetota > Actinomycetes > Nanopelagicales > Nanopelagicaceae > Planktophila. The sequence goes on from JBIJAL010000047.1 coordinate 6,661, forward strand.
GCTATCCAATGCGCGGCATTAAAGGGCCCGTTGGTACAGCGCAAGATTCCATCGACTTACTTGGATCAACAGAGGCTCATCAGACTCTCGAACGCGCAATTGCTACTGAACTTGGATTTAATCGAGTACTTGATTCAACTGGCCAGATCTATCCGCGCTCCTTTGATTACGATGTTCTGACAACACTTGTTCAACTAGCGGCAGCTCCATCTTCTCTTGCCACATCAATTCGATTGATGGCCGGCGCCGAACTTGTGACCGAAGGATTTAAAGAGGGCCAGGTTGGATCATCTGCTATGCCGCACAAGATGAATACTCGATCATGTGAGCGTATTAATGGCCTTGCCGTGATCTTGCGCGGATATTCATCCATGGTCTCTGAACTTGCTGGCGATCAATGGAATGAAGGCGATGTTTCATGCAGCGTTGTCAGGCGTGTGGCGATTGCTGATGCGTTCTATGCGATGGATGGTTTGTTAGAAACAACCCTTACAGTTCTCAACGAATTTGGTGCATTCCCTGCCGTCATTGACGCCGAACTTGATCGCTATCTTCCCTTTCTTGCAACAACAAAGATCTTGATGGCAGCTGTAAAGGCCGGGGTTGGTCGCGAGATCGCGCATGAAGTGATTAAAGAGCACGCGGTGAGGGCAGCGCTTGCGATGCGTCAAGGTCAGCCAAATACACTTCTTGATGCACTGGCTGCAGATTCAAAGATTCCTTTAGATAAAAGCGCGCTTGAGAACTTGATCAGCGCTCCCCTTGAATTTACCGGCGATGCTCGCCACCACATTGCTCGAGTTGTAGATCGCATTGAGGCGATTACAGCCGCGCATCCTGCCGCAGCGCAGTACAAACCTGGCTCTATCCGGTGAGCGGCTTCGGCCTTGTTGGTCCACCACCAGCACCACAGGTTGCCGGGTGGGATCACCTGCGCACTGGAAAAGTTCGCGACCTTTACACAAATTCATCCGGTGAAATTCTTCTTGTGGCATCAGATCGTATTAGCGCATTTGATTGGGTACTTCCAACAACAATTCCAGATAAGGGTGCAATCCTGACTCAGCTATCACTTTTTTGGTTTGAGTTACTCGAAGACATTATTCCTAATCACATCATTACCGATGATGTTCCAGCACAGGTTGCAGATCGCGCTGTGATTGTTGAGCCTTTAAAAATGTTTGATATTGAATGTGTTGCTCGTGGGTATCTCACCGGCAGTGGTCTCGTTGAATATAGACAGAATGGCGCAGTGTGTGGCAACCGTCTACCAGATGGCTTAAGTGATGGATCAAAACTTGCAATACCAATTTTTACACCCGCTACAAAAGCTGAAATCGGTGATCACGATATAAATATTGACTTTAACCAGGCATCAGCAATTGTGGGCGCAGAATATGCACAATCGCTTCGCGACTACACCCTCAAGCTCTATACAGAGGCAGCTGAATTCGCAGAGAGCCGTGGAATTATCTTGGCTGATACTAAATTTGAATTCGGGCTAGATGGCGATGGGGAAATTCTCCTTGGGGATGAGGCACTTACTCCTGATTCATCTCGTTTCTGGGATGCTACAGATTTAGGTGCATCATTTGATAAGCAATTTGTCAGAGATTACCTCACAACATCTGGGTGGGATAAGAAGAGCCCACCGCCAGAATTGCCCGCAGAGATCGTTGAGAAAACTGCGGAGCGTTATCACCAGGCATAT
>JBIJAL010000049.1:0-8164 GCA_044345775.1 Candidatus Planktophila sp.
GTCCAGGATCACCAGGCAAGAGGACATACTTACCGACATCACCTTTCTTTAACTGAATGTGATACTGCTTCTCGTCGTTAAGCATTCTGATCTCCCTTGATTAATTCACGCAACGCTAATACCGCTGTTTCGATCAATGGTTCAAGCGATCCGAGTTCGCCTTCTCCATGCATCACCATGATGCCACCTGCACGTACTCGCAACATAGAAGCAACGATAAAGAGAGTAGATGCCTCCATCTCAGAACAGATTGCCCCGCCGATCTCCCACGCCTTCCAGCGATCGAGTAAGCGCTGTGTCACACCTGAGTGTTCAGGCTCTACTTCTCCATAGAAAGAATCTTTGGACTGTGAAATTCCAACACGATGGGCCAAACCTTTATCAGTTGCAGCCTTGCGCAAAGCCTGCACGACTTCATAGTGCGCAACGGCTGGGAAATCTGCTGGCATGTAATGAAGTGAGGTTCCCTCATCACGTATTGCTCCACTGACGATTGCTAATTCACCAGACTTGGTCCCTGGTTGGATTGAACCTGAGGTACCTACACGAATAAATGTCTTCGCACCGACCCGCACCAGTTCCTCCATGGCAATCGCCGAAGATGGGCAACCTATACCCGTTGACGTCACTGAAACTTTTACGCCATCAAGATATCCGGTGTAGGTCACGTATTCGCGGTTAGTTGCGACGTGCTTAGCATCATCGAAGTGTCGCGCGATTACTTCAGCACGACCAGGATCACCCGGCAATAGGACATATTCGCCGACATCGCCCTCTTTGAGGTGAATATGGTGCTGCAGTTGGCTCATATGGTCTTAACCCTTTCAATAAAGAAATCCATAAATCCTTCGACATCGACTTCCATTGCAACCTTGGCATTAGGTGGATTGCCTGTTGCGCTGAAGTGATCAGCTGAAATCTTGGCGGTTGTGAATTCACCATGGAGTTCAATATCAACATAGTAATCACGGAAGGTAACTAACTCTGGTTTGATCAAAATTGCTGCTGCGAGCGGATCATTAATTGCGCACCCTTGTATACCTTGATACTCGGCGTGAAATTCCATATAGAAAGCGGTAGATCGATCGATAAAGTTGCGAATATCTTCGCGCGCACCCTGAAGTCGTGCGACGTGATCCTTGGTGAAAAGGCATTGATAGGTCACATCCAGCGGCACAATTGTCAGATCAATGCCTGAGCGCAGCAGAATGTCAAAACTTTCAGGATCGCAGAAGACGTTGTATTCAGATGACGGAGTAGCGTTTCCAGGGTAGTGAATTGTTCCTGCCATTGATACAACGTTCTTAATTTTCTTGCGAAGGCTGGGTTCTTTTAGGAGTGCCAGAGCGAGATTGGTGACTGGACCTATACATAGAATTGTGATTTCTCCAGGGTTAGCATTCACAATCTCAATCATGAGATTTGCCGCGTTATTGGCAACCATAGTGGTGGTTGGTGAAGGCAGAACGGCATGACCTAAACCTGTATCTCCATGAGTCTCTTCCGCAACGCTCAGCGCTTTAACAAGTGGTTGATCAGCGCCCATCGCTACTGGAATGTTCTGCATTCCAAGTAGTTCTACCAACTTAAGAGCGTTAGTCGTGCACTTTTCTACACTGGTATTGCCATGTGTAACGGTGATCGCTTGAAGTTCAACTTCAGGCATAGCCTTAAGGAGAATAAAGGCAAGAGCATCATCTATTCCAGGGTCGGCATCAAGAATTACTTTCATGCTTGCTCCTCGATAACTTCACTTTTGTGGAAACCCCACCCAAAGCATGAGATAAGTGTGGCAAGAGCTGTCGCTCCTGTCATGAAATAAAAGCCGCTCCACCCATCAAACCTTTCGACAATCAAGCCAGCTGAGGTGCTTCCGATTGTGATTCCGATAGAAAGTGCGGCGCTGACAAAGGCAAAAGCCTCATTGAGGCGGCTGAGTGGTACTAGTTCCTTCATATATGAGTTGGCAGAGATAAGCGCTGGACCAATTGCAATACCGGAGATGATGATCCAGAAAACGATCGTATCCAGATCCTGAAAGAAGAGAATTCCTGATGTGCACAGAGTCATCACCGCTAACGAGACTGTATATCTGATTGAGCTTGCGATTTTCCAATGGATAAATCCGTAAATCAGCCCAGAAATAATGCTTCCAATTGGATATAAACCAACCCAAAGCCCACCTTCACTCACTCGTCCCGCTTCTTTTGCAACGGCAATGATGACAATAAAGTTAGAGCCAAATAGAAGTCCCAGTGCGATAAGTGAGATCAAAAGTGATTTCACATATGGAATCGCCAAAATTCCTCTGGTGTGATCATCGTGAACTTTGGCAAAGCCACCATGATCTGTACTTGTGATGGCAAGACCCACTGCGCCGATTACAAGAAAAACGAGTCCCGCTAGTAGCGGTGAGCGGGATCCGTAAAATGAAAGTAGAAATCCGGCAAGTGCGGGTCCTACAACAAAAGCGGTTTCATCGAAGACTGATTCAAGGGAGAGTGCAGAGCCAAGCTCTTTCTGGTTATCAATTGTTCTGCTCCAGCGGGTTCTTGTGTAACTACTAAGGTTTGGAAAAGTTGCACCACAAACCGCGGCAAGCAATAGCAGCCCTACCGTCGAGTGATCAATAAAGTAGAGAAGGCCCAAGGTTGCCACTGCATTAATCGCGGTGACTGGTAGCAAAACAGAACGAGTTCCAAATTGATCCGCTAACTTTCCGATGCGTGGACTGAGAATCGCTCCCGACATGGTGTAGAAAGCTGAAGTCAGTCCCGCTAGGGCAAAAGAATCTCGGACATCTGAGACCAGAAATACGATTGCCACCGTGTTCATCGCCATCGGAACTCGGCCAAGTGCACCAAATCCAATTGTGGATAGAGCGTGGGGCTTGCGCATTATTGACGCGTAAGAGCCAGCCAAGACGTCCTCAGTTTCTCTTTATTTCTCTGAATTTAAAAATAGACTAGAAAATTAGGAGTCTATTTCTTGCTGCCACTTGAGCAGAATGTCAAACGCTTTATCGAAACTATCGACAACATATCCTACATCTTCAACACAACCACGTACGAACAAGTTAATGCCCTTTCCATCAATCATGTTGCGATCTCTGATGACGCGAGTATCTGTTACCAGGCCGATAATCCCCTTTTTACTCTTGTCATGGCGCATTTCAGACCAGAAAATTCCGATCTCGGTCGCTGTCCCATCATCGACCATCGGACCATCAAGAAGTGCCAGGACTACATTTGCACCAAGTACTTCCTTAGCATCGGTATCGAAGATGAACTTGGTTGTGATGGGATCTGGAAGGGGTATCTCATGGGGAACGAAGACCTCCATGCCGGCATCGCGCATTTGCTTTGCACATTGATCTATATAAGAACGCTCATAAGGTGTAAAGAGTGGACCGGCAAAATAAATCTTCATATTTAGTACATCACAGTCTTAGTTAGGTGGTGAGGCCAATGGGTTGCGTGATACGTCTTCCAGAACCTGAAATCAACTTGAGGTTGAAGTAAGGGTTCCATTCCTGGGCGTCGTTTATTGATCTCTTCGGTGAGTTTTGCAATCACAAAGATAGAGCTGGCACGCAATTCGATTTCTGCATCGCTATCGCGCTTAACCTCTGTGAGTGAATTGATCTGCTTTTCGAGTTCAGGTGCATATTCAAAAATTCCCATGACACGCAATCCCACAGGAACGATGTAATCAGCAAATGCGCTGAGCTTTTCGGCATCTTCTAACTTCCATGCTCCTCGTGGAGAGAGCGCTAAGTGCATGCCCCAGATTCCTAGTTGGGCTAACTTATAGATATGTACATCGGTGCCGTGGTAGTTGCTGACATCACGGAAGCGAGGAAATTCAGTCGTCAAGCGCTCAAGCAAACCGTCTCCATCGGCATAGAGCCTAGGTGCACATGAGCGAACAAAACGTGAATAGCGGCCTTGATACTTCTCAACAAGAACTCGGCCCACCTCATTAAAGAGTGTGACTCGCTCATCAAGCATAGGCATTTCGATTGTTCCGGCAAAGACCGATTCGAGATCTTTCCGCGTTACCTTAGCTAAATACTCTCCGCTAAAGAATGGAATTCCAGAGTGTATTGCGCGATGTAAACAGGCAAGCATCGCCTCAGAGTCACACCAACGTTTACCCATATAGTCAGTTTCAAATTTCACTCCCGTTGTGAAATCAGTGAAGGCGAAGTTCATCGTATTTACAACTAAGGTGAAATCCATGATCACATCAGGATCATTGCCAAAATCAAAGAGCATAGAGCCATCAGGCTTTGCAAACTCTTCGTAGGCCATCCAATCCGCTACGTATGAAATCTTCTCAGCGCTAATCTTTACAAGAGAGGCGCCACGTACTACCTGACTTACCGTAGAAAGCACAGGTGTATCCCAATGAACAGTTGCCATGATCTTTCCTTACTCAGAACCGCGACGGTAAGGCATGCCTGCCATTGCAGGCGGCGTCAGTCTTTGAGCCAGGAAGGTAAGAACAATCAACGTTGCAAAATTAGGAAAGACAGTGACAAACTCCTGAGGAATGATATCCACGCGCTGATTCACCCATAGTCCAAAGGCGGCGATACCCACTGAAATCGCTGCAAACTTCCAGCGACGTGAAATTGAATAATAGATTGCCAATATTCCCGCAACTATTCCTGCCACCATCACCAATGACATTACCGACTCACTCTGACGCACTCGTAGCGCATCGGTAAAACCAAAGAGCATCGAACCGGCGAATACTCCGCCTGGTCTCCAGTTTCCGAAAATTACAGTTGCAAGTCCTATAAAGCCTCGACCCGCCGTCTGTCCTTCACGGTAAACAGAGGATGCAACGAGAGCGAGGTATGCGCCACCGAGTGAGGCCATCATTCCCGAAACTGAAATCGCAATATAGCGAATTCGATAGACATTAATGCCCAGTGACTCTGCCGCCATTGGGTTCTCACCTGAAAATCTCATCCGTAGCCCAAACTTGCTACGCCAGAGAATCCAAGAAGTAAGTGGCACAAGAAGAAGTAGCGCCACAGTTACAAGAGAGAGATCTTTTGTAAAGCCGTGCAGCACCCCAGCAAGGTTTGAGATAAAGAAGATATTTTGAGCATCTATCTTTTCAAGAAGTGGCGCAATGATTGGAATTGTAAAGGTCGGGAATGAATCAACTAGCGGTGAAACAGTTTTGTCGCCACCCACTGGTGGGAAGAAGATGCCCGATAGATAACGAGCTCCACCTGCGGCAATGAGGTTAATGGCTAAGCCCGATACCGCTTGATCAATACCAATCTTTACCGTGAGAATTGCGTGGAAAAAGCCAGAGGCAAGTCCGAAAATTGCAGCAGCTGCAAAACCAATAAGTGGTCCATGCAGATATCCAAACCAAGCTGCCGTCCATGTACCGACGATCATCATTCCTTCAAGACCGATGTTAATAACACCTACTCGCTCAGCCCACAATCCACCAAGTCCAGCCATCAACAACGGAATTGCAAAACGCAAAGTTGCACCCGATGTTCCTGGTGAAGTGATATCTGTTGCACCCGTTATGAATTCAACGAGTGAGATGATGAAGAAGAGACCGGCAATCGCTATTGTGATTCGGGCCGGTGATGTGAAGAACTTCTTAGCCTTGCTTCTTTTCTTCTCAGGAGTTTTAGTAGTCATCACTGTGATTCCTTTTGGCTAGAGGCTTCGGCATTGACTTTTCCTACCGCCCGCTGCTGCTGACGCAGATTGATCCGTGCGACAACTTCATATGCGACAACGATGGAGAGGACGATCGTTCCCTGCATCACGATGACAATCTCTGGCGGAACTCCTTCAAATTCAAGTGTAGGTGCGGTGCGCTCCAAGAACGACCAGAGAAAGGCGGCAAAGAAAATTCCGACAGGGTGGTTTCGCCCTAGCAACGCAAGAGCCAATCCTGTAAATGCATAACCAGCAGGAAATGCCATGCTGTAGGAATGGGTATCAGAGAGCAGAGTTCCGATTCCAACAAGACCAGCGATCGCACCTGATAGAACAGTTGTAACAAAGATCATTCCTGGAGCGTTGACGCCACTTGAACGAGCCGCTCTAAAAGATAATCCAGTGGCGCGAAGATTAAATCCAAAGACAGTCTTATTCAGCATCACCCAGTAAGCGATACCGATTGCAATTGCCACAAAGAGGAATGAGTAAATCTCCCCGTCGAAGGCCTTAATTGTCGGCATCTGACCACTTGCTGGAATCTTATTTGTCTGAAGATTCTGGGAGCCTTCGGGCAATGTGCCCAGCAAGTCTTCGCTGAGCAGGAATGCGATGATCGCTGCTGCAATAAAGTTGAGCATGATATTGCTAATGACTTCAGATACCCCGCGGCGAACCTTGAGGTATCCGGCAATGGCTGCCCACAGGCCACCCGCAAGCATTGCGGTAATAATAATGAGGGTGACATGGAGAATTGGTGGAAGATTTACTGCCGCCCCTACGACTGCACCGAAGAATGCACCCATTCGATACTGGCCATCGATACCAATATTAAAGAGCAGCATTTTAAATCCGATGGCGGCGGCAACTCCAGCCATGTAATAGGCAATTGTCTGATTGAGTTCAGAGACAAGGTTACGCGGCTGAAAACCGTACGAAACCATCTCACCAAATATATACATCGGATCAACACCGCGTATAGTCAAAATAATGTAGACAAAAACTAGTGAACTAAGAATCGCCGCAACGGGAGCGAGCGTTCCCCAGAAAATTCTGCTCTTTGTCATGCGCTGATTGCTCCAGTCATTGCTAGGCCTAGATCTTCAGCAGTAGTTGTTACAGGGTTGAGGATTGAAACAATACTTCCGCTATAGATCACTGCGATTCGATCAGAGAGTGAAAAGAGTTCTTCTAGATCGGCTGAGATCAATAGAATGCCAGCACCTCGCGTGCGCGCCTTCATCAGCTGCTCCCAAATAATTGCTTGAGCGCCAACATCAACGCCACGAGTAGGTTGGGCTGCAATGATTAAATGAGGATCACCGCTAAGTTCGCGCCCCACAATAAATTTTTGTTGATTTCCACCCGAAAGAGCACTCGCCAAGACATTTACTCCAGGCGTACGAACATCAAATTCTGCAACGACTCGTTTGGAATCCTCTGCCGCGGAACCTTTATCTACCCAGATACCTTTAGCCATCGGTTCTGAAAATTGATGGCCGAGGATGCGGTTCTCCCACAATGGTGCCGCCATCAGTAAGCCATCTCGCTGGCGATCTTGTGGGATGTAACCGACGCCGGCATTTCTAATGTCACGAGTCGGTGTAGTCGCTGCATTTAGACCAAGTACTTCAACCGTTCCAGCAGATGGCGTCATAAGCCCCATAATCAACTCAATAAGTTCGCTTTGGCCGTTACCTTCAACTCCAGCAAGGCCAAGTATTTCACCACCATGTAGATCTAAATTGACTCCGCGTAGAATCTCTCGGCCATCTGCGCGTGAATATGAAGCGCCTCTAATAGTCAAAATGCTCTTGTCGCTAATATTTTGAGTTCCCGCCTTTGGCTTAGGTAGTTCACCCCCCACCATTAACTCTGCAAGTTCTTTTTTATTTGTATCGTGCGGTTTACGTGAAGCAACAGTCGCTCCCTGACGCATAATTGTAATGTCGTCGGCGATCGAGAGCACCTCATCTAATTTATGAGAAATAAAGAGGACTGTGAGCCCCTTATTTACAAGTTCACGCAAGTTTGTGAATAGTTCTGAAACTTCTTGAGGAACTAATACTGCTGTTGGTTCATCAAGGATCAGAATCTTCGCACCACGGAATAGTACTTTCGCAATTTCGACTCTTTGACGTTCGCCAACGCCAAGATTAGAGATTGATTCATCAGGATCGATATCTAACTGATATGTCTCTGCGATTTCAAGTAACTTCTTTCTTGCCTCTTCAAATTTAATTACAAAACCAAAACGAGAAGGCTCGCTTCCTAAAATTACATTTTCAAGGACGGTTGCGTTATCGGCTAACTTAAAGTGCTGGTGGACCATGCCAATACCAAGTGCAATGGCATCTTGTGGGGATTTCAGAGTGACTTCCCTGTCAAAAACTTTGATTGATCCTGCATCTGGGCGAATCAAGCCGTAGAGAATTTTCATAAGCGTTGACTTTCCGGCACCG
>JBIJAL010000050.1:0-7876 GCA_044345775.1 Candidatus Planktophila sp.
CCATCTTTGCTAGCCAAAAATTTACCTTCTTCTCTGTTATCTCATAAAACGAACATGGTTGGTCGAGCCCTAAATCCTGTGGATTTACTTCTTAACCGAAGGGTGATTCTAAAGGTAGGACCCTGATAAAGGGAAATCGGCGATAGAGCGCTTAAATCAAGCCCAGTTCCTGGCTTCATGCCTTCTTTTTAAAGCCTGAAGGACACTTTGGGCTGATCGCTGTCACCTTTTTGACGACCTTAGCCTTATTGATCTTGCGACAGGTAATCGTGGTGACCTTTTTGGTAGCCACCACAGTCGCTGTCAGTGTCGGCGTCGGTGTCGGAGTCGGGGCAATAACGACAGGCTCGGGATCCTTCTGGGTGAGCTTGGCAGAGATAGTAGGTGATGAATATGTAAAGCCGTTTGCTGAAAGGCTTAGCCAGCCTCCCTGTTCGCTGACAGTTTGAGTTGCAACCTGCATGCTGCCATCTTCGGCCAAGATTGAGATGCTTGCTTGGATAGGGCTTTCATTAAAGCCATATATGCAGCGAGCTATGCTGCCGCGAATTTTAAGGTCATAGCTTCCTTTAAAGACTTCACCTTTTGCTGTGTAATGCGGTGCCATAACCCTGTAATCAAGAGATTTTAGTTCGGTGTTAAACACCGGGGGTCCTGCTGAATACGTCGCAGCATTCGTAGTCACAAATCCGACAAGGTCATCGGCATCTGCAATACATGAGTTTGCGGTACTTATTTCAAAGCGCGGCAGAGTATAGAACGTCCACGTGGATTGTGTTGCGCTCGCTTTATCTTGAATCTGAGGAATCCAAAGCGCAAGAGTATCCATATTTCTCTGACCTGATGTCGAGATTATTTCCTGAAAATTTCCAGTCGCAAGAGATTTCGTCTCGTGCCACCCCTGGCCACCCTGCACTTTTCCATCGAGGATGTACTTTTGAATATCGGTCGTCAAGTTTTCCCATCGGAACCACTCTCCCACAACGGGAACCATAACTGGAGATGCAGAAACTTCAATGATCTGTTCTTGTTTTGAATTCATGGAAATGCTGACATTCGGGTTGTATATACGGCCATGCAGCCATCCTGAAAGTTTCTGCTGCAATCGTACCTTTACGCCAAAGGTGAATCCTTGCGGAAATGACTGACGCTTGGCGCAAGTGCCGTTATCAACCATCGCGCAGTATCTCCACTCATCCAGAGAATCATGGCGAACGCCCCCATCTGTTCCTGGAGCTGATGTCGTTGAGTCTTGGGCAATCTGGCGAGCATAGCGACCATTTACAAGAGTGATTGGTGTGACATTAACGGTCATTGAGTGCATTGTGAATTTTTCACTGCCGACTTTGGAATCTATATTTTTTTGAAGATGACTCGATGTGAATGCTTGAACTATGTAAGTATCTCCAGATCCGCCATGAGTCGCACCAGGAATGTTCCAAATGGTTGGAGCTCCACCTGTTGGAAGATTCATGGCATCGTCACCCTTGAAATCTAGTAGAGCGTCTGCGGGATATTGAATTGGATTGATTGCATCAATTCGATTTCCCGATGGATCGGTCGCATAGAAATTCTCGATACAGTTTGTGGGGATCTGAATCGAACATGGCTGTAGAAAAGCGTTTGCAGTGATGTGATTAAGCTCTACACATTTTGGTGAATCTACGGTGGCACAGTGAAATGTTGGATTACGGGTGCCATCTTGTGTGACACTCCGCGCATAGATTCTTGATGGCTCTCGATTGAGTGTTGAGCCATCAGAAAGAAAGAGGGATCTCCATCCCTCTCCCTGAGGAGCTGCCGATGGAGTCCACCATTCATCAGGAGTTTCAGCTGCCGTTACTGGAGAGAGTGCGGCAAAGAGAAACACTCCCCCCAGTAGCGCCGAAATCAGTTTTCTCATAATTACTTCTTCTTATATCCCCTCGGGCACATTGGCTTCACGGCAGTGATTTTCTTCACCGATTTACCCATTGTGCAGGTTATCGTAGTCTTATTAAGCATTTTCTTTGCGGGCTTCCAATCCTTTTTCAATGAGACTTTTAGCTTTGGGCGTGAGTAGTGAAAGCCGGATATATCAATAATGATTTTACCGTTTCTTACGCCGATCGTTGAGACCAGATTGTTTCCCTCATTAACCGCTGTGATTATCTGGACGTTAAGTGCCTTGACCGCATCATTGGCGTTCTCAAGCCCCCACAGGAGTTTGGCATCTGCGGCAGGAATAACCGCTTTATAGAAGCCGTAGTTAAGGGTCGTTCCATCGGGTGCAAAGTGCGGTGCGGCTGCCGTGAAGGTGAATTCTTTTTCGGCTGCATTCCACACAGGAGTACTGAGATCGCAGACACCGTTAGAGGAAACAACCATGTCACCGGTTAATCCATCAACTCCGAAGGCGGATTGTCCATCATTGTTAAGGAAGAGGATTGCTTGGAGTTGGCGAACAATTGCTCGAGCTACACCTGTTTCCCCATCACAATCTGCTGACTTTCCGGCCAGTGGCACTGCAACTGGGCTGCCACTAAATTTTAGCGATGATTGGTTACTTGAAGTGCTGTAATCACCAGTGAAGTTGGTACCAACACCCACTAGTACTCCTGGCTTAACCTCACCAGTCTTTACCTTCACTTCAATTGTTAGATCACTATCCAAATTAGCCGGGAAATTAGAATTTCCTGGCTGAGTTGCAACATTTACTTTATTTGAAGTTGACGTAATCGTTGGAAGAACATTGATAAATACATGGTTCACAAATTCATTTGCGGTCTTTGCTTCAACAAAGAGGCCACCATAACCAAGAAGATCAAGACCTTCTTGAGACCAATCTGGACTAGTCCAGCGCCCGGCTAGGGCGCGACCTGTAGAGAGAGTCGGGATTGTGACACTAGGCACGGTCACAGTGGGGGTTTCAATTACCACTGTCGTTGAGTCTGTAACAACTGTTGTTGAGTCTGTAACAACTGTTGTTGTATCCACTGGAGTACTAGAGACTCCATCTGCAACCCAGTTCAACGCAACGGTCTTACCCGCGACAGTTGTTACCGAGATAGATTCAACGCAATAAACAGTTCGTGACGGTGAACAGACAGGCCACGTGCTCTTTGGCACATTGATGGCAGCACTTGCCGCCGGTGCAAACGTTGCGAGAAGGCTCGCACCTAAGGCAAAGGCGCTTACTGTTGCAATTACTCTCTTTTTCATACTTCCCCCTGAAAAGTAGATCCACAGCTGTGGGTTAGCCATCTCTGGCTCTATCCCCCTCACCGCTCCTAACTTCCCGATTTATGCACGATTAGCGAAATACCCTTGGAATTGTCTGGTCATAATCTCACCGTGACTGCGAGAGGTACCAGTTCCACTGCCACTCGAATTCGTACTCCGGGATCAGTGAGTACTGGAACTCCTCAAAGGTATAGACCAGCTCTGCATATCCCCCAGGCAGGACCGCGGTGGGGCGGGAATCACTGACCATCGGTGAGTGATCGGCGAAGATTGCAAGAGATGGCGTAGTTGAGATTAAATCTTTGGTTCGATTTTCGAATGAAATTTGCCATGTAATTGGACACTGATAGTCACCGCAACGCTCCCAAGAAATTTTTAAGCCAACGGCAGTCAATCCACCGAGGGTATCCCCTAGTCCTCCAGCGCTGCTGATTGCTCCGAGATCACCAACGGAAGGCTCCCACTCGATTGGATAATCAGAGATGAGTCCCACTATTTCAGGTCGAGTGACCGCATTCGATCCGGTATCAATAGGTGAACTAGAACTCTGAGTCGCACTCTTTGGCCGTGCAATCTCATAGATACCAATACTGCCGAAGGCAATGACCACCACGCCAAGAACAGCGGTGAGCATCCGAATGATTCGTTGGCGGCGCACTCGAGCGATAATTATTGGGGCAAGGTCCACGTTCTCTAGTGGCCCAAGTGACATCCATTGAATTTCGCGCTTAATCAGCGGATCAATATCACTCATTATTTTCCACCACCTCTGCTACGACAATCTCGGTCTCATTCTCTACCCGAGATTTATTGGTTAACTCTCTGCCTGTAGAACGTTCGAGCTCTGGAGTTAATTCCACATAGGCAGCAACGGCAGCCTTTCCGCGTGCAAAGTGCGAAGCCACTGTTCCCATCGGAATCTCCATAATTTTTGCAATCTCGCGAAGATTCATCCCATGTTCAAAGTAGAGCACGAGCACTGCACGCTGGGCCGCCGATAGTGATTTAAGCGCGGCTTGTACAAGCAGGCGCTGGGTAACATCTTCGCTCTCATCAACTAATTGGCGGATATCATCGGCTAAATCCCAGGTTGTCTCCTTCTCCTGCTGTTTACGCAACCACTTACGGCGCATATCAGCGTGGCGGGAGACCATCACGCGCATTAAATATGCTTCAGGATTTTCATGCTCGCGGATTTTGCTCCAGCGCTTAAAGACATCAGCGAGTGCTTCTTGAAGAACATCTTCGGCATTTTGAGTATCAAAGCAGATCATTTTGGCTGCGCGCAGAAAAGACTTCTGGTTCTCTTGGAGCCAGAGGGTAAATTCGATCTGATCGCGCGTGCTCACAGGGCCATCTTAGAGGGTGAGCGCTAAACCAGTAAGTCTGAGACTTCAACTCCGAGGGTGGCTAACTTTGCTCGCCCACCATCAATCGCGGTCAGCACAAATGGCTTGCCGTCAGGTAAGAGAACGAAGGAATTCTCAAAGTGTGCCCCACGACTCTTGTCATTTGAGACAACTGTCCAATCATCTGCAAGTACATGCGTCTTTGCAGTCCCGCGAGTAATCATCGGCTCGATAGCAAGGGCCATTCCTGCAACTAGCTCGGGACCATTTCCAGGTTTTCCAAAATTTAGTACATGCGGCTCTTGATGCATCTCAGTACCGATACCGTGGCCACCATATTCGGCAAGAATTCCGTACTTTCCTTGTGAATCTATATAACTACCAATTGCATGGCTAATATCAGTAAGGCGACCGCCTAGTTTTGCCGCAGCAAAACCGCGCCACATGGATTCTTCGCAGACATCCATCATCTTCTGATCTTGGGGATCAACATTTCCTGCAGCGTATGAGAAAGCTGCATCACCATGCCAGCCTTCGATGATTGCACCGCAATCAATGGATACAACATCTCCATCTTCAATGATTCGATCACCTGGAATCCCATGAACGATTTCGTCATTGATAGAGATACAGATAGTTGCTGGGTATCCGTGATAACCAAGGAAGTTTGATGTTCCACCGCCACGCTTGATATTGGCTGCTGCAATTGCATCAAGTGCATCAGTGCGCATTCCGACTTTAATTGAGCTGCGCAGTAGATCTAAAGTTTGTCCAACAAGTAGGCCAGCACGGCGCATAATCTTTAGCTCATCGAGTGTCTTAATTTGGATTGCCATAAAGTCCCTATTGAACGCGACTGAGCGCATCGATCGCGCGCTGGGTAATCTCAGAAACTTCACCTAACGCACTTACTGTGATAAGTAACCCTTCAGTGCGATAGAAATGAATAATTGGCGCAGTCTGGTCTTCATAGACAGATAAACGTCGGGCGATCACTTCTGGCTTGTCATCTTCACGTTGGTAAAGTTCTCCACCATCTGCTTCACATATAGATGCACCGGTGTTTGTTGATTTTCCACACTGACGACATGTCAGACGTGATGAGAGCCGGGCGATAATGTCATCCGATGGGATAGAAAATTCAAGGACTGCATTGAGCACGCTTGATTTTTCAGCCATCATTGCACGGAGAACTTCAGCCTGTGAAACATTACGTGGCCAACCATCGAGCAAGAATCCGGCACGAGCATCATCTTCTTCAAGGCGAGCGCGAACCATCGCATTAGTGATCTCATCGCTGACGAGTTCACCGCGATCTACAAATGCTTTAGCCTCAAGACCCAGCGGTGTTCCAGCCTTCATATTGGCGCGAAAGATATCGCCAGTTGAAATATGCGGAATTGAGTAATGTGCCGAGAGAAAAGCTGCTTGTGTTCCCTTGCCAGCACCTGGTGGACCAACCAGGACTAATCTCATTAGCGCAAGAATCCCTCATAGGAGCGTTGCTGCAATTGGCTTTCAATCTGCTTTGCGGTATCAAGACCAACACCGACGACGATCAAAATAGCAGTTCCACCGAATGGGAAGTTCTGGGAGGCTCCGAAGAGAACGAGTGCAATAATCGGGATAATCGCAACGAGTGCAAGATAGAGCGATCCTGGAGCGATAATACGTGAAAGTACATACTGCAAATATTCAGATGTCGGACGACCCGCACGAATACCTGGAATAAATCCGCCGTACTTCTTCATATTATCTGCAACCTCATCAGGGTTAAAGGTGATTGCAACATAGAAGTAGGTAAAGAAGATAATCATTCCCGCGTAGAGCGTGATGTAGTAGACGTTATCTCCTTCAACCAAGTTCTGCGTGATCCACACAGCCCAGGCCGAACTCTCATTACCCATAAAGTTCACGATCAACGAAGGAATATAGAGCAGTGAAGATGCAAAAATCACTGGAATAACCCCAGCTTGGTTAACCTTGATTGGAATATAGGTAGATGTTCCGCCGTATGACTGGCGTCCAACCATGCGCTTTGCGTACTGCACAGGAATGCGACGCTGAGCTTGCTCAACGAAGACAACTGCTGCGATAACAAGGAGGCCAATCAGTAGTACGAAGATAAAGGTAGGAAATCCCTTTTCGAGTCTGATGCTCCAGAGTTGTGTCGGGAAGGTTGCTGCAATAGATGTGAAGATCAAGATGGACATTCCGTTACCAACGCCACGATCTGTAATCAATTCACCGAGCCACATAATTACTGACGTTCCCGCTGTCATGACAATAACCATGGTCAAGATTCGTTCCCATGAAGGATCAGGGATAATTGGAATG
The DNA here is from genome assembly GCA_044345775.1 of Candidatus Planktophila sp. Taxonomy (GTDB): domain Bacteria; phylum Actinomycetota; class Actinomycetes; order Nanopelagicales; family Nanopelagicaceae; genus Planktophila. The sequence goes on from JBIJAL010000050.1 coordinate 6,909, forward strand.
TCACAACCTGCGATCAAACGTCCTGGTGTACGAGCAACGGCAATAAGACCTGTCGACTGTAAAATTGCAAGGCCGATAGTTAAATAACGTGTGTACTGAGTGAGTTTCGCAGTTCCTGATTGACCCTCTTTCTTAAGAGTTTCAAAACGAGGAATAACAACGGTAAGAAGTTGAACGATGATCGAAGCGGTGATGTAAGGCATGATTCCAAGTGCAAAGACAGAGAGCTGAATAAGCGCACCGCCGCTAAACAAGTTAATCAAACCAAAGAGCCCACCCTGATCTGCTCCAGCAAGACATTGCTGAACGTTGGAATATGAAACACCAGGTGTAGGTACTACTGATCCAAATCGAAAAAGGGCCATGATCGAGAGAGTGAAGAAGATTTTCTTGCGCAACTCTGGAGTCTTAAAAGCCATACCAAATGCGGAAAGCATCAATCTTCTCCCTCTATCGATTCAAATGTAGTTAATTGGAACTTTTCACTGCCCTCTAAAGGGTAGCTGTAGATCCTCCGGCAGCGGTGATCTTGTCGATCGCCGATGATGAGAATGCATGTGCTGTAACAGTTACCTTGACAGAGATCTCTCCATTGCCAAGAACTTTTACAGGAAGGCTATCGCGCACCGCTCCAAGAGCAATGAGTGAGGCAACTGTTACATCGCCACCCTTTGGATAGAGAGCGTTGATCATTGAGACATTGACGACCTGATACTCAACGCGTGCTGGGTTCTTAAAACCGCGAAGCTTAGGCAAGCGCATAACGAGAGGTAGCTGACCACCTTCGAAACCTGGACGTACTGTGTTACGAGCGTGCGTACCTTTGCCACCACGTCCGGCAGTCTTTCCCTTAGATGCTTCACCGCGACCCTTACGAGTCTTAGCTTTCTTAGCACCTGGTGCTGGTCTGAGGTGATGAAGTTTTAGCGTCATCTCTACTCAACCTCCTCGATCTTAATCAAGTGGCG
>JBIJAL010000051.1:0-7869 GCA_044345775.1 Candidatus Planktophila sp.
ATCAAATGAAGCACACGCTTGGCCTTCCTTGAGGAATCTTGAGACTCCACCTGCATCTACTACAAATCCATCAAGTGCATCTTCCCGCATCCAATGGGGAAAGAGTTTTGGTTCAAAGTGCGTTGCTAAAGGGCGAGACACTTTACTTCTGAGCAACTTTTGACCCGCAATATCAGTTCGCAAAATAGGGTCTTCATAGATCCCGATACGTGGTTCGCGATCCAATTCTTGGAGAAGGGGTGTAGCCTCACCCGGACTGAGTAACATTTCGTTCCAGTCAATGTCGAGGCGATAATTTTCAGGAGTTACCGCCGCAACCGCACGAACCTGTTCACGTACATCAAACCAAGGGCGAGCTTTAAACTTATGACTTAAGTACCCTTCTGCGTAAGCATCCTTGGCTTCGGCAGCCAAAACATCTGGAGGCATTTTTGTACTCCACCATGAAATTGGACATTTATCTCTTACTGCAGGCAGGCTGAGCAGTGCATGCATTGGAACTTCATAGGCTTTACCCACCAGGTCGTACAGCGCCATTTGTAGGCCGGCACCTAAAGAATCATCAGAGAGGTGCAGTACTGGATTCTCTCCAACTACTCGAGCTACCGCCTCGTCCGTGACTACCTGCCAGGTGTAGTGAAGAATGGTCTCGCCATATCCAACAATTCCTGGAACATTGCTAGTCACCTTACAAATCTCTACGACAGCCCATTGGCCAACCAGAAGCTCCACCCAAGGACGACTGCGTTCTCTAAGCGGAACTTGAATGACTGTCCGCTCAACATCTTTAACTCTTAGTTCCATCGCAGTTCTCCGTCTCTAGGGTTATCTTATGATTCTACGAACAAAGGCGCTAGATGTTCCTCATTCTCTTCGGCAGGGATTTACCTGATTACTCCACCCATCGTTATACCTCTATTGATAACTCGATGGAAGAGAAGGTAGATCACCGCTAAAGGAATAGTCGCGAGGGTCAGTCCAGCGAAAATGGGTCCAGGATTTGCTTTCATCGCATTTGAGAAGGTGAGGATACCAACAGGAATTGTCTGGCTGGTAGATGCTTGCAAAAGCACCAGACCTATCTGCGTTTCACCCCAAACCCAAATAATATTGAGAAGAGTTATCGCTAGTAGCGGAGAAAACGAAAGTCGAATGACAATCTTTGTAAAAGTTCTATAAATGCCAAGGCCATCAAGGGCGGCTGCTTCTAGAAGCTCTTTCGGAAATTCAAGAAAGAAGGCATGAAGCACAAGAATTGTCACCGGCAAACACATTCCTGCATAGAGAAGCCCTAACGCGGCAGGATTACTCAAAACACCCAGGGCATTAAAGATTTGGAAAAATGGCAACAGTAAAACAATTGAAGGCAACATGGTTGCAAGAAGCGGAACAGCCATAAATTTCTTGCGAAGTGATGGGGATAGTAAAGTTGTGAAATATGCAGCAATAGCTCCGACTGCACCAGAAATAGGTAGCGCTACAAGAACCACAATCGCAGAATTCTTGGAATAGGCAGAAAATCCTGTTCCCCCTGGAGGTCCGCCCCAAGCTTCCTTAAAGTTTTCAGGCGCCCAATCTGGATTTAGGCTCAGAGGGTTAATGTAGATATCCAACATTGATTTAAAGGAGAGCAGGATGATAAAGAAGAAGGGGAAGAGAATTATTGATGTGATAAAGATCCGATAGAGCCCCCAGGAGCCTCGACCTAAGATGTTCTTTAACTTCATTGGATCGCCGTCCGAGATTTTGCAAAACTCAAACTAAGTACCCCGAGAGTGAGCAAGAAAATCGTTCCTAAAACACCAACTGCCGATGCAGTCCCAAAATCCCCGAAAAGAAAAGCTTGCTTATACTGAAAAATCGACAAGACACTTGTGGAGTCGACTGGCCCACCTCTTGTCATCGCCCAAATCAAAGAGAACCCGTTAAAACTCCAAATGAATTGCAGTACCGTAACCATGACTAGAACTGGTTGAATCAAGGGGAGTATAAAGTAACGGCTTTGCTGAAATTCGCCCGCACCATCAACCTTGGCTGCTTCCAAAATCTCGGGATCTATGCGATCTATAGCTCCAACAATGAGTAGGAACGGGAAGGCAGCACCAGCCCAAATTGATACAGCAATAACAACATAAAGAGCCGTTGATGGTTCTGCGAGCCAGGCAGCATCTTTTCCTAAACCAATCTTGCCCATGAATTGACTGACAATACCAATTTCCGGTTGTACTGAAATTGTCCAGAAGACCGCCATCGCAGTAGCTGGAGCAATTGCCGGTAGAAACCAGATCGCACGCAAGGGTTCATCTGAACGCTTTTTTCGACTTGCTGCCAACCCCATGAGAAGTGCGGTTAACATTACTCCGACAGTAGAGAGAATCGCAAAAACAATTGTGACTTTTATCGAGCTGTGGAAATCTGGATTTGCTGCAAGCTCAGAATAATTCTCTAACCCCACCCATTCAATCGGACCAATACCGGGCCATTCTGAGAATGACAAACGCACTGTCGAAATAATTGGAAGTAGAAATGTACCGACTAAAAGAAGGATCGCAGGAAGACAAGCAAATATCACGGGAAGAATTGACATGCGACTAACACCAGCGCGACCAGAGTTTCGGCGCGCTGGTGCTAGTTCTAGAATGGCTTCAGACTTTGTTGAAATGGCCCGACTCCAAACTAACGCATTGAGATGTCATTACTCTGAACGTATTTTGTTTCTGATGGCATCGAGTTCTTTGCCAATCTGCTTTACGTTCGTCTTACCGAGGAACAGTTTCTGAATCATTGGGTCGGTAACCCCATTGAGTCCTGCGGGAACTCCCTCAGCCCAACCAGGTGAAGAACCGAACTCGTTTGCATAACGAATAAGTTTCAATACCGCTGGATCGAGAGTGCTGTACGCCTTTTCTACCGCTGCCTTTGGTAACTTAACAGCAGATAGTCCGGCACCGCTCTTTACGTACTCAAGTTGCATCTCATCAGACATGAGTAGAACCAAGAACTTCTTTGCTAGTTCTGGATTCTTTGCCTTAACTGGGATTTGGTAGGTATTTGAGCCAGACAAGTTCGGAAGAACTCTAAGCCCAGGTGTGGTTGGAGGTAGGAATAAAAAGTCCAAATTGAGATTTACTCGTAGACGGTCTTTTAATCCACCAGGTGTTGCATTGTGTCCCATCATCATTGCAGCTTTTCCAGCTGCAAAGAGGGCCATACCAACATTCTGATCCTGTCCTAGAACTCCATTTTGGAATACCTTGGCATCGTAAACTTGCTTAAGTTGTGTAAATGCTTTACCAACTGAAGCATCAGTGTAGGAAGTTGTGACTGGAACATCACTATTGAAGTTATTTCTCAAATTACTGAGCTTCTTTTCTGGTACGCCAGAAGCCAAGAATGAGTCCAACATCCAGGTGAGGTGATACCCCGAGCTACCACCAACAGACATTGGCTCATAACCTGCAGCACGTAGTTTATTGGACATAACTTTGAGATTTGCCATTGAGCCAATTTGATGATTTGCAGGAATTTTTATTTTGGCTTTTGCAAATGCATCTTTATTGATCCATGCAAAACCGTAATACACAGCTCCAAGCAGTACTTGGTAATTTTTACCATCAGGTGCGACAAGAGTTGAAGATACTCCCGCACCATAGCGTGCCTTGAGATTAGCTTCCTTCCAGACATCATCAATCGGAATGAACTGCTTCGCCTTCATCATCGCTGCGTATGGAGGCAGGTTCATTGGAGCACTTGCCACATCCGGGGCGCTATCTGAAGTCATGATTTGTAGATTGGTAGTAGTTTGGGTCTGTGCATCAAGTACCTGCAATTCGACCTTAACTCCTGGATTCTGTCTCTCAAATTCAGCTGCAACAATCTGGAAAGCAGGCTGAATGTAAGAGTCTGTCTGGACAGTGAGTGTAATAGTTGCTGCACTGCTGCTAGGTAACGTGAAAAACGTAATAGCTGTTAGTGCAACTGTTGCCGTTATGAATTTAACATTGCGATTCATACTCTCCCCTTCAATTCTGATCTATCCCGTTGCGCGATTGCAACGGGTTTGGGACCGTTACCCAGAACTCAAAGGTCAGAAAAGAGCCTAAGAAATAGGAGCGTTATCTATTTTGGTACTGAGTGAAATGTAAGGTATCTGAGGGGTGATTTTATGTCAACGAAAATCACCCAAAAATAAGGCTAAATTTTGTTATAATTGAGATAAATTTTCGTTATCAATCGAAGATTAAATATCGTCAGTACCAAAATGCTTGACAGCCTTGTTCTCTCAGGCCTACAGTTCAGCGTAAATAGGAGGCACAGTTCAATGCTCACTCCCGCTCAGGCATGGCGATTCGACTCTCACACACGGGATCAGCTCAATAACATGGCTGGCGGTTCAACCCTTGTGCTTCCATTAGGCTCCACGGAGCAGCACGGACACCACCTGCCGGTATCTGTTGATGCTACCGTTGTAACGTATTTAGCAGAAGCGGCCGTTGCACAAGCTTCATCGCAGGTCCCAGTACTGCTACTTCCAACTCTTTCTTTTGGGTTTGCCCAACACCATCTGCCCTTTGGCGGAACTGTGAGCCTCCGATCTGAAACATATGTCACTGTATTGACCGATATTGTCGTGGGTCTTGCTAGTCAAGGATTTAGACGTCTCATTTTCCTCAATGGCCACGGCGGGAATGAATCACCAATGCATTTAGTCGTTGATTCAATTGCCTCACAAAACAAAATTGATATCCATATAGCAGGTGCGTCTTACTGGAAAATTGCGCATGAGTCTTTACTGAAATTAGATTTTGGGGACGCTTCGGTTCCAGGACATGCTGGCCACTTTGAAACTTCTCTCATGCTGGCGATTGCACCGGATCTGGTGGACCTGCCAAGTCGACCTGATGATCATGGTAAAAAACAGCCGCTTGGCAGAGCAGATATTCCTCTAGCGCACATTCGCCGTCCTGGGCTATGGGAAACCAGTGATGGTCGAACAGATGATTCTCATCTCGCTTCAGCCCAAACAGGTGCTCAAACCCTCTCAGAAATGACACAGGTCATCTCTCAATTTATTATCAATTTCCACCAATCATCACTTTAAGTTTCAATCTGGTATTTTTACTCTCTGTAATGATGAAATGACAAGAAATTGAAAGGAGGGTCGGGCTGTAATGTTAATTCAGCATAGAAATCATGTACTTGATACGTTGCAGCTGCTCGTTAATTCTTCTCCCCCAGCCGTAACAAAAGATGAATTGCAAGATCTTCCAGCAATCAAGAAATTCATGAAAGATAGATTCATCACGGAGGTAGCAGAGCTATCAAATTTTGATGTTAGCCAGCTTCATATGGTGAGAAGCCAATTCCGTTCGATCTTTATTGCTCCCGACGATATAACAAAAATAACTCTGGTCAATGGAGCTCTCTCCTCTGCCCGTATCCATCCTCGCTTGGTTGAGCACGATAATTTGGGCATACATTTTCATTACTTTCCTCCATTTGCCTCTCTATCGGATCACCTCATCGCTGACTTCTCGATGGCATTGGCGAATCTGATCAGCGCAGGGGAGATCAACAGATTGCGCGTTTGCTCGGTAACGGAGTGTTCCCGCGTTTTTATTGATTCTTCGCGGAATAGATCACGGACATATTGCGATAGCAAAACTTGTGGTGCACGAGTTCATGCTGCTGCATATCGCCAAAGACAACGAAGCTAGTTCGGCTATGTCTTACTCTTCCCTAGGAGTGCCAACAGTAATAAATGCGGCAGGTGCGCTTTCCCGTTTAGGTGGGTCGATTCTTTCTCCAGGAGTTTCTGAGGCGATGAAGGAAGCTTCTGAGAGTTTTATTGACCTTCCTTCTTTTCATGATCGTGTCGGCGAAGAATTGGCTAGAGTCACTCACAACGAGGCAGCCTGTATATCGAATGGATCTGCCGCTGGAATATTAGTTTCCGTGGCGGCTTGTTTGGCCGGAACTAATGTTGAGCTAGCGGCAAGATTGCCTGACGTAGAAGAATTAGCGAAGAGAAATGTAGTCGTTTGGCGTGAGCATGTAGATGGTTTCTTAGCGGGTGCAGATCAAGTTTTGTACAATGGATACTTGTCCGCCGTATCGATGGCAGGTGGCACACTAAGAATCATCCGCGAAGTTGATGAACTCCAAACAAGCGATGCGGCGATGCTCTGGTTTCCGAATGTGTACCCACAAGTCAATGATGAGGAGCTTTTTTTTGATCTATTCCTTAATCGGGCTCGTTTACTGGGAATTCCATTTATAGTCGATGCTGCAGATCAAATACCACCAATTTCAAATCTCTGGTACTACACGCGCGATAAAGGCGCTGATCTTGCAATCTTCAGCGGGGGTAAGGGATTAAGGGGGCCTGGGTCGAGCGGTCTCATAGTTGGTAGGAAGGAGTTGATACAAGCGTGTCGAGTAAATAGTGGACCTGAGCACAGCATTGGTCGACCTGCCAAGGTTGGAAAAGAAGAAATTGCCGGGTTACTTAAGGCTGTCGAAGAGGCTTTGGCCACTGATGTACTGCGCGAGGTTACACGTTGGCATTACGTGGTCGACCGGTGGCTAAGAGAACTTGCTGAGTTGAAGCCATTAGGGGTTGAGTTTCAAAAAACTTCAACGTCTCACTCTGGGCAACCTATTCCTCGATTAATCCTAAAATTAACGTGGGCAGATAACGCTATTCGGGATGAGCTTATTGACTCTCTTTGGAAGCAAAATCCAGGTATTGCAATCTTGCCTGAAGAGGGGGTCTGTGTCGCACTTAACCCTCACATGATTAATGATGGCGAAATTAGCACGGTATCGAAAGCGATAGTTTCTGCCGTGAGAGCCCTCTTTCAAAATTAGTTCCTGCCTCCCTACGCCGTTTCTGGCGAAAAAGCCAGAGGAGCGAAAGAATCTCCGCAATTCTTGACACCGAAGAATCAGTAGCATAGGCTTTTTTACACCTTACTTTTCCTCACAATGCAAAGGTAAAGAGTACTAGTAGGTGGTTGAGTCGCTTTATTAGCAAAGGACAAGCAAGAGGAGAGAGCGTGATGCTTCAAACAAGAGTGCATCCCAACGGGAGTTTTCGATTTTTGCCAGCAATAACAGCTTATTCTGCTGGCTTTGCAGCGTCGGATGGATACGAAATTACTGCACTCCGTTTACTTGATTGTCCAACACTTGCAATCGGATTTGAAAGAATTGATGAAGAGATTAAAAGGCGCGGATTGCCTCCCGCTGCCTTAGCAGGATTGCAACTTAGGTCGCCAGGTGCATTCGGCTTCGAAGAATTTGCACAATTCAACAATGAATACTGTCAGTTGCTCATTGAACGCAATTTGATACTTGATGGAGTCAACCCAGTTTCACGCACGAATGTCATCCCAGTCCATGAAGGACCTGCTGTACCGACAATTGCAGTCGCTTTTCTAGTAAACCCTGCACTTGGACGCGGTGGAAGTGATTTTGTCGTTGCCGGAGCTGGTGAAGTTAACGGTGACCTAGGACCTGAAAACATCGTTGCTCGCGGAGATCTCAGTCACAAAGGGTTGGCTTTAAAAGTTGATTGCGTACTAGACATAATGCTTGAAAGGCTTCGTGCTTTAGGAGCATCAGGGAAGAGCCCTACTACGGTAAATGTCTATACGGCCCATGAAATTTTAGGACTTCCTGGGATGATTGAAATGAAACTACCCACCATCTCAATAAATGGTTATGCCACTTGGCTCTCAAGGCCGCCTGTCAAAGAGATTGAATTTGAGATGGATTGTGCAAGTTTCAGTAACTGGGCGGTTATCTAGTGCCCTCCGCACCTGAGTCAACTTTAGATTTGCTTTCAATGATGGTCTCATTTGATAC
>JBIJAL010000052.1:0-7856 GCA_044345775.1 Candidatus Planktophila sp.
ATCTCGAAGGAAAGACCTTCGCCTCTTAGCAGCAGGGCAACTTCTTGGAATTCTTGCGCAAGGCGTCCTTGGCGGAATAACAGTCCTCACCGATCTACATCCCCTCCCAGTTGCAGGTCATCTACTTCTCTCCATGGTTTTAATCGCCGGCGCTGCATCGCTTCACTCTCGTCGATCAGGACCGGTTGCAAGAAGTGCGATTAAAACAACATCTTTGCGAATTATATCTGGCTCGCACATTGCAATTTCATTTCTGGTTTTGATTCTCGGAACCCTCGTTACCGGCAGTGGGCCACATGCCGGCGATGAGACGGCGCAACGTTTTGACTTTGATATCCGAAATATCACGGTACTTCATACCGATGCTGTGATTTTCCTTCTCGGTCTTACTATTGCTTATCTTGTGCTTCCAACAGTGTCTATAACGACAAAACGTGCGTTGGTGATTTTCCTGGGAATTTCACTTGGTCAGGGGACGATCGGTTACATTCAGTATTTCACTGGTGTTCCAGAAATTCTTGTTGGTTTTCATTTGCTTGGAGCAGTCTTTTTCTGGATTGCTGCATGGCGGGTTCGTCTTAGCGTTGTTCGGGTGCCCAAGAGTCGAAAGGTGAGTTAAATGAAAGAGATGTCAGAGTGGAGTCAGCTTGATGACCGCGCCATAGCGCTAGCACGTGCGCTGGCGATGGATGCGGTGCAGAAAGTCGGTAATGGCCACCCAGGAACTGCAATGTCTCTTGCCCCAGTGGCTTATGCACTCTTTCAGCGCCACTTAATTCATGATCCAGCAGATTCCGATTGGTTAGGTCGTGATCGTTTCATTCTCTCGTGCGGCCATTCCTCAATGACTCTCTACACACAACTTTTCTTTAGTGGTTACGGTCTTACGATGAAAGATCTTCAGGAATTTCGCACACATGGTTCACTGACTCCAGGACATCCTGAGTACGGACACACTGATGGAGTCGAGATGACTACGGGACCGCTCGGTGCCGGAGTTGCCACCGCCGTTGGATTTGCAATGGCTGCGCGCTATGAGCGCGGATTACTAGATCCAGAGACACCTGCTGGTCAATCACTCTTCGATCACTCAATCTGGGTCATCTGTTCTGATGGAGATTTACAAGAGGGTGTGAGCGCTGAAGCTTCCTCTTTGGCGGGAACACAAGAGCTCGGTAATCTCAATGTGATCTACGACGATAATCGAATTTCAATCGAAGGTGATACTCATTTGGCATTTACTGAAGATGTTTCAGCACGTTATCGTGCATATGGTTGGAGTGTCATTGAAGTCGATACTCTCGCTGATGGAAATGTAGATTTGCCTGCACTCGATCAGGCGATGCATGAGGCGAAACTTGATTCACGTCGACCCACTCTTATTCGTATGAAGTCCGTGATCGCATGGCCAGCACCAAAATTGCGCAATACAGCCAAATCTCATGGTTCAGCGTTAGGTGATGCTGAGATTGAAGCAACGAAGGTTCTTCTCGGTTTAGATCCTCAAGAAAAGTTTGCAATGCCCGAAGATGTTCTCAGCCATATCCGCCTCGTAAGAGAGCGTGGGGCATCTCTTCGAAGAGAATGGGATGCCCGATTTGATCTTTGGAAGAAGAGCAATCCTGCGAAGGCGCAACTACTTGATCGTCTTCTACAACGAGATCTTCCTGCGGGTTGGGAGGAGGTACTCCCCCAGTTCGAACCAGGAAAAGATGTATCAACACGCGCCGCTTCAGGAAAAGTTATCAATGCAATAGCAACTGTCCTACCTGAGTTCTGGGGTGGCTCTTCTGATTTAGCCGAAAGTAACAACACAACCATTGAAGGTGGAAAATCATTTCTTCCGCCATCGAGTGCGATGAACCAAGCAAGTCCATATGGTCGAATAATTCATTTTGGAATTCGTGAGCATGCGATGGGTTCAATACTTAACGGTATAACCCTGCATGGACTATCGCGAACATTCGGTGGGACATTTGCCGTCTTTAGCGATTACATGCGACCATCGGTTCGACTTGCCTCACTCATGAATATTCCAACAACATTTATCTGGACACATGACTCAATCGGTCTCGGAGAAGATGGGCCAACTCATCAACCAATTGAACATCTAGCTTCTCTTCGTGCAATTCCTGGACTTGCGGTCATTAGACCCGCCGATGCCAATGAGGTAGCCCAAGCGTGGCGGTCAATCCTCTTGCGCAATGAGCCAGTTGGAATTCTTCTCTCTCGTCAGAATCTGCCGGTCTTTGAACGCACCGCCACCACTAGCGCGCAATTAGTCGAGAAAGGTGCATACACACTTGTCACTGCGCCGAAAGAACCTGAAGTGGTTCTCATCGCTACAGGATCAGAAGTCAGCGTTGCTGTGGCTAGTGCAGCGATACTGAACGAAAAGGGCATCTCAACATCAGTTGTCAGTGCGCCTTGTCTGGAGTGGTTTGCAGGTGAAAGTAAGGCCTACCAAGAATCGGTGATTCCAAAGAGTGCGCTGCGAGTGAGTATCGAAGCTGGCGTCTCTCTCGGTTGGCGCGAGTATGTAGGTGATTCTGGGGTAATTATTAGCCTCGATCACTACGGTGCATCAGCCTCTGCCGGAACACTTTTCGCAGAGTTCGGATTCACAGCTGAAAATGTTGTAGCCAAGGTTTTGGAAGCACGTGCATGAAAGCGCAAGAGATCTTCACCGCCGGAACCTCAATCTGGCTAGATGATCTGTCACGTTCCAAACTTATGGGCAACGGTCCTTTGAGTTTATCCGCGCGTATCGCCCATGATGGCGTTCGTGGAGTGACAACTAATCCAAGCATATTTGCCGCAGCAATCACTGGTGCTGCCGAGTACGCAGCAGATATCTCGGCGTTTCCGGGAGATGGAGTTGATGCTCTTGTACAAAAACTCACTACAGATGATGTTCGAATGGCATGCGATCTCTTTCTAGATCTCTATACATCGAGTAACGGTATCGATGGTCGTGTGAGCATCGAGGTTGATCCACGTCTGGCCCGTGATACTGCACGGACTATTGTTGAGGGCATAGCGCTGCACTCGGTAGTCGATCGACCAAATGTGATGATTAAAGTTCCGGCAACACTGGAAGGGCTCCCTGCAATTACAGCCCTCATTGCTCAAGGAATTAGCGTAAATGTCACTCTCATCTTTTCATTGCAGCGCTACGAAGAAGTCATTGATGCCTTCACTCAAGGCATCGCACTCGCATCAGAGCAGGGACGCGATCTCACGACGATTCATTCGGTGGCATCCTTTTTTATCTCGCGAATTGATACGGCGGTTGATAAAGAGTTAATGGCTATTGGAAATGAATCGCTCCTTGGAAAAATTGCGCTCGCCAACGCCCATTGTGCCTACGCACTCTTCCAAGAAAAATTTGATACTCCGCAGTGGAGAAAATTGGCAGAACTTGGCGCTCAGATGCAGCGACCTTTATGGGCATCGACGGGAGTCAAAGATCCTTCATACCCTGACACGCTCTATGTTGATCAACTTATTGCTCCGCACACCGTAAACACAATGCCTCCATCCACGCTCGCTGCAGTTCTCGATCACAGCGTTGTTTCGGGCGATGCCATCACACCTCAGATTGCCACTGCCCGTAAACATCTCTCTGATTTACAGGCTTGCGGTATCTCCCTCGACGCCATCACGACAGCGCTTGAAGAAGATGGTGTTAAGAAATTTGCTCAATCCTGGATAGAACTTCTGGATTCGGTTCGCAGGGAGATGATCTAGATGCTGATCTCAGGGTCAGCGCTTACTCGCGTTGATCGCTCGAGTGCTCTCTATCAAAAACTTGAAGGCGTCCATGCGAGATTAGCGATTAAGGATCCAACCATTTGGGGTCCTGAGGCGCAAGCTGAAGCGGCTGTGCGATTGAATTGGGTTGATCTTCCAGAATCATCACGCTCACTTCTTCCAGAAATTGATGCTCTTGTGGCACGTTTTCCACACATCACAAGAGTTATTCTTGCGGGAATGGGTGGCTCGTCACTGGCACCAGAAGTAATTGCGCAGAGTTTTAAGAAAACTCTCTTTATTCTTGATTCAACAGATCCTGAGTACTTTGCTCATGCACTCACCGAAGATCTTTCGTCAACGCTTCTGATCGTCTCGTCTAAATCTGGTTCAACGATTGAGACATCATCAGCGCGTGCAATTTTCACTGCAGCCTATCAAGATCAGGGGTTGGATCTGGCTTCCCATATTCTTATCATCACAGATCCGGGGTCACCACTTGATCTTCAAGCACGCAGCCAGGGATTGGCCGTGATCAATGCTGACCCACACGTTGGAGGACGCTTCAGCGCATTGACCGCCTTCGGGTTAGTACCGGCCGCTTTCACAGGTGTAGATGTATCGGTTCTCCTCGATCAAGCAAGTGATATGAAGGCGGACTTTCTTCACGATAGCACCCCCATCATTGATGTTGCTTCACTTCTCATTACTGAAAGTAAGCAGTACATCGCCTTTGTTGATCAGGGTTCAGGTCTGGCTGGGCTCTCTGATTGGATCGAGCAACTGATCGCTGAATCAACTGGAAAGTCAGGTGTCGGACGCCTGCCTATTGCCGTAGATGATGTAACTACCGCTGCAATTGGTGGCGCACTCAGGGTTTCTTTCAGTGAAGGTGATGCCGACTTGGTTACCGTTGGTAGCCTGGGCGAACACTTTATCTTCTGGGAGTGGGTAACCGCGTTGATGGGATCAGCTCTTGATATCGATCCTTTTAATCAACCGAATGTAACAGAGGCTAAGAACGCGACATCGCAGCTGCTCGAGGGTTGGAACGGGGTACTCCCCCAATTTACCGCCGACTATATAGATGAGAGTGTCGCTATCTTTGGTGAAGATAAGACACTTCATCAATCACTTATTTCATTCTTCGAAACCGTCCCACCCGATGGTTACATTTCAATCCACGCTTATCTTGATCGCAGGGATGATGAGAAGGTACGAGAACTTCAAAGTATTATTTCAAAGAAGACTGGTAAGCCAGTTACCTTTGGCTGGGGACCACGATTCCTCCACTCAACGGGCCAGTTTCATAAAGGTGGTCAGCAAAATGGCGCATTTCTCCAAATAACAGGAGACAGTGCCAAAGATCTCGATATTCCTGGGCAGAATTTCACGCTTCAGACTCTCCTGATGGCACAAGCACTTGGAGATCACGCAGCTCTACAGAAAAGAAAATTCCCGCTTCTGCGTCTTCATCTGGAAGATCGTTCGGCGGGAATTCTGCAATTGTTAACGGTTGCCCGCTCGCTTTAAATTATTCGTCTCCACGCAATTTCTTTAAGGCATCTTCAAGGATCTTTGAGCCTTCAGCATCCGTGCGGCGCTCTTTTACATAGGCAAGGTGAGTCTTATATGGAACATTAACGACGGCAGTCGGCGGTTTATTTCTATCGCGCCCAGCTGGTAATCCACATTTTGGGCAATCCCATTGCTCAGGGATTACAACGGTCTCTTCTACGGCAAATGATGGTCGAACTTCGTGGCCATTGCCGCACCAGTATGAAACTATCGCTCGCTCAATCTGATCTCCACGTTCAGCCTCGCCCATTGGGCCAGCGCCAACACGACTTCCGCGGATAGCACTTGCCATCGCCTTATCCCTTCAACACTAATGAGAGAGCAACAACACCGGCAAACCAGAGTCCGCCTACGAGAATGGTGAGGCGATCAAGATTGCGCTCAACTACTGATGAGCCGCCATAGTTTGAGGAGACACCACCACCAAAGAGATCTGAAAGTCCCGCACCTTTTCCTTTATGGAGAAGGACGAGAAGGATCATGATTACGCTCATTGCGATCAGAAAGATCGAAAGTCCGAGGGCCATATGTCGTGCTCCTTATATCGTAGAAGGGAAGGATACTAGATTAATCGAGGCGTTGAACCCGCAAACCGTCGCTGCTAGAGGGCTTCCTGCGCATAGTACTTCGCAATCTTTGCAAGCTCCTCCGGGTCAAGGCTAGCTCCCCCAATCAGTGCACCGTCGACATCGCCCTGCTTCATAATCTCGACAATATTTGAGGATTTCACTGAACCCCCATAAAGGATTCGCATGCCCGCAGCGATCTCTGGTGAACCGATAACACCCACCTCTTCACGAATCGCGGCACAGACTTCTTGGGCATCGTCTGGTGTTGCAGTCTTTCCAGTTCCTATAGCCCACACTGGTTCATATGCAATCACTATTTTTTTCAACTCTGGTTTGGTGAATCCCTCTAACCCAGCACGTACCTGACGAATCACATGCGAAACATGGGCCCCGGATTCACGGATAGAGAGTTCTTCACCTACACAGAAGATCGGGATCAGATCATGAGAGAGAGCTGCACGAATCTTCTTATTAATCAACGCGTCATCTTCTTTGTGAATAGCGCGGCGCTCTGAATGTCCAATGACCACGAAGGTGCACCCAAGTTTTGCCAGCATTGAACCTGCTATATCGCCAGTAAATGCGCCACCATTTTCGGGAGAGAGATCTTGCGCACCGTATAGTAAACGCAGGCGATCACCATCAATCAACGTTTGAATTGAACGAATGTCTGTAAAGGGAGGCAGGATTGCTACATCAACTGCGTCATAGTCTTTATCCGAGAGTGAATAGACGAGCTTTTGTGCAACTGCAATCGCCTCAAGATGATTGAGGTTCATCTTCCAGTTACCCGCCATGAGTGGCTTACGCATATTCATCTCCTTCGAAGTTGTTGAAAGTTACAGCAAGTTTAAAGATCTAGCGCTTTTAGTCCAGGCAATTCTTTACCTTCGAGATACTCAAGTGATGCTCCGCCACCGGTTGAAATATATCCAAAATCGCTATCAGTAAATCCCAGCGCTCTTACTGCAGCGGCTGAGTCCCCACCACCGACGACCGATATTCCAGATACCTGAGAGAGCGCCTGGGCTATGACTTTGGTCCCGTGTGCAAAATTTGGAAATTCAAAGACTCCCATCGGGCCGTTCCAAAAGACGGTCTGACACGATGTGATTGCTGAAGCGAAGGCCTTTGCTGAATCAGGACCTATATCAAGTCCCATCTGATCCGCAGGAATTGCATCAGCGGCCACTAACGTTGGCGCAGAGTCAATAGCAAATTCAGGAGCGACGACAATATCTGTTGGCAAGATTAATTTAACTCCTTGCTGTGCAGCCTTTTCGATCAACTCTTTGACTGTCGGTATGAGATCTTCTTCAACAAGTGATTTCCCGATTTGATGTCCCTGGGCTGCGAGAAATGTGAAGACCATTCCCCCGCCGATTGCCATCACATCAACTTTGCTAAGGAGGTTAGAGATGACACCGATTTTATCTGAAACTTTTGCACCACCAAGAATTACTCCGTATGGACGAACCGGATTAATGGTGAGTTTCTTGAGTACATCAACTTCAGCGCTTACGAGAAGTCCGGGCGCATGAGGAAGAATTTTTGGCAGGTCATAGACCGAGGCATGTTTGCGGTGGACTGCTCCGAAACCATCACCAACATAGAAATCTGCAAGTGATGCTAGATAATCGGCAAAGGCTCGACGTTCTGATTCATCCTTTGAAGTTTCTGCAGGAGAGAAGCGAATGTTTTCAAGAAGGAGTACATCACCTGCGACAAGATTCTTTGCCGCAGCTGAAACGTCGTCCCCTTGAAATGAGCCAAGAAATAACACCGGTGAAGCAAGTAATTCGCTCAGACGTTGAGCAATAGGAGCAAGAGAGAGTTCTGCCTTCACTTCACCTTTAGGTCTACCAAGGTGGGCGGCAATCACAACACTTGCTCCGACAGAAAGCAAGTACTTGATTGTAGGAAGCGATGCCTTTATTCGACCATCGTCAGTGATTG
>JBIJAL010000053.1:0-7853 GCA_044345775.1 Candidatus Planktophila sp.
ATGGATACCAGCCTCATCGCCATGTCAGAACCCCAGATACTTTTGCAATAGTGAAAAGGCTTAAATCAAAAGCTCTTGTGTGAACTAAGCAGTGCAGTGGAAGTGTCTTTACCTTACTTACTGACCATATCGATTGCTCTTACTCCCCTTAAATGAAGTCCGTGCACGAAATAGCGAACCTGCCAGTGGCTCTTTGATTAACGCATCTGAGTCCATGCCATTGTTCGCAGTTGTTATAAAGAGCTCTGACATATCCTCACCTCCAAAGCAGCAGCTAGTTACTTGCTTTACAGGAAGTTCAACAATATGGGTGAGCTCTCCACTGGCATCAAAGCGCCTTACCTCTCCCCCGCCAAAGAGTGCAACCCAGACTCCACCATCTTCATCGGTAGTTAAACCATCAGGAAAAGCATCTCCATCAACTAAGGATACGAATACCCTACGATTTCTCAGCTCACCCAGTTCAAGGTCAACATCAAAGATATCAACTCTCTTTGTTACCGAATCAATAAAATACATTGTCTTTTGATCTAAGCTCCAGCCAATTCCATTCGACACTGTCAAATCAGGGACAACCTCTTTCAGGACTTTTGAATCAAAGGTAAAGAGAGCCGCTGCCCCTTCCGTAAAATCAAATGCCATAGTCCCCACCCACATACGACCGTGGGAATCACATTTAGCATCATTAGTCCTTATTGAAGGATCCTCTATTTTTATAGGCGCGAGTAAAGTCTCTAGCACTCCATCACGGGAGGCGGTAAAAATCCCATCTCGCGCGGCAACTATCAGCTCTGATTTCTGGTCTAAAAATACGGCGCTTATCTCTTGCTCGATCTGCACTGTTTCCACGGATTGAGTAGATGGAGAATAAATCTTTACCTGCTTATTGACGATATCTACAAAATAGAGTTTTTGTTCAGCAGCATCCCAAAAAGGACCTTCGCCAACATTGCACTCTAACTGTGCAGCCAGTTCGGCGACTATTGTTTTAGACATACATACTCTCGATCACTGTCACATCCTTTATGTTGAAGGCAGAGTATGTCAAGAGTTTTTCTTGCCACACCTTGCAAATATCCTTTTAATTAGTAGGCTTCATCCATTGTAAGAATTATGTAAATCCTTTGAATGGGGCAACTATCAAAAGTGTAAAGCGGAAATGACGACAGAGTTACTTACCTCAGATACCGTTCTTGCATATCTGATCAACAAGGAAATAATCTCTCCCGACGAATCTGCTGAAGTCGAGGTCTTAACTGGTGGCGTCTCCAATATTGTCTTAGCGATAACCACTGAGCGCAAGAAAATGGTATTAAAGCAGGCGCTCGCTGAATTAAAGGTCGCCCAAAAGTGGGAGGCCGATCAACGCCGCGCGATAGTAGAGGCCCATGCGATTGAGCTATTTCACTCATTGAGTCCCGATCAAGTTCCGGCTCTGCTCTTTCTTGATGCGCAACGATTTATCTTGATTCTCGAGCGGGTTCCCATCGGTAGCTCTGTCTGGAAAACAGATTTATTACATGGTCAGATAGATCCTCATATTGCATCAGTTCTAGGGACGACATTGGCACAGTGGCACAACTTTGGCCAAGAGAATGAAGGCGCTAGAACTCAATTTATGGAAGATTCACTCTTTGAGCAATTACGGATTGATCCCTTTTATCGTTTTGTCTCGGCAAAAAATGAGCCACTCGTACCCGTCATCACTAGATTGATTGATGAGTTAGAAGGTGATAAGACGACAATTGTTCATGGAGATTTCTCACCGAAGAATATGATGGTTGATGCTAATAACCAGGTATATATCTTAGATTTTGAGGTTACCCACGTTGGTAACCCAATCTTTGACCTGGCATTTCTTTTAGCTCACTTACTCTGTAAGAAATTTAGAACAGATGATGCTATTGAAAAAGACTTACTCTCTGAGTGTGCCAATCAGTTTGTCACCTCATATCAAGTGATTCGGCCAATCGCACCCTCACTCTCCCTGCACACAGCGCTGATCGCACTAGCAAGGGTAGAAGGCAAGTCGCCAGTTGATTATCTCGATAGAGACAAACAGAATGCACTCGTTACCTACACAAAAGATTTTCTCAGCAAAGGCGTAGAGATGCCGATAGCCGAATTCTTCCAAGGGAGTCATCAGTGAAGATCCAGAGTGTATTTGGCTACCAGGTTTTAGATTCTCGTGGCCGGCCAACTGTTGCGGCAGCAATCACACTAGCTGATGGCACTACTCACACTGCCAGAGTTCCATCTGGAGCTTCCACCGGTAAGCATGAAGCTAAAGAACTTCGCGATGAAGACCTCCCCACTGCAAGTCGATTCTATGAAGGAAAATCAGTGACGCAGGCGGTGTCGAATATAAACTCCCTCATTGCTCCCACGCTGGTCGGCACATCCATTTCACTAGCCGATACTGATTCCCAATTGGTAAATCTTGACCCTTCCGAAAATCACCAGGTTCTTGGTGCTAATGCAACACTGGCTGTCTCACTCGCTGCTGCTATCGCCCAAGCCCACTCTCAGAGTCAATCCTTGACCCGTTTCTTTAATGGAGTTGAAAAACTAGAAATTCCAATGCCTATGGTCAATATCCTCTCTGGCGGAGCACATGCTGGTCGAACGCTAGATATTCAGGATGTGCTCATCGTCCCCAATGGCGCAACATCCTTTACAGAATCTTTATCCTGGATAGTTGCAATTCGTGAGGCCGCGGCAAAGATAGGAGCATCTGAAGGAAAGGTAACTCACTTAATTGCTGATGAGGGTGGCCTAGGTATTGCATTCCCTTCCGTGGGCGAGGCCTGTGATTTCGTTGTTAAAGTCATCAGCTCGGTCGGCCTCAATCCAGGATCCGATGTTTCAATCGCACTTGATATCGCCTCTACTCAATTCTTTGATGGCTCGACATACAATTTAAGAACTGAAGACCTCTCATTGAGCCCGACTGATTTTGTCCAATACATCAATTCATTAGTCAATAGCCAACCCATTGTTTCAATTGAAGATCCTTTTGCTGAAGATGATTGGGATGCCTGGCAACAATTCATGTCAATTGCCCCGACGAAATTACAGGTACTCGGTGATGATCTACTCACGACAAATCTAGGTAGGTTAAAGAAGGCAATCGCCGAGAAAAGTGCAAATGCGATTCTGATCAAGGCCAATCAAAATGGTCTCGTTACATCAACTTTAAATGTGTTAAAAGAAGCACGTGCCCATAACTTTAACACCGTAGTTTCTGCCCGTTCAGGAGAGACGGAAGATTCATGGCTTGCAGATTTAGCAACTGGCTGGCGTGCAGGCCAGATTAAAGTCGGTTCAACTCATGGCGCAGAGCGCACCGCAAAGTGGAATCGCTTACTTGAGCTTGAGGCGACTGAACCAAGCACATTTGCGAACCCGTTTGCTTAGAGAATGGGTCCTACGGAAAATATAGGCAACGATGTATCCCCATCTTGATCGTCTTTATCTGCAACCTCTTTAAATGTGCAGCACGTCAAAGGTTGGGGTTATTGTTTTATCCAATGGCCACACATTCTTGGCAAGGTTTACATAATTCAATCTCTCCAGAACGCAATCAGTTATTCCTGGTGAAGAGGCATTTAAAAATACGTCGACCATGCTCTGCCAATTCGCTCGAAGGGCTGCAGCGCCCTTCAAAAGGATTACTTCATACTCTGATGGATCAATACCTGCGATCTTAAACTGAGCTAGGTCATTTGGCTGCTGAGCAAAAGACTGAATCAATATATCTACACTATTTACCCTGACCCACGCTGCTTTTCCAATCGAATAAGAAGCTCCATGATTCATTAGACCTTCGTGAACATACTCTCCGTCACCTCTCCACATTAATTGAGCAGAAACTTTGAGAGGCGTACCCACAGTAGGGTGCGAATAGCCCCCCAAAGACAAATCGATTCTTTCGGAAATCTTTACTCCATCTAATAAATCTATAGCGGCAGGATCACAAATCGTCGTCAATACCTTTAATTCCAGTTTCAACAATGCTGCAAGAACATGAGTGGAATCACCCGCTGATCCGCCATTGATATTATCTGATATGTCAGCGATTGCGTACTTTTTGTTATCGCGGACCCCGCTAGATACCAATTGCATAACTCGGTCGATTTCAACGATCTCTTGCGCAACCATATTCTTCGATTCCCAAGCAAACTTTGCAATTTCAGTTAATGCTAGCTCTCTCTTCACTCTATTTTTTGAATCACCCAGTGCCGTAAAACTTAATCCAGCATAAGAAATATCTGAATACGAGTACCCCCCATGAACGATTAAGTCTCTCAGATCAAAATCTTCTTTCAGCTGTTTTGCTTTATCAATAATTCCTTTGAAAGGAGTGTCGCCTGTTGACTGTGAAATCGGAGGAAAGATGACTGGAACTCGAATAAAGCTAAATTCCGGTTTCTCATCGCTATCTATATAGAAGAAGAGATTCTCCAGAGCTCTCATCGCTGCTTCATAGGTGTCGATATGAGGGTTGGTTCTATACCCCGACCAAACACTGACACTCTGCAGCCTCTCAGGTGTCATATTTGCGTGAAAGTCTGTGACTACGGCAATAGGTTTCTCACCAATCAACTCTCGTATCTCTGCGCACACAATGGCTTCAGGGTCTTCTATTCCTTCAACTACATGCGCACCATGTAATTCTAAAGCGATAGCATCAATCTCAGGATTATCTCCAAGTTGCTTCCTCACGTTAAATAAAATCTCCTGAAAAACTTCATGCTGCACAACCCCTGCCGGCGTAGCGTGAGCGGCAAATAGAGGTACAGCCTCATACCCTCTTTGAGAAATGATCTCTAGAAAACCGCCTATTGGAGTTCTAGTGCCTTCAAATGTTGTAATGATATCGGGGCCTGTAAGCCAAGTATTTTTCTTGAAATTCTCCATATCGGTTGGGATGGGAGAGAAAGTATTTGTCTCGTGAAACACGCTGAGCAGACCGATTCTCATCTTAGCGACTCGATCCATAAAGAGAATCTAATACTTTTGACGCTTCAACTAACTCATTCACGGTTTCAATGAGATTTCCTGCAACATGACTCACCTGATTTAATGGAAATCTTGAAGAAGGAGCACTCACGCTGAGAGCTAGGTTCTGTCCCGAAATAGGGATATTGACAGCAACACATCGACAGTCCAAATCGTTCTCAAGATCATCTATGGCATAACCACGTACCTTAATTTTTTGAACCTCTTTTTTTAAGTCGCCAACGGTAAGAATTGTCCTGCTCGTTCTCGCCGTGAAATCGATTGCTTTGAGAATAGAACTCAACTCTTTACTTTCAAATTTGCTCAGGATGACCTTGCCTAATGCGGTGCAATGGAGTGAATCTCTGGATCCGATCCTTGATGACGCGCGTATATGTCTAGGGCTCTCTACGACTTTGATGTACTTAATTGTCAGCCCTGCCAAGACTCCGAGGTTTACAGTTTCACCTAACTTGACACTTAATTTATGCATAATCGGTGTGGCTAAATCTTTTATTGCTTCGGTGACATCATTACTTCCCATCGGAAAACCAGGACCAATTCGATACGTGCTATCAATGGGATCGATAACGAAGTATCCCCTGTTAACCATTGTGCTTAAGTAACGAAATGTTGAACTTTTCGGCAACCCTGTCATTTCGATAATTTCAGTAAAAGTCAATGGCCTTTCTGTCTCTGAAATTATAGTAATCATGTCTAGCGCCCGCTCAACAGATTGAATCTGGTATCTTTCAGATGTATCTGTCATGATTTTATAAATCGAACTTCATTTTTGAAAGTGCGTTATCAAATCGCTCTAAAGTCATCTTCACATCTTCTTGAGTGTGAGCCATTGAGACATACCAGATACCCCTGTCGGTAATCCATAGCTTTGACTCTCTGACCACTTTTACAAAGCTTTTGTATAGCGCGTCGTTCTGCTTCGTTAAATCCTCGTAACTACGAATCTTTTCATCGGAACCAAATGAAAGATGAAAAGCCATAGGTAAGCCTTGAATATGCAGTGGCGCACCATGCTCGACCGCTAATCGTTTCATTCCCTCCATCAATGTGGTTCCGAGCTTTTCGAGATCAGCATACATATCTGGTCTGGCAAGAATTTTCATAGCAGCGATAGTTGCAGCAGACCCAATTGCATATCCATTGAATGTTCCAGAATGATTGATCTCTCCCGTTCCTACTTTGTGGAGTAACTTCTCAGAACCTGCAATCGCCGCAACAGGAAAGCCTCCAGCAATTGCTTTGCCATAAGTAGCCAAATCTGGCGTCACACCAAAACGCGCAGCACCGCCGCCTCGACTCAATCTAAAGCCAGTAATAACCTCATCAAAAATCAGGACTATTTTCTTTTCCGTACAGATCTCACGTAGCCCTTCCAAAAATCCGGTATCTGGAACTATAGCCCCACTATTTACCATCATAGGCTCAGTGATAATTGCAGCGATATCAGAGTCTTCAGCGATCGCTTTAACTACTGCGTCAAGGTCATTCCAAGGCAGTACCAAACATTCACTTAGAGATGACATTGGCTGACCTAATGAGACCGGATGACCAACGCCCAATTTCGTGCTGGTGAGAACGTTATCTAGCCAGCCGTGATAATGACCTTGAAATCTTATATATTTATTTTTACCAGTATGTGCGCGAGCAATTCTTAGCGCCGACTGAACTGCCTCTGTTCCTGTCACGTTAAAACGAAGCTGCTCTGCCCATCCAATAGCATCTAAGACGCGTTCAGCGGCTTCAATCTCTAAAGGATTTTGTGCCCCAAAAAGCATTCCATCCTGCATAGCAGCGTTAACGGCTCCTAGAATCTCTGGATTCGCATGACCTAGAAAGTTTGGACCTTGCCCAAGCAGATAATCAATGTACTCAGTTCCCTGAAGATCCCAGACTCGTGATCCTGATCCTCGCACAATAAAGGTATCTCTTACCGCCAATCGAACATTTGAGTTAACGCCACCAGGTAATACCTTTTGTGCTCGTGCCAATAGGTTCTGGTCGGATGAATTTGAGACGCTATCGTTCATTAAGCTATTCCCTTTCGATGATCCACATTGATGACCTGACCTGTTTGTAGTGATTCTTGTAATGCAGATACGACGCTCTGCGCATTCCTGGCTTCTGTTAATGAAATCAACGGTTTTCTGTCAAAAGAGACAGAATCAATAAAATCATCTATTGAATTTCTCAATGCGCCAGATAATTTCCCCCCATGAATAGGCCAACTTGAGAGTTCCGGTAATGAATAACCGGATTCGGAAAAAATCTCGACCCCCTGATTAGAGCCCGTTATGCGGGCATTCCCACCTGTGCCCACCACATCAAATTGTGCTTCTAGCGGTGAGTGATAATTGGCAGGCATCACCCAACTAGTTTCCAAAGTAGCAATGGCTCCGTTAGAAAGTTTCAACGTCGCCACGACTGCATCTTCATGATTCCACTGTGCACATTTTTTCACTACGCTCTCTGCGTAAACCCGCTCAATAGTTGCTCCCGTAGTCCACATGATGGCATCAAGGTCGTGTATAGCTGTAGATATGAGCAGGTTTGTCCAAGGCCCATAGATCTCGGCTCCCATAGAAGTACCTCTACGCCTTGCAAATACTGTACAAATCTCGCCTAAGGCACCTTGATCAATTCTCTGTTTTATCTCCGAATACCTCTGGTCGGCACGCAATACAAAGTTCACGGCATATTTCTTGTTCAAAGAAAGTTTCTCTATCTCATCGAGTAACGAATCAGCTTGAACAAGATTCGGGGCCAACGGCTTCTCTAACAACAAATGAGCGCCAGACTCGGCTGCCTCTATAGCTATCTCGTACCTTACG
>JBIJAL010000054.1:0-7823 GCA_044345775.1 Candidatus Planktophila sp.
GAAGTGGTTGATAAATTACACAAAACATCCGCTAGATCACGGCGACCAATTAATTCGAGCAACCAAGGGGCAGGAGTAAGTCATGAAAAAACTATCGAACTTCATCAACGGTAAGTCGGTCGATTCAACTTCGGGGGAGACAACAACACTGATTAACCCCGCCACCGCCCAACCTTTTGCAACCGCCCCAAAGTCCAATGCTGCAGATGTTGATCTTGCAATGAAGTCTGCCTCCGCCGCCTTTGAGGGATGGCGCGATTCAACACCTTCTGAGCGCCAGCGTGCGCTCTTAAAAATTGCTGATGCCATCGAGTCTCGGGCAGAGGAATTTGTTGCAACCGAATCAGAGAACTGTGGAAAGCCGCTAGGGCTTACCGCATCTGAAGAAGTTCCTCCGATGGTGGATCAGATCCGCTTCTTTGCAGGTGCTGCGCGCAATCTTGAGGGTAAATCAGCTGGCGAATATATGCGCGGCATGACCTCATTTGTTCGTCGTGAACCAATTGGTGTCTGCGCGCAGGTAACCCCGTGGAACTATCCAATGATGATGGCGGTCTGGAAATGGGCTCCCGCAATTGCTGCTGGAAACACAGTAGTGCTTAAGCCAAGTGATACAACACCAGCCTCGACTGTATTGATGGCGCAGGTAATGAGCGAATTTTTGCCAGATGGTGTAATCAATGTGATCTGTGGCGAACGCGAAACGGGTGCTCTACTCGTAGATCATGCAACACCAGCAATGGTTTCGATTACTGGATCGGTTCGCGCCGGAATGGAAGTTGCGGGAGCTGCGGCAAAATCACTCAAGCGCGTTCACCTAGAGCTTGGCGGAAAAGCACCTGTTGTTGTATTTAACGATGCAGATTTACAAGCAGCGGCTGAAGGAATCGCGATCGCAGGATTTTTCAACGCTGGTCAAGATTGCACCGCCGCCACTCGCGTACTCGTACAAGCGGGCGTCTATGACGAGATGGTGAAGTTGCTGGCAGATCAGGCAACTAATCAGATCGCTATGGGAATGCCAAATACCGATGTGCTGGTTGGCCCGGTCAATAACGCATCACAGTTTGCTCGCGTCAATGGATTTATCGAGCGGGTCCCAAGCCATGCCCGAATCGTGGCTGGTGGATCACCGAATGATTTGGGCGGGTACTTCATCGCCCCAACAGTAATTGCAGACCTCAAGCAGAGCGATGAGTTGATCCAGAGCGAGATCTTCGGACCTGTCATTACTATCCAGAAATTTAACGACGAAGCAGAGGCGATCGCTATGGCAAATGGCGTTGATTACGGCCTGGCTTCATCGATCTGGACCAAGGATCACGGGCGCGCGATGCGCCTTGCTAAGGCCTTTGACTTCGGTTGTGTCTGGATCAATACCCATATTCCTTTGGTGGCTGAGATGCCTCATGGGGGATACAAGCGCTCTGGCTATGGCAAAGATCTCTCCAGCTATGGCTTTGAGGATTACACCCGCATCAAGCATGTGATGAGCAATCTCAACGCCTAAGGTGTGAGAAAACTAGGGGAAATTTCTTCCGAAATTGCCTGCAAATAGTTTGGCCTCACAGGCCTATCGGCTCCATAATGAGCCCTGCACAACCGTCCCTTGTTCCGGAAAATAAAAAGGAGCCCATCTACATGGCTAATTCACCTAAGTCCCAAGCGTTATCGCAAGAAGCACGCGCAATTCTTAACTCTAAATTTTCTCGCCGCGCGCTTGTCGCCGGTGCAGGTGCACTAGGTGGAGCAGCGCTGCTGACTTCATGTGGTTCAGGTGGCGAAGAGGCTGCTTCAACATCAGGTTCAGTACGTTGGGGTAACTGGCCCCTTTATCTTGATTATGATGATGAGACCCAGCTCTACCCAACTCTTGAAGCGTTCACAGCAGCGACAGGAATTGCTGCGGAGTACTACGAAGATTACAACGATAACGATGAGTTCTTTGGAAAAGTTCAAGCACAACTCAAACTTAAAGAAGATATTGGTTATGACGTCGTCACTCCAACCGACTGGATGGCGGCACGATGGATACGTCTTGGATATACACAGAAATTTGATAAGTCAAATATTCCGAATGCAGGAAATATCCTTGACACCCTTGCAACACCATCATTTGACCCAAACCGCGAGTACACAATGACCTGGCAAGGAATTATGGGTGGCTTTGGTTGGAACACTGAAAAGGTTCCTGGCGGAGTTCGTACACTCGATGATCTCTTCGCTCCAGCGAATAAGGGAAAGATTGTTGTTCTCTCCGAGATGCGCGACACCATCGGAATTATTTTGCGTTCACGTGGTGTGGATCTTCAGACAGTGACCGAAGATCAGTTCTTGAGCGCTGTTGAATTCCTAGAACAGAAGATTTCAGATGGCTGGATTCGTGGCGTCAAGGGCAATGAATATGCCGAAGACCTTACCGCCGGAGATGCTGTCGCTGTTATTGGTTGGTCTGGAGATATGTTTATTCTTAAGGATGAATATGAAGGAAAGTTTGACTTCGCAATTCCAGAGTCAGGCGGAACTATCTCAGGTGATAACTTGGTGATTCCTTACACAGCAACAGCTGAGGCGAAGGCGAGCGCTGAGCAACTCATCAACTGGTATTACGATCCTGCAATTGCTGCCGAAGTTGCTGCCTACGTTAACTATGTAACTCCTGTAAAGGGCGCTCAGGCCGAGATGGAGAAGATTGATCCAGATCTAGCGGCGAGTGAATTTATCTTCCCAAGTGAGAAGACAATGGCTAACCTCTCTGTCTTCCGTTCACTTACACCTACTGAAGAGACTACATGGACAGAGGCATTCCAAAAGGCAGCCGGCAACTAAGTGAGCGATAGCGCAAACTCTGCACGCGGTGATCTCAAACTCACATCTATCACCAAGAGTTATGGCGACTTCACGGCAGTTGATGATCTCTCTTTGACCATCCCTGAAGGTTCATTCTTTGCATTGCTTGGACCTTCAGGGTGTGGCAAGACCACAACTCTTCGTATGGTGGCTGGTCTAGAAGAGCCAACGGTGGGAAGTATCCACTTAGGTTCCACTGACATCACATTCACTAAGCCATATCAGCGCCCGATCAATACTGTTTTTCAAAACTACGCACTCTTCCCACATTTAACCATCTTTGAAAATATTGCATTCGGCTTGCGCCGTCGCGGAATCAAAGATGTAGATGAGGCTGTAAATAAGGTGCTTAACCTTGTAGAACTTCCTCATTTGGCACAGCGCAAACCAACACAACTTTCAGGTGGGCAGCAACAGCGCATCGCACTTGCCCGCGCCATTGTTAATCGACCAGCGCTACTTCTGCTGGATGAACCACTAGGAGCACTTGATCTTAAGTTGCGCCGCCAGATGCAAATTGAATTGAAGTGGATTCAAAAAGAGGTCGGGCTTACCTTCGTTCACGTTACCCACGATCAGGAAGAGGCCATGACAATGGCTGACACGATTGCGGTGATGAATGAGGGCAAGATTGAGCAGATGGGAAGTCCTGCTGATCTCTATGACAACCCGAAGACAGCATTTGTTGCAAACTTCCTCGGTCAATCAAACCTGATCAAGGGATCCCTTGTTGGAACTGATGCAGACTCACTGATTGCTGACCTCTTTGGGCAGAAAATATCGATTCCACGTTCTCGTTCTCACGCAGCAGATTCATCAATCTATGCTGGCATTCGCCCAGAGAAATTCCGTATCTCTCTACTTCAGACCCCTACCTCAGGAAATGTATTAAGTGGTGGAAAGATTGAAGATGTTTCATATATAGGCGTCTCAACCCAGTATCAGGTGATGATGCCGTGGGGACAAGAGCTGATGGTCTTTGAGCAGAACGATGATGGCGTTGCACCGTTTCAGATTGGCGATGCAGTAAATATCTCGTGGGAGCCAGTCTTTACCTTTGCTCTTCGCGGAGATGAAGATGCTGAAGCTGGTACCGAAGTAATGCCTGAAGATCTCGACGAAGAGTAATCAAAAGACTCGCGCCATGAAGAAAATAAGCACCCCCTACCTTTTGCTTCTTCCTGGTTTCGCCTTTCTCCTTACATTTTTTATTCTCCCGATAGTAAGCCTTGCTCAAGTTTCGACTGCTACCCCGATCAAGGGTGGTGATATTGGTGAGTTTGAACAAACTCTCAGGTTTAGAAATTATCTTGAAGCTTTTCTAGATAGTAGGGAACATTTTGGGCGATCAATTGTTTATGCTCTGCTTGCAACCCTTATCGCGCTATTGATTTCCTATCCACTGGCATACGCCCTTGCATTCAAATCTGGGAAATATAAGAACCTACTTCTCGTGCTTGTTATCGCTCCATTTTTCACTTCGTTTTTACTTCGAACTGTTGCTTGGAAGCAAATTTTGGGAGAAGAGGGCTTTGTAGTTCCTCCACTTCGTGCCATGGGAATTATTAGTGAGGGCACCACCTTAACTGCAACAGCGGGGGCTGTGATTTTTGGTATGGCATATAACTTCCTACCATTTATGACTTTGCCACTCTACGCCTCTATTGATCGAATTGACCCTCGCACTCTTGAAGCATCGGGAGATCTTTATGCCAACGGCTTTACAACATTTCGGAGAGTGACCTTGCCACTATCGATGCCAGGGGTTGTCGCTGGAACCTTGCTCACATTTATTCCTGCTGCAGGTGATTACATAAATGCCGAACTCTTGGGCGGACCAAATAACAAAATGATTGGCAATGTCATCGAGTCGAAATTTCTAGTCCCGAACGCCCCAACAACGTCTGCCCTTTCATTCATGCTCATGGCCTTAATTTTGCTTATAGTCACTCTTTATATTCGTAAAGCTGGAACGGACGAGGTCGTATGAGTATTAACGAAGACCAAGCCATTACCAATTCACCTCCGAAGCGCGCTTTGATTTCGCGCTGGTTTGGGCGAAATTTGATTCGTATCTACATGGCTTTTGTATTTACCTATCTATTTATTCCAGTGCTCTATACCTTTGTATTTTCATTTAATGATTCAGGTAAGTCCAACCTCATCTGGCAACGCTTCACCTTTGATAAGTGGCTGAATCCTTGCGGCGCACCGCAGGTATGCGAGGCCCTTGGAAACTCAATTAGAATTGGCTTATTGGCTACGATATTTGCAACAATTTTAGGAACTCTTATCGCTTTTGCGATCAGTCGTTATGCATTTAAAGGTCGTTCAGCATCAAATCTCCTGATCTTTCTTCCCATGGCAACTCCAGAGATTGTGCTCGGAGCATCCATCCTCTCTCTCTTCCTTGTACTACAGATTAATCCAGGTTTCTGGCCGACCGTTATTGCCCACGTTGTCTTCTGCATCTCATTCGTTGTTGTCACCGTCAAGGCGCGTATCGCATCTCTTGACCCGAAGCTAGAACAAGCGGCCATGGATCTCTATGCAAATGAATTTCAAACTTTCCGTCGCGTGACTCTGCCCTTGGTAGCACCTGGAATTGCAGCGGCGGCACTTCTTGCCTTTAGTCTCTCTTTTGATGACTTTATTATCACTAACTTTAACTCCGGCCCAGTGATCAAAACTTTTCCAGAGTTCATTTATGGGGCGGCAGCACGCGGAATTCCAGCACAGGCCAACGTGATTACCTCTACCGTCTTTTTCCTAGCCTTAGCCCTGGTTATCGTTGGACAAGTGGTCAGCCGTAAGCGTAAAGTTTCTTAAATGGCTAACCATGGCAATATGTACGGTCCCAGCTTTACCTTCCTCGGTATTGCTCAATGCGACCTCGACGATCCATCAACTTATGCTGATGCAGATGTTGTCATCCTCGGAGCACCGATAGATTCGGGAACATCGCATCGATCAGGGGCTAAGTTTGGCCCACAAGCAATTCGTGGTGGAGATTATCTGCCTCACGATGCAAGTCGCCCACATTTAGCACTTCGCACAGATGGCTTAAAGGATCTCAGCGTTGTCGACGCAGGTGACTTGATGATGCCTGGGGGAGATCTTGTCGCATCCCTTGCCGTCTTACGGGAAGCGACAGAGAAGATTTCTCGTGCAGGTGCAATTCCGGTGATTCTCGGAGGCGACCACTCGATCGCGTCAGCAGATGTTGCAGGAATTGCAAACCATCGTGGACATGGAAAAATCTCAATGATTCACTTTGATGCGCATGCCGATACTGGCGAAGATCATTTTGGTGCGCTAGTCGGTCATGGAACTCCAATGCGTCGCTTAATTGAAGATGGATATGTGCGCGGTGACCGCTTCTTACAACTTGGTCTTCGCGGATATTGGCCAGATGAGGCCACTCTTGCGTGGATGCGTGATCGAGGCATGCGTTCATATGAGATGACCGAGATTCATCATCGTGGCTTAAAAACTGTTCTCGATGAATCTTTTGCCACTCTCACCGATGGTTGTGATGGAGTATTTCTCTCAGTGGATATTGATGTTGTTGATCCAGGAATGGCACCAGGGACTGGAACTCCAGAACCAGGTGGAATGACATCGCGCGAATTGCTCGAGGCTGTCAGACGAATTTGTTTGGAACTTCCAGTTGTAGGAATAGATGTCGTCGAAGTTGCACCTGCCTTTGATTCAGCTGATATCACCGCAATTCTGGCAAACCGTGTCGTACTCGAAGCGTTAAGTGCCATTGCAAAGCGTCGCAACGGAAGCAGTTACTTACCCACACAAAATCTTCTGGATCGTTAATTCATGCGTGATGTTGTCATCCTTGGTTCAACCGGATCTATCGGGGTGCAGGCACTTGAAATCATTGCCGCCCACCCTGAACTCTTTCGCGTCGTAGCCCTTAGCGCTGGTGGCAAGAACACCGACTTACTCATCGAGCAAGCAAAACGTTTTAAAGTCCCAGTTGTTGGTCTTGCGATAAATGCTGATCAGGTGCGAGATCAATTATCTGGCGTTCAAGTAATTGATGGTCTCAATGCATCAACAGAAATCGCAGCAATTACTTGCGATGTGGTTCTTAACGCCATCACTGGATCAATTGGACTTGGACCCACTCTGGCAGCACTTAAGGTGGGAAATACTCTCGCCTTAGCCAATAAAGAATCTCTCGTTGCCGGCGGGGAGATTGTCATGTCTCTTGCAAAGCCAGGGCAACTTCTTCCTGTTGATTCTGAACATAGCGCTCTCTATCAGGGGATTAAATCTGGAAAGAGAAGTGAAGTCTCACGTCTGGTTCTCACCGCAAGTGGTGGGCCGTTTAGAGATCGTGAAGATATGGCAACTGTCACTGTGGCAGAGGCACTGGCACATCCAACGTGGACTATGGGCCCGGTTGTGACGATTAATTCTGCAACGCTGGTCAATAAAGGCCTTGAGATTATCGAGGCACATTACCTCTTCGATATTCCGTACTCTCAGATCGAAGCAGTTATACATCCGCAGTCAGTTGTGCACTCATTCGTTGAATATATTGATGGTTCGACCATTGCTCAAGCAAGTCCACCAAATATGAAGGGTCCCATTGCATACGCACTTGCATACCCAGACCGACTTGGTGGTGCAACGGCTGCAATCAATTGGTCTGAGTCATCACAGTGGAGTTTCTCGCCGATTGATCATGCAAAATTCCCGGCGGTAGATCTTGCTCGTCGCTGCGGAACACTCGGTGGTGGACTCCCAGCAATATTTAATGCCGCTAACGAAGTGGCAGTTTCAGCATTTCTTGACTCTCACATTGGATACTCAGAAATCATCGATATAGTCGACGCTGTGGTCCAACAGCTCTCTCCCTCAGCAATCTCACCATTGCGCGATCTCGCCGATGTCAGTGCGATCGAAGATGATGCGCGTCTTGTTGCTCTTGAGAAGATAAAGAAGGTAGCCCG
>JBIJAL010000055.1:0-7742 GCA_044345775.1 Candidatus Planktophila sp.
TAACCATTGTGGTGCCGGACATCCTTGGCTTGCTAAGGCGAAGAAAGATAAGAAGTCGAAAGAGCGTGGATATTTTTATTGGGATAGATCTGTGCGACATGGATATGTTGGTTGGTGGGGGCATGCTTCTCTACCGAAACTCAACTTCCATTCGAAATCGCTGCGAAAAGAGATGTATGAAGGAAAGAATTCGATAGTTCGTAAATGGCTCTCACCTGAATTTGGTATGGCAGGCTGGCGCATTGACGTTGGCAATATGACGGGGCGTTTAGGTAGAGATGATCTACACGATGAGGTGATGCACGGCATCCGTAAAGCGATGGATGAGACAAATCCCAAGGCGTGGCTCGTTGCAGAAAACGGGGATTTCTTTGCATCTGATCTTGATGGACTTGGCTGGCATGGCGCAATGAACTATCAGGGGTTCATGCGACCTTTGTGGAATTGGATCAACCAAAATTCTTCTATTGGTGGGGGATTTCAAGGTCTGCCATTTGCGATGCCAAGAATTACTGGTGGGCAGATGGTCGAGAGTATGAAAACTTTCTCCGCCTCAATTCCATGGCGCTCACTTGTATCAAGTATGGTCTTATTAGATTCGCATGACACTGCGCGAATGAGAACCGTTGTCAATGGCGATAGCAATCGCCACCTGACCGCCATGACCTTATTGATGACATACCCAGGTGTTCCTTCAATCTATGCCGGTGATGAGATCGGAATCGAAGGCGAGTGGGGCGAAGATGGACGTCGCACAATGCCATGGGATAAGCCAGAGAGCTGGGATAACGATTTCTTAGCGCAGGTCACTGCCTTGATTGCAATCCGTAAAGAGAGCGATGCTCTCTCTGATGGCGGGTTACGGTGGGTTGCAGTCCAGGATGATTTCATAGTCTTTCTCCGTGAATCGAAGAGAGAGAAACTTTTGGTCTTTCTCTCGCGTTGCGCTGTTACGACAACGATCGATCTCAAGCCACTTGGTTTGCGGATTAAGAGCACGCTCTTTGGTGTCGCAGCAGAAGGCGATGAGATTGCAATCTCTTCTTCGTCGGCAACGCAGGCAATCTGGAGAGTTATTTAGAGGTTCGCGAGAGCCAGAATTTTATGGGCTCATCTATATATGAAGCCCAAGATTTTTCGTTGTGACCGGTTCGATTATGCACACGGGTGATGAAATTTCGATCTAGTTGATAACCCTTTTTTAACATCAGTGAATCTGCATGCCGTTGGAAAGGTTCATAATCTGTATCGAGTCCTTTTGTTCCACGGCTCATATAAATATTGTGGTTGCCAGTTGCTGGTAATTCATCAATGAGCGCTTCGACTAATGGCATTCCACCAAGTGACCAGTGGGTTGAGAGTGCGAGTGCGGTATGGAATTTATCGCCGTGCTCTACCAGAGCGTAGAGAGTAGAGAGTCCTCCCATGCTGGAGCCGATCATTGCAGTCTTTGCAGGAGTTAACTCAATATTGAGAAAATTTGCAATTGTAGGAAGATGTTTGGAAAAAATCTCATCGAGGTAGCGATCGCCATAAAGCTGATCAACAGTTACTGGGATTACATCACTTGTAATCACCTGAACTCCATTACGCAATACTTTCTCAGGTGCTAACTCCTTGAGTCGCGCCCAGGGATCTGCTGATGTATTGCCATTCCATATGGCGATTACCGCTGGAGGATTTATTCCCATCTCCTTGCTGAGGCGATTAACTGATTGACCAATTTCCCATGTCCTGCGCCTATGTGTACTAGTTTTACCATCAAAAACATTCTGTCCATCGTGGGCAATAAGCACGGAATCCGTTGGTGTATGTGGGGCCCAATAATCAATAATCCGATCGCCGATAGCGATACGAGAAATTTCTCCTGGAATACCACGCACTTGAAACTGCTTAATTGCTCGCATAGTGATTAAATCATGCCATGACTTCACCTCGTCGCGCCATCATCTGGTTTAGGCGCGACCTACGCATCGGCGATCATCCAGCGCTCAATGCGGCCATTGATTCTGCAGATGAGATTGTCCCTGTATTTATCTTAGATAAATCTCAGATCGATGAAGCTGGTGCAAAATTACTTGCTTACATGGGTCAATCCCTCCGAGCACTTGATCAATCACTAGGCAACCGCCTACACATTATTGAAGGCGATCAAGTTGAAGTCCTTAGCGACTTAATGCAAATGTATGGTGCAACCGAAGTTCATATCTCAGATGAATATGAGCGTTACGGCGCAGCACGAGATGCACGTGTTGAGGCCGCTGGAATAAAACTTATTCGAACAGGAAGCCCATATGCGGTTGCACCAGGCCGCGTGCGTAAGCCAAGTGATGACACGCCTTATCGCGTTTATACTCCCTTCTACCGTGCGTGGTGTGTTCATGGGTGGCGTGCGCCGGCAAAGATGCCAAAGGTAATTAACGCACCAGCGCCACCAGATAAATACCGTGGATTCCCTGACTTTCCAATGCCAGTCGGTGTTGAGGTAATCCAGGCGGGTGAAGCAGCGGCCCTTGCGCGCTTCAAAGAGTTTTCTAAGAAAGCGCTCGATCACTATGACGAGGCGCGCAATCTCGCAGGCATTGATGGCACCTCAAAGATGAGCACGTATCTAAAATTTGGTGAGATACACCCACGCACTTTGTTGGCTAATTTGGGTGAAAGTAAAGCTCACGATACCTTCCGCAAAGAAATCGCCTGGCGTGAGTTTTACGCAGATGTTCTCTTTAATAACCCACATACAGATACTGATTACTATGCACCACAATTTAAAGCGATGCGATACAACAAACCAGGCAAGGATTTTAAGGCATGGTGTGAAGGTAAAACTGGCTACCCATTTGTCGATGCTGCCATGCGTCAGTTGATTCGTGAGGGATGGATGCACAATCGCACACGAATGGTTGTCGCATCATTTTTGGTCAAAGACTTGCATCTTGAGTGGCAATTAGGTGAGAGATTCTTTGCCGAACATCTAGTTGATTATGACGTTGCATCCAATGCCCACGGATGGCAATGGACTGCGGGAACAGGTACTGATGCATCACCGTATTACCGAGTCTTCAATCCGATAGAACAAGGCAAACGATTTGATGAAGAGGGAAATTACATTCGAAAGTATGTACCAGAGCTAGCCCATCTCTCTGCAGCAGAGATTCATGAACCTTGGCTCTATCTCGATGGATTTTCCAAGGGATATCCAGAGCGCATCGTCGACCATGCCTTAGAACGCCTTGAATCGCTCGCTCGCTTACAAGAGATCAAGGCTGATAAGCCGGAGAAGCCAACTACAAAGTAATTGATCGCTTTGCCATATACATCGCCGCATCTGCCTTTGCTAGTAAATCACCACCTTCACTGTTGTTGACGTGCCCGATACTTACCCCGACAGATATGTTCTTTCCATCGATGAGAAAGGGATAGCTCACGCAGGCTTTAAGCGCTTGCACGGTTTCCAGCGCCGACTGTGATCCACCATTAAATAAGATCCCAAACTCATCACCACCGAGCCTGGCAAGAAGTGCGCTATGCGGTAGCACTCGATTAAATCGTGCGGCAACTTGAATCAAGACCTGATCGCCAGCGCCATGTCCGCACTGATCATTGACCTGCTTAAATCCATTGAGATCAAGCAACATAAGAGCACCTTCTACTTGTGAGAAGGTATCGAGCTCTGCAATAAGTCTGCGCCGATTGGGAAGACCGGTGAGTTCATCGGTGCGAGCCAGCGTCTTCTCATCACCAAGATCTCGGGCTTGTCTCAGACTTACAGTCATACGAATAAAGGCGAGGAACAGCGTCGCGATTGTGGGAAAGATAATATATGACGGAAAGATTCCAGGACGTAGCGCCATCATTGCCAATAATGTGGGACTTATAAAGATAGAGAGTGCGATCAAGGCAGGATGTATGGAGAAAGATTGCTGAGAATCTGCCGGTGGATGCCAGAGCGCGAGCGAAATCATAATAATTCCTAACACCCATCCATTATCAAAAACTGTTCCAAAGATGTACTGATTTTCAGTGCTCTGCCAAAGAAAGAGAAAGTCGAAGGCGACATATACAGAAAAACCAAGAGCGAGAATGAAAAATCTGGCGTTCAATCGCTGCGTGATAAAAGTGATTGCTATTGTAATCGCTATTGCAAGATCACAGATCGGATAAAAGATTTCAAAAAAGCCTTGCCCACCACCCACTGAAATTACTTGGGAGAGAATGAGCGCTGTTGCTATTGAACTCAGCCCCAAGCCAAATATTGCAGCATCGAGAATTTCAACCATGGCAATTTTTTTGCGCTTACTAATAACCCTTGGAATTGCGATGAGTGCAAAGGGATAGAAAAGGGTGTAGGCGATGTTAATCAAGTAATCCATCGCCGGTGGAGAGGAGTAAAACTGGCCGTAGCTAGAGAGAGTCGAGCCAAAGATCCAACTGCCGATGGCACAGGCAAGAAATGCGATCGCCAATGGATCGTTGTGTGAGGGAGAGGAAAAGAGTGCCAGTAAGGCGATGAGCGCCACCAGGTTGTAAAGAATCAGATCAAGCCACATATGGCGACCATCAAGGATAAAGCGCAGCGCCAGATGAAGAGAAAAAACTCCTAATGCGCCATACCTTGTGATCGGGTAAGTTCGCACCCAAGAAACTCTTGCATGGACAGTAGCGATACGAAATAGGGGAAGCCACAGATGAGCAATATCGAAGATTCCGCTGGAATTACTCGCCGAGGAGCACTCTGCGCATTATCACTTGTAAGCATAGGCATCTTTTCATCGCCAGAGGCGGCCACAGCTGCAACAGGGGTAAAGATTTTGCCATCGGGAAAAGTGCAAGTCACACTCAAATCAAATCCAGCGCTAAGAAAAGTGGGTGGTGTGGTCCGTATCGATGATGTGAAAGGGCGTTCAATAGCACTCGTTCGTACCTCAGCTAAAGCGTATGTTGCAGTTAATTTATTGTGTACTCATCAAGGCGGAGAGCTGGTGCAGACAGGTAATCAATGGCAATGTCAGGTACATCAAGCGACTTTCACTCTGGCTGGAAAAAATTTAGTAGGACCAGCCTTAAAAGCATTGAAGCAGTTACCCGTTAAGGCAACTGCTTCAATGGTAACTATTGGTTAATTAACTGCAGATTGTTCTTGCAGTTGATAGCGCTGTGCTTGAAGAGGAAGCAATAAGCTTGAGATTGTTATTCGCTGCAAGCTTCTCATTATTTAACTTCTTAATCTGCGAAGTAAAAAAAGTGAGCTGACTATTCAGACGGCGCACTGTAATTTCGCGCCATGAGATAGCGGTCTCGTAATCTTTGATGATCTGTGCATTCTTAGTCAGATTGGCAGTATCTGCCTTTATCGCATCGAGTTTAGCCTTAGTGGTTGCGATACGGTCTTGTTCGATCTTGACGTCGGCTGCAACCACTGGTGTGAGTGCTGTGATTGACTCATTAAGAGCTGTAATTGCTGCATCAACCTGTGCAACAGTCTTTGCGGTATTCGCGCGAGCACTTGTTACAGATTTATTGGTCTTCTGGTATGCAGTGACTGATTTAAGGCAGTCATTGCTGCGCCATGTAAGTTTGGCGTTCTTTTGGAGGGCATACTTTGCACAACGGAAAGATTCTCCACCAGATCTGGTTGTGGCTCCTGCCTTAGAACAAGGTGTGCCGTTTTTAACGGTCGCCGCACTTGCTGGGGCTGCGCCAAAGGCGAGCGCGATGAGAAGTGAAGCGGTAGCTGTTGCAATAATCTTGCGAAACATGAAAACCTCCGTAGATAATGGCTTAATCATAGCCAAGATAGCCCTTAAATTAGTGAAATTCCTGTGTGCCTACCGTTGGCGTTCACGTAAATTCATACCAATTGATCTGACTAGTGGCCTTGGTAAGAGCGCAATGAACCCGAATAAAAGTTTGTACTGCCATCCAGGGATGCTCACAGCCTTGCCTCGCTGCGCATCTGTCCATGACTGGGCAACTAACTGGTCAGAGTTAAGCCACATAAATTCCGGCAACCCCTTCATTTTCATCCGTCCCCGCTCATGAAATTCAGTTCGGGTGAAGCCTGGACATAGGGCGCTTATCTTCACATTAGTTCCACGCAGTTGCGTGTGCAGGGACTCTGACAGGACTGTGAGGTATGACTTAGAGGCGCTATATGTTCCCCCTGCAATAAAGCTAGCCACTGATGAGACATTAATTACTGTCCCGCTATCTCTCACTTCCATCTGTGGAAGCACCACATGCATAAGTCGCATTGGAGTTCTCACAAGAACGTCAAGCAGATTCTGTTCGGAATCTAAAGCACTGGCAGTAAATGCCTTATTTATTCCAAAGCCCGCATTATTAATCAGAACTTCAATCTCAAACTCTTTGAGGTATTCCTCAACTGTGCTACAACCCTGATCGGTTGCCAGATCTGCGGGAAGTACAAATGTTTGCACCCCGTACTTCTCACGCAGCGCCGCCGCACGTTCATGAAGGCGAGCCTCATCACGGGCAACAAGAGCGATATTAAAGCCCTTAGATGCAAGCATCCGAGTGAAGCTTTCACCAATACCTGCTGTTGCTCCCGTGACAAGTGCCCACTTCGACATTGTTATGCCACTATTCCAGTCGTATCTTCATCTCTAATGTGCCAACTGCTTCCATACTCTGCCAGCAGTTCAAGGAATGGTTTTGGCGCAAACCATTCAGGACCGTTTACCCCCTCAGGTTTCCAGATTCCTTTATTAATGAGCTCTAGAGCCATCACTGGATTAATTGCGGTCTGCCAAACAACAGCCTGATCACCGTAATTCTCCATCGACCACGCATTATCTACAACGTTATAGATATAGACAGCCTTTGGTTTTCCACTCTTATCAAGACCCTTCACTAGCGTTCCCGCGCAAGTCTTTCCGCGCATACGAGCACCGAGTGTTGCAGGATCAGGAAGCGCCGCTGCTAATAGATCGCGCGGTGAAACTTGAACACCTTGGACATTAATAGATTCTTTACGATCCATACCAAGCATATGAATTGTCTTTAAGGTGGAGATAAATTCTGATCCAAGTCCATAC
This sequence comes from Candidatus Planktophila sp., assembly GCA_044345775.1. Classification (GTDB taxonomy): domain Bacteria; phylum Actinomycetota; class Actinomycetes; order Nanopelagicales; family Nanopelagicaceae; genus Planktophila. The sequence goes on from JBIJAL010000055.1 coordinate 7,059, forward strand.
TTGAAACGAACTTTCTTCGCATCAACCTTCTGTGGAATAAGTACAACCTCTTCGTGTTCAACGTTGACACACTCAACAGGCCCGATTCCTTCAGGAAAATCAAAGACTTCTAGTTCACTAAACGGTTCTGTCGTAAACCAACCACGTCCATCTTCCCAAACTAGTGGTGGATTGAGGCACTCTTCGATCGTTGTCCAAATTGAAAATGATGGAGCAAAGTCAGCACCTTCAACAGTGAGATTTGAACCATCGAAGATAGTGACTTCATCAAGACGTGAAAAGAGCTCATCTGAGGCGTAACGGGCGAAGACATCGCTCATTCCTGGCTCGATACCCATGCCAACAACAGCGTAGATACCGCGCTCACTCCAGTTCCAGTCACGCGCAAATTGCTCGTCACCAAGTTTCACGCCAGTTTCAGAGTTTGGATAGTGAGGATGCGGGCGAGATAGCGACATCGCCATATCCATGTAATTTGTATTTTCGATTTCACATGCCAAAAAGATTGGCATTACAAATCGTGGGTCAACTGCATTAATGACAATATCTGGCTTCGCCTTACGAATGAGAGCTCGTATGTCCTCTAGTTCTGCAGCATTCACCTCCGCCGCGGAGAATCGTGAATCCTTTAACTTTGTTATTGCGGCTTCGGCTCGTGACAGGTTGCGATCGGCAAGGACCATC
>JBIJAL010000056.1:0-7657 GCA_044345775.1 Candidatus Planktophila sp.
CGGTGGCGATTCCGCGGATGTAATCGTTGCCATTCCACTTCCACAATGACTCAATCTCTGCGCGATCGCTTTCAAATCGACCAGTTACCCAAGAAACTTCATCAATGCGCCGCTTACCATTGCCATTGAGTTTTACTTGGACAATGAGATCTAATGCAGAGGCAACTGTCGGAGCAATAAATTTATGTGAGATATTTTCCCCTGCAAGCAGGGGAAGAGTCTGTAACTTAATCACCGCATCCTTTGTGGAATTTGCATGGATAGTTCCCATGCCGGGTAGCCCTGAATTAAGTGCGATGAGGAGGTCAAGGGCCTCGGCCTCTCGAACCTCTCCAACGATAATTCTTGAAGGACGCATGCGTAGCGCCTCTTTAATCAAACGACGCATCGGAATCTCTCCGTCACCCTGGAGATTTGGAGTGCGTACTTGCATGGCAACCACATCAGGAAGTTGCGGCTTGAGTTCAAAGACTTCTTCGATTGTGATGACTCGTTCTTGCACTGGTGACTGTGAAACCAGTGCATTAAGCAAAGTGGTTTTCCCTGACTGTGTTCCTCCCGAGACAAGAATATTCATTCCTGATTTCACAGAGCGAGATAAGAGCGAGGATATTTCTGTTGTCATCATTCCTCGAGAAGCTAAATCTGCTAGACCAAGAGATCGATGAAGATGCTTTCGAATGTTTATACACCAATGCTCAGCTGTTATTTCAGGAATAACTACATGTAGACGGCTTCCATCAGGGAGTTGTGCGTCGACAAAAGGTGAGGAAAGATCAATTCGGCGACCACTCCACATGAGAATTCGGTCAACGAGTTGTTTTACATCTGAGTAAGTTAAGACCAAGTTTGTTAACTCACTTTTACCGCCACGTGCAACAAATATGCGCTCTGGTGAATTAATCCAAATCTCTTCAATTGTGGGATCTTTCATGAAGTCTGAAATTGGACCATAGGTCACTTCAATATCCATTTTTTCAATGGCAATCTCTATCGAAATGTATTCACTGGCTCGAGTTGGAATAATTGGTGACTGAAGAGTTTCCATGTGGGTGAAGGTAGATTCCAGACCGACAATCGATCCAAGTAAAAGTAAATCTGTGGGTAACTTTTAAATCCGAGAATCTATAGGGAAGCCCTCTCATTATCTCTTCGAATCACATCATGCTCACACTTAGATTTCAGAGAGCTGATCGAGGCGAAAGAAAAGATCAAGGGTGCTTTCACCCTTCTCCCATTGGGTGCTATTTGTTATGACTTCAGAGATAAAGCTCTGGCGGACACGTCTGCAGAGCTCTTGCCCAGCACGAATGTCGCCCCCTAGCGCCACGTTAAATTGATATCTGCCCAATCGTCCACAGAGATCTTCTTTTCGCATCGATATAGATATTGAATGTGCAAGGTCAAGAACCTGTTGAGATGAACTATTGCTTCCAAGAGTGAAGTCAATCAGGGAGAAAGGGAGACCATTGCGCCTGCACCCTGCAATCATCCGATCAACATGAGGGTAGAAAAGGGGTGGAGCGACAGAGTGCGTCAAGTCATCACGAATGCCATTATGTGAAAACTCTGGATTTGTAATCATACGAGAGCCATCCCTAGCTGGGATTGAAGCGCTAGTCTTATTCGCATGAGTTCACCATCTCGAAAGTACGATCGGCGATCAATCGCTGCAACCCTTCTCTTCATTGAAGGTGGAGTAGTGCTAGCGCTAGGTGCGTCGATGGTTGTTCTCGGATTTACCCACGAAAATCGTGAAATTCTTCCGTTGCTCGGGGTTGTTCTCTTCTGCATTATTGGCGGGTTAGGACTCATCCAATGCGGTCGTGGATATAAGGATGGAAAGAATTACGGTAAAGCTCCAGCAGTTCTTGCCAATCTCATCGCACTTGGAGTTGTTAAGTATCAATTTGAGGGTGCTGTCTACTACTTGGCAATCCCAATCGGAATACTTGCCGTATCTACTTTATTCATGGTCTTAACAATTGCCTCGAAAGAGAACAAGTCAAAGTAATGGAAGCTTAGGCTTGGCGCGCACTCTCATTTAACACATCAGTCTTTGCGAAAACATCAACAAGGCGGTTTATTCTGCCACCTTTGAATATCCAAAAGGCATCAATTAATGGGCCAATAAAAATTCCGAGATACCAAATTACAATTGCGGCAATCGCGAATTCTGTAATTGGAATCAAGCTCAACACAAGCACAATTGGGAGCACCGCGAGTGAGAAAGACATAGGAAGTAAAAACTCCCTTATCGCCATATGGCCCCACTTAATTGGCTTGCCAGTGGATTTGTCAGTTACACGCATTTTCAGGAGTTGTTTGCCTGGAGTTTGACCCTGCGTCCAAACAATCATGGACCAGATAAACCAACCTATTCCAAATGTAACGAAGTACAAAGCCAAATCGACAGCTTTACCTCCAAGTCGATGTTGAATTGTTGCCTTGCTAAAAGGATATTCAATCACTCTATTTCCTCCCTTCTCAGTTGGATCCAATCTCCACATCGTAATGGAGTCAGTGCCTAGGAACAGTCACTTTCAGACCGAGGAATAATAATCTCAGGAGAGTTGTAGATGAATATCATTCGACTAGATCTTATCCCTCAAACCATTCGCCGTTTCGTACGTCTCGTAATCCCAGAGAGAAATATCATCGAGGTTGATTGGTTCGAAACCTTTTGCTTCTAAAGCGCTGGCGATATGTGCACGGTGTTCGGTGGCATGGTGAATGGCTTGCGATAGGACGGTTGAGCGAAGACGTTGAAACTTTCCGTTGTCGTTTTCAAGATCTAGCCAGGTGTCCTCCAGATCAGCGGCAGCAACAAGCATGCGATCAACGATGGCAGCCTGCTCTGCGAGCCGAGTGAGGTCACTGATCTTTTCAATATCTGCGATACATGGATCGTCCTTACCGCTGATGGCTACTTGGCCAGTAATCGATAGGACGTAATGATCTGCTGAATCAACAATGTGGTGAGCAATCTCTGCGACAAACCATTCAGGATTAGTTGCGTAGGCTTTCAAGCTCTCTTCTGGCAAAGTTTGAAGGTGCTTGATGGTCTCTTGATTAGCCCACGCCATGTGGCGAAGTAAACGTGCAACTGTGATTGTCATGCCGCTGAGGATAACTGATTGTGCAGAACTTACCTAGGATTGATTGTGCTGTACGGATTACATCGCAGAGATGGGTTTACCAAGGAACGATCTGGTGATCTTCCCAAAGCACGCCGGTAGTTTTCTCAATCTCATTCTCGCTCTGTGAATCAAAGGTGCGCCCGAGTAACCAGAGTGCAGTCTCTGCACCTTCTTCTGCGCTGCGAAGTGCATCCGGTCCACCCATATCAGTGCGCGAATGGTTAGGACAGATTGCATCAACGAGTAATCCACGTGCGCCAAGTCCGGTTTCATGTGCAAGGTTTCGCACCAGTGCATTAATTCCAGCCTTGCTAATACGATATGGCGCTAAGCCACCAGCATTTCCTGGTCCAGACATGCGACCAAGACATGCTGAAAAAATCACCACGCGACCTTTGCGCGCATCTGCCATCGGTGGAACAAGTTCATTGACAACCATAAATGTTGAATCAAGATTAATCGCCATTACTCGGCGCCACTCTGCATCTGTTGTTCGCAAAGTCTTTGACATCTTCTCGCTCATCACTGCATGTGCAATTACGAGCGCTGTTGGTGTCGCAATTGAACTTCTGATTTCAGAGAGTTGCTGGCGAGCGCGATCTAGTGCAGATGGTGTTGTTACTTCGAAATCTATGGCAAAAGTTGTCACCGTAGATTGAGGAAATTCTGTAACGAGTTTTTCACGAGCTAGTTCCAAACCTTGCGGATCCTTCGCAATCAGCGAGAGGTGATATCCCTGGGCTGCCAATCCGCGAGCCACTTCAAAACCGAGTCCCCTGCTTCCACCCGTAACAATTGCGTGAGGTGCTGCAGGTGGTTGCTCCGACGCTGCGGAATCAAGAGTGCTCATATGCGAACTCTCCCAACTAGGCGATGGTTTCGCATCTTCATTTTCTCCCCCAGTTGAAGTTCTGCCTGGGTGGGCCCATTCGGGTTGGGCTGGGGTTGATTGGATTGGGTTGGGCTGGGGTTGATTGGATCTGAGGCGATCGGCTCGGTATGACTCGGGCGACTCAGGTGGAGTGTGCGCTATCTCGCCCTTTCAAGGATATTTCAGCCTCGTCTGAGCCGATAGTCTTAGGCATAGGACAAATCGTTTTCACTTATCTATAAGGAGCGCGCCAGTGTCGGCTACGCAACCAGGTCAAGATTTCGGAGCTAATGATTGGCTCGTTGAAGAGATGTTTGAGCGCTATCAGAGCGATCCATCTTCAGTAACGGCAGAGTGGATTGAATACTTTACATCACGTTCGACAAGTACCTCAGCAACAGCAGTGACGACTCCAATGGCGGGATCTGCAACGCCTAAGGCTGGAACTCCACCGATTCCAAAGTCGGCACAGGTTGCAGCAGCAGTTGCAGTGACTCCAGTTGCAACCACACCAGTTGCGCCAGCGCCAGTTGCTGCTGCGCCAGTTGTATCAACACAGCCAACTCCCGCACAGGTTGTTCATACACCAGCGCCAGTTCTTGTTACTCCATCGGATGCGATCGTTGAACCTCTACGTGGAGTTGCTAGTCGCGTTGTTGCCAGCATGGAAGGTTCACTCACAGTTCCGACTGCAACATCAGTTCGCGCAATCCCTGCGAAGTTGATGATTGATAACCGCACAGTAATTAATAATCATTTAAAGCGCGGTCGCGGTGGCAAAGTTTCTTTCACCCACATCATCGCGTATGCGATGATCAAAGCGCTCCGCCAAATGCCTGAGATGAATACCTTCTTCACAGAGCTAGATGGCAAGCCAGCCATTGGTCGTCCTACACATATAAATCTTGGAATTGCTATCGATCTTGCAAAACCTGATGGTTCACGTCAGTTACTAGTGCCATCAATTAAGGGTTGTGAAGCGCTCGACTTCGGCCAGTTCTGGGCATCATATGAATCAACTGTTGCAAAAGCTCGCGGTGGGACACTTACTGTTGAAGATTTTGCGGGAACAACCGTCTCTCTCACAAACCCAGGAACTATCGGCACGGTGCATTCTGTTCCACGTCTAGTTCAAGGCCAAGGCCTGATTATTGGCGTCGGTGCGATGGATTATCCAGCCGAGTTTGCTGGGGCCAGTGAAGAGACAATTGCTCGTAATGCCATTAGCAAAGTCATCACATTAACGAGCACATATGACCATCGAATCATCCAGGGTGCTACCTCAGGTGATTTCTTACGTCGACTTCATGAACTTTTACTTGGCTCTGAGAATTTCTACGATGAAATCTTTACAGCACTTCGTATTCCTTACCAGCCAATTCGTTGGGCATCAGATTTTGATTTCTCACGCGATGAAGAGATCAATAAGACCGCTCGCGTTCAGCAGTTAATCCACGCATATCGCACATACGGCCACCTCATGGCAGATGTCGATCCGCTTGAGTACTTGCAACGCTCACATCCAGATCTAGATGTTGTCACACATGGCCTGACGCTCTGGGATCTTGATCGTGAATTTGCTACTGGTGGTTTTGGTGGAAAGAAGTTTATGAAACTCCGTACGATCCTTGGAATCTTGCGCGATTCATACTGTCGTTCCGTTGGTGTTGAATACATGTATATCTCTGATCCACAAGAGCGCAAATGGATTCAAGAGCATGTTGAAATTGGCTTTACAAAGCCAGAGCGCGATGAACAGCTGCGTATTTTGCGCAAACTCAATAGCGCAGAAGCATTTGAATCATTTTTGCAGACAAAATTTGTTGGTCAGAAGCGTTTCTCTCTCGAAGGTGGCGAGTCAGTAATTCCACTCACTGATGCGATCATCTCTGCTGCCGCTGAACGTGGACTTGATGAAGTGTGTATTGGAATGCCACACCGCGGTCGCTTGAATATGTTGGCAAACATCGCTGGAAAGTCATATGGCCAGATCTTTCAAGAGTTCCAGGGCCACTATGCAGAGAACGAAGTTCATGGATCTGGAGATGTGAAGTATCACCTTGGAACTGAAGGTGTATTCACCGCAGAGTCTGGCGCCACAACAAAGATCTATCTCGCAGCAAACCCTTCACACCTTGAAGCTGTTAACCCAGTTCTTGAAGGAATTGTTCGCGCCAAGCAAGATCGACTCAACATTAAGGATGCCTACTCTGTCTTGCCGATCCTCCTCCATGGAGATGCATCATTTGCCGGCCAAGGCGTAAACGCAGAAGTACTCCAGCTTTCACAATTGCGCGGATATCGCACTGGTGGAACTATCCATGTTGTTATTAATAACCAAGTTGGATTTACCACTTCACCACATGCATCTCGCTCATCTACATATTCAACAGATATGGCCAAGATAATTTCAGCCCCTGTTTTCCACGTCAATGGTGATGATCCTGAAGCATGTGTTCGCGTTGCCCAGATCGCTTTTGAATATCGCCAGGCGTTCCACAAAGATGTCGTCATTGACATGGTCTGCTACCGTCGTCGCGGACATAATGAAGGTGACGAGCCAAGCTTTACCCAGCCAATGATGTATAAACTCATTGATGCAAAGCGTTCAACTCGTACGCTCTACACAGAAGCACTTGTTGGTCGCGGTGATATCACTCCGCAAGAAGCAGATGAGATTGCTGTTGACTATCAGAATCAACTTGAAGCCGTCTATGCATCTGTAAATAACCATGAACCTGAACATGACGAGAATTTCAAAGTACCGGTTCCCCCAGAGGCTAATGCTGTACCTACTGCAATCACAGAAGCTCTTGCTCGTGAAATCGCAGCAACTCAAGTAGCAGTGCCAGAAGGTTTCAGTGTGCATCCAAAACTACTTCCACAATTACAAAAGCGTGTAGAGATGCTCAATGACGCAACAATTGATTGGTCGATGGGTGAATTGTTGGCATTTGGTTCACTCCTTAAGTCTGGTCACCCAATCCGCGTTGCAGGACAAGATTCACGTCGCGGCACTTTTAGCAACCGCCATGCAGTTGTTATTGATAAAGAAAATGGCAGTGAGTGGACGCCGCTTCGTTCCTTAATCACAGATGAGAACCAATTCTTTGTTGTGGATTCACTCCTTTCAGAATATGCCGCCATGGGCTTTGAGTACGGGTACTCAGTTGTTCGCCCTGAAGCGCTTGTCATGTGGGAAGGTCAATTTGGTGACTTCAGCAATGGAGCGCAGACAATAATCGATGAGTTCATCTCGTCATCTCTACAAAAGTGGGGCGAGCGCTCATCAGTTGTCCTCTTGCTTCCTCATGGTTATGAGGGACAAGGTCCTGATCACTCATCAGCGCGAATTGAACGTTATCTTCAATTGTGCGCTGAGCAGAATATGACTGTCGCTCAACCTTCGAGCCCAGCATCGTATTTCCATTTATTGCGCTGGCATATGGCCAATCCAACACGTCGACCAATGGTTATTTTCACGCCAAAGTCGATGTTGCGCCTTAAGGCTGCGGCGTCTTCACTCAGTGATTTCACTTCCGGAACCTTCCGCCCTGTGATTGCAGATGAGAAAGTTTCAAATGCCACACGACTCATCTTCTGTTCAGGAAAGATTTATCACGAACTTGTTGCAGAACGTGATCGA
>JBIJAL010000057.1:0-7574 GCA_044345775.1 Candidatus Planktophila sp.
CGCGTGCGGAGCATTTCACATTCGTTCAGGTGGCAAGCAATACTTCAATACAACTCCACTTGGTCGCGCGGTTACCGGCACACTTCTTGTAAGAGCAATGCTCAGCGACAAGGTAGATATCTGGGGTGATGGTTCTACTTATAAGGGAAACGATATCGAGCGTTTCTATCGTTACGGGCTTCTCGCAAATCCGAATCTCAAAATCTATAAGCCGTGGCTTGATGCGGATTTCGTCCGTGAACTTGGTGGACGTAAGGAAATGTCCGAATGGCTTGTTAAAAACAACCTTCCTTACAGAGACAGTACCGAAAAGGCATACTCGACAGATGCAAACATTCTCGGAGCAACTCATGAAGCAAAGAATTTAGAAAGTCTAGATGCATCGATTGAAATCGTTGACCCAATCATGGGCGTCCGTTTCTGGGATGCATCAGTCTCTATTGCTAGTGAAGATGTGAAGATTGAATTTAGCCAGGGCCGTCCAGTTGCACTTAACGGTAAGCGCTTTGATGATGTCGTTGCAATGATGAATGAGGCCAACGCAATTGGCGGTCGTCACGGGCTTGGAATGACAGACCAAATTGAAAATAGAATTATCGAAGCAAAGAGCCGTGGAATTTATGAAGCGCCAGGTATGGCCCTGCTCTTTATTGCTTACGAGCGTCTACTCTCAGCAATTCACAACGAAGATACGATCGCGAATTATCACGCTGAAGGAAGACGTCTGGGCCGACTTCTCTATGAAGGACGTTGGCTTGATCCGCAATCACTGATGCTCCGCGAATCATTGCAGCGCTGGGTGGCATCTGCAGTTACTGGCGAAGTAACTCTGCGACTACGTCGTGGTGATGATTACTCCATCATGGCAACATCGGGCCCGCATTTAAGTTATCACCCAGATAAATTATCGATGGAGCGCACCGAAGATGCAGCTTTCGGACCCACAGATCGCATCGGACAATTAACTATGCGCAATCTCGATATTGCCGATACTCGAGAAAAACTCGAGATGTACCGCTCTCAGGGGCAACTTGGACAAGGTCAACTGGGTCAGGGCGAGTTCACTTTGATCCACGAAATCGATAACAAATAGCCTCAATCAACAGTTAGGATTCACCCATGAAAAAAGTTGCTCTTGTTCTAGCGCTCTCACTTGTCGGCCTCACAGGCTGTTCAGAAATCGGAGATGACATGTCATCAAATACTCTTGTTCAGGTCACTGCCAATGCAGGTGAAGCCCCAACCATTACCGCCCCAAGTGGCGATGCACCTACAGAACTCATTGCTCAAGATGTAATCGTCGGTACTGGAGCAACAGTGCTAGCAACTTCAACGCTGACAGTTCACTACACACTGATGCAGTGGTCAGATGGTGCGATCCTCGAATCTTCATGGAGTAGCGGTAGCCCAGCAACATTCCCACTTGCAAATGTGATTACAGGTTGGCAGCAAGGTTTAGTCGATGCCAAGGTTGGAACACGTCGCCTCTTGGTTATCCCGCCTGCACTTGGGTACGGACCAATGGCTGGCCACCCACTTGAGAATGAGACACTGATCTTCGCAGTCGACATCATTGCAGTTTCCTAAATCTTTTTAGGAGGCACCATGGAAAACATGTCGCTCTTACACGTTCTCGATCTCCTCTCAGTATTCGTCTTTGCGCTAGTCGGTGCTCGCGTTGCAGCAGATAGAGGTCTCGATTACGGCGGAATAGCATTAGTTGCTATAGCGGCATCGGTTTCAGGCGGAACACTTCGCAATATTTTCCTTGGCCTCAAACCAATCCTGATCACTGATCCATGGGTCATCACAAGTGTCATCGCTGCAGTGGGAATCACTCTAAGCGTGCGACGAGTGACACGAATCGGCAAGACCTTATTGATTATGGACACTCTTGGGTTAGCCATCGCTACTGCATCGGGTGTACAACTAGCGCATAACCTGAACAGCCCTTGGTTTGCAACAATAATTCTCGGTGTGATCACAGCGATCACTGGGGGATTGCTGCGCGATCTACTTTGCCAACTTGAACCAGTTCTGCTTCACCGAGAAACAATTGCGACGTCATCACTCTGTGGGGCAGCAGCATTTGTACTACTCATTGAACTTGGCGTTGTCGTGACCGCTGCGACAGTTACCGCTGGAATCGTTGTTGCCCTAGTTCGGGCACTTTCTATTCACTTCAATGTTAACCTTCCTAAATTTAAGGAAAGTGCCACCTGATTCGCTTCAGCTTTTGAGGATAGCTAGCGCAATCGAGAAATCTCTTTCAAAGACCATAAGTGATGGACCCTGCATTGTTTGCGTCAAGGTGGCTTTAATGTTGGAATCCTTTAATTTCAGCAACGCCATCTCAGCTTCAATGTAATTTCCAGGAGTAGGGAGAGCTTTAAGAAGTCCGTATTCATCCTTCTTGCCTGCATTGATTGGAGTCACAATCATCTTCTTGCTATTGGACGAAAATGCCCACTTGAGAAAGAGAACAAGAATTCCTACAGCAGCAAATCCTCCAAACGATGCAAGAAAGAGTGCGTTATCAATACCGCCTAGCATCGTAGCGACTTCATACGTTGATTACTCCTGTTGCTAGAAGAATGAGAATTAGAGAACCTAGAGCGATACGATAAATGATAAATGGCATAAAGCTCTTTGTGGCAATAAATTTCATTAACCAAGAAATCACCGCATAACCAACAATAAAGGCGACAAGGGTTGCACCGAATGTTTCAATCAGCGTGTACGGAGCATCGCTATCGCCATCACTGATTGCACCCTGCAGTTCATAAAACCCACTACCGAAAACTGCTGGAACTGCCAGCAAGAATGAATAGCGCAGCGCACTCTCGCGCGTATAACCAAGGGTTCGACCCATTGCAATTGTGGCACCTGATCTAGATACGCCAGGAACAAGGGCAAGTGCTTGCGCAAAACCGTAGGCCAAGCCATGGCCACTGGATAGCGTAGAAATATCACGCTGACTTTTTCCAAATCTATCTGCGATTCCAAGAACAATGCCAAAGACGATCATCACGATTGCAATGAGCCACAGCGATCTAAATGTATTGCGAATATTCTCTTGAAATAGATACCCGAGGATCACGATGGGTAGCGAGCCGACAATAATGAGCCACCCTAGACGTACATCCTGCGCTGACTGTTCAATACTGGCTCTACGGAGTAGAACACGACCAATCCATGCTGATGCAATCCGCATGATGTCGCGACGGAAATAGATTAGGACTGCCAACTCAGTTCCAATCTGAGTGATAGCGGTAAATGTGGCGCCAGGATCACTCGCACTCGGGAGAAACTCTCCGGTGATGCGAAGGTGGGCACTTGATGAGATTGGTAGAAACTCAGTCAACCCTTGGATCAAACCAAGAAATAGCGCCTCAAACATGCGCTAAGTATGGCATCAACCCTGACCATGAGATCAGCGCCGTTCAATAACATTCCTGCTGGATAATGATAGTTTTCGACTGCGAACAGAGAGATCGAGGATGTCGACGATGGATAAAGATCGCGAAGAAGCGGGACATGAGTATTTTTCCGCACTCTATGGTGCAACCTCGGTAGAGGGAGATCCTCAGCAAACAATTTTTGATAAATGGCGTGACAAGCTTCTCGTTAATACTTACCGCAAGTACAGCACGAGCAAACTTGCTGACTCAGATGTGCTCGACGTCGGATGCGGCTATGGCTGGCTTCTCGACGCCTTTGAAGGCGCACATAGTCTTTGCGGAGTTGATATCGCTCACCATGCAGTTGAGGTTGCGGCCAAGCGCAAACCCGAAAGATTTTTCAAGCAGGGGGATCTACACGAACCTAGTCCATTTAGTGAAAAATTCGATTTAATTTTGGCAATCAACATCATTGAGCATCTATCAGACCCAGAAGCAGGAATTAGATCAATCAGAGATTCAGCAAAACCAGGAGCAATCGTTCTCGTGCACATGCCAACAATCTCAAATTGGCTTACCCGATGGGAATACTCCAAGCTCTACGACTCAGACCCAACGCACATCTACAGGCCATCCGGTAAAACTGTACGCAAATTATTTGAAGCAGATGGCTTTGAAACTTTGCGCGATTCTTATCTTCCGCACTTCCCGGCGTTTCTCACCAGGGTGTGGCCGATTCATCCTGCATACCTTGCAGTCTTTAGAAAGAGTCGGTAAAGAGTTTTCGCAGAGAGCCCCTATTGTTTGAGCACCATAGTTGATTGACCTTGAATAGTAATTGTCTTGGTATTCAAAGTTCCAAGTGTTTTAGTTCCAGCGATTGCTCCCTTAACGAGAACTGACCATTTCGACTTGGTAGGTAGGGTTAAAGTCGCTGTTCCAGGATTCGGGTTGTGAATGACCAAGATCGTCTTGGCAGAATCTTTCACAGCAGCGCCATTGATCGTGTAGGCGATCACTTCATTAGTTGTAGGAATGAATTTGAGGTTCGCTTTTACTTGTGCCGCCGTAGTCATGCGGAAGGCAGGATGTGCTTTTCGCAGAGCGATCAGCCCTTTAAAGTACTTAGTTGTACTCACATATTTGCTCTTTGTTGACCACTTGAGTGAGTTGACTTCATCGCTGGACTTGTAGCTATTTTCATCGCCACCCTTTGAGCGTATGAACTCTTGCCCGGCCTGCATAAAGGGAACGCCCTGCGACAGAAATGCTACAGATGAAGCAAAATGGCTGAGCTGAATTACACCGGCAGGAGTCACTCCCTTCACACTCGATGTGATCTTGTCAGCCAACGTCATATTGTCATGTGATTCGACATAGTTCACGGATTGACCTGGTGCTAGCGCGGTCCACTTAGCCAGGAAGGAATCACTGTATTGAGTGTTTCCAACAATTCCCACAAGAACATCAGATCGAGAAGTGAGCTTTCCTGTAGCCCAGCCAGGATCGGCTGGATTAAAGACTGAACCTTTAAGGCCATCACGGATCTGATCGTTAAAGACGGCGACATTGTTGAGCTTGGAGATGTTCTTCTGGGTGGCACGAATTTCTGCAGGGTGGGTGCCCATATCCCAGCCTTCTCCAATAATGATAATCGTTGGATCGATCTTCTTTAGTTCAGCGCTGACTTCGTTGATCGTTTGAATATCCATCAAGCCCATGAGATCAATTCGGAATCCGTCGAAGTTATACTCACTCGCCCAGTACTTAAAGGAATCGACGATGAATTTGCGAACCATAGGGCGTTCAGATGCAACATCATTGCCAACGCCACTTGCGTTGGTGAGGCTGCCTGATTCATCAGTTCTAAACCAGTAACCCGGAACAATCAACTCTTGGCTGAAATTACTTGTCGTGTAAACGTGGTTATAGACAACATCCATTTTTACTCGAAGTCCTTGGTTATGCATTGATTGAATCGCAGCCTTGAGTTCTGTGATTCGTGCAGTCGGATTTCTAGGATCTGAGCTATAGGAACCTTCAGGAACGTTGTAATTCATTGGGTCATAGCCCCAGTTGAATGTGGGCGAAGCCTCATCTACAGATGCGAAATCAAAGATAGGTAGAAGTTCCACATGGGTAACGCCGAGATCTTTGATCGCCGAGATGCCAGTCTTGATTCCATTATGAGAGGTGTTAAGGAGTGTAAATGCAGAGTACTTACCCTTGTGTACAGCAGGGATTCCACTCGAAGCATCCATCGATAGGTCTCTTACGTGGAGTTCGTAAATGATGGCATCAGTCGGTTTTCCGCTAAATGCGGGCTTCTTCAGAGTCCACCCTGCGGGATCAGTCTTATCTAGATCAACTACTACTCCGCGAACGCCATTGATCGTCGTCGCACGAACATATGGATCTACAGCTTCATTTGTTAGCCCATCGACAGCCACACGATAGTTGTAGATAAGACCATTCTTATCTCCAGAAAGTTCGGCAGTCCATGTTCCGTTCACGCTGGAAACCATCGGAGTCAGGGTGGCACTGGCGACAGAATCATCGGCCTTTGCATAGGTAACCAGATCTACCTTTGTAGCAGTAGGCGCCCAGACTCTAAACTTAGTTCGATCTTTTGAATATGTATTTCCAAGATCGCTTCCCGTGTAGGTGTATTTAGCAGAAAACTCTGCTGAGTCGTAGAGCTTTGCCAACTTATTGGCCACTGGAATCTGAATTTCACCTGTAGGTTTTTCATAGTAAATGACAGGATCGCCTTGGCGTAGCCAAACCTCAACGGTTCCATCTTCCTTAAACTTATTGATGAAGCGATCAGCGCTTACATCTTTGGCAAGCCAATCGCCCTTTCGAACAATTATTCCGATACTCTCAAATTTATCCATGCCATCAATCTCAACTCGGGCGATTTTTCCAAAGTCATCACTCTCAGTAAATGGCACACCTGCTTTGTTAACGTCAACATCAGTTCCAGTCGTCACGTTCTTCCAGAGCCAGAGGTTCCAGTTCGTGTACTCGGCATCTGCTCGCTGGTAATGGACGGTGAGCTTGATGACTGCCGGATTCGCAGCCGATGAGACTGCAGGTACTCCAGATGCGAGAAGAATTGCTAAAGTGACGAGGGAAACGAAGCGAGAGGCAATTATTTTCATGAGGGCAAAAATAGTCCCTAAGGGACTGTAAAAGTGGCAATTGTGATAACAAAAAGGTCACGCCCACGGGTGTAGTCCATTTCTCAATTCAACTATCGAGGATGAGCCCTGCTTGGTAGATTTCCCGTGTGCAAAGATCGGACGGCCTAAGGATGGTTCACGCCCGAAGAGTTACGCGCACTCTCACGGTGGTCATAACCTCTTTAATCCTGTCTTTGATGACACAGCCGTCGAATGCCAATGATCTAAGAATTTGGGACTCGCTACAGGGTACAAATCCAAAAGGATATGTACTTTTACTCAGACATAGTCTGGCACCTGGATCTGGTGATCCTGCGAACTTTAGACTAGACGATTGTTCGACTCAACGGAATCTCTCAGATGAAGGTCGCGAAGATGCGAGAGAAATTGGTGAGTGGCTCAAGCGCAGGGAGATCAAGATTGCACGAGTGGAATCAAGCAGATGGTGTCGAGCCAAAGAGACGGCAGAGTTACTTGGTATCGGCAAAGTCAGATTAAATAGAAATCTCGATTCGCTCTTTCGAGAAACCAACATCGTAGATCATCCGGCGACCTTGAAAGTCCGAAAGCAAATTGTGGATTATCGAAAGAAAAGTGGGCTATTGGTACTGGTTGGGCATTATGTAAATATCGCCGCCCTTACAGATGTAGGCGTAGATTCTGGTGAGGGAGTGCTGGTTCGTGCGGACAGTAAAGGTGTCATCAAAGTCGTTGGTCTGACCCCAGAACTCACCCGATGATGCAGCCATAAAACTAACGCAACTAAATACCTTGAGCCAAGCTCGGTGCCGGTTCCTTCTATCTAAAAAATTCTTTTAGGTGTAACTTCTCGGAGGTGAGCGAAGAAATTGCTGATTGTTGGTTGTGTTTACTCCCCAATGAGCTCGGTGCTGAGCCTTTAGGAAATTTGTGGACGGTAAATATTGCCCAAGATGCTGGAAATAGACCTTGGCTTGTAGTGCAACCTGTCCGTCATGTGACTTCATTT
>JBIJAL010000006.1:0-23125 GCA_044345775.1 Candidatus Planktophila sp.
ACGACAGAAAGTATTTGTCTTTACAATTTCAGCATCCTTTGCAGGACTCGCTGGTGCGCTATATGGACTGCGCGGCTCGGTGGGTCCAAGTACCTACCCCACATCACTCTCCCTTTTATTGCTCACTGGTGCAATTCTTGGCGGCATCAGAAGTATTGCTGGGGCATTTATTGGAAGTGTCTTAGTTGTATTTTTACCTGACTGGATAGACTTTGTAGTGCATTCCTTCGAGCTCTCCGAACAAGTCTCTAATTATCTGCCAGCCCTGGTTGGTGGAATCCTGCTCATTCTGACCGTGGTCCTTAACCCTGCCGGGGTGGCCGGCGGGAGCCATCTTCACAAGCATAAATAATTGTCAGAAAAGTCTAAAGTCGGGGCTAAATTAGCTCATAAATGTGGACTTTAAGCGCTGAATGTTCACTTTAATCTCACCTTCTGTTAACGTGGGATCGTTCGCGTCCACCCTTGGGCCGAGTGCTCGTGGCTTCCAGAAAAAGCCGTGAGTAAAAATGGAGCAAAGAAAAGAGTGAATGCAGTGAAAAATCATGCATCTCTATTCCGCACACGTCGCGGGATGATCACCACAGTTGCTGCTTTTGCGGCAAGTGCCCTCGCAGTATCAATTCTGCCAGCGCAGGCTGCTAAGACACCAGGTGTCAGCGATACTGAGATTGTTTTAGGCATGCAATTGCCACAGACCGGGCCTGCAAGTCCTGGATATAACAAGGTGGATGACGCAATGCGCGCCTACTTTGATTACGTCAATTCAAAGGGCGGCGTACACGGTCGAAAAATTAAATTAGTTGTTAAAGATGATGCTTACAAGGCAGGACTTACTGTCACGACAGCTTCTGCTCTGATTAACAAAGATAAAGTCTTTGCAATGGTCGGAAGCGTTGGAACACAGACACACATCGCAGTAATTAAAGATATTAATCGTCGTGGAATTCCTGATCTATTTGTAAATAGTGGTTACAGCGGGTTCTATACCGATCCAAAGAAGTACCCAACGACTTTTGGTGCTCTCGGCACATATGTCACAGAGGCAAAGATTCTTGGTAAGTACGTCAAGGAGACTTTCCCAACAAAGAAGCTTGGAATTCTCTATCAAACCGATGACTTCGGACGTAATACTGTTGAGGGTCTTAAGACTTCAGGAATTACCTTCGAGGCACGCAAGACTGCCGCAACATTTATTGCAGGCACGCAGGGCTCACTAGGTCTTGACGCTCAGATGAAGCAGCTTCAGGCTAATGGCGTTGAAGTTGTATTCATCGGCGCAGTTGCTTCAGCCTTTGCAATTTCCGTTGGCGCTGCTGCAAAGATCGGTTACAAGCCACAGTTTGTAGTGATCTCTGTCGGTTCAGATGCCACCACCTTCCAGACAATTCTTGGAGCTGGTGGAATACCGCCAGCTACTTCAGCTGCACTTCTTGCTGGAACAATTTCTGCTTCCCACGCCCCATCACCAACTGAATCCAATGATGAATACATCAAGGCCTTCATGAAGATCAATGATGATTTCAACAAGGGTCCTGACAAGCGATGGGATAACAACGTTCTTCAAGGAATGAATATCGGCTACCTCACCACCGCCGCCCTTCTTGGAGCAGGTAAGAACCTCACCCGCCCAGGAATCATTAGCTACGTGAAGAACAATGCCGCAAAGCTTTCAAGTGCAGCTCTCTCACCACTTGGATACTCAGCAACAACTCATGAGGCGTTCACTGGTTTCTGGATCGGTAAGTACGATGCAAAAACTGCCCTCATTCCAGTTGATTCACCTCGCAAGGTCTGGACTACAGATTCTGCAAAGGGTCCTGTAACAGAGCTCAAGTACACGCGTCCTGCAATCGCTGCAGATGCCCTACCAAAGGTTGGTTAATTCATGAAATCAATAATCATGCGTAAGTCTTTGGCAGCACTCAGCGCTGCAGCACTTGTCGCAACATTGGCTGTAACGGTTGCTCCATCAGCCTCTGCGACACCAGTCTGTGCAACTGCTGCTGGTGTGGAAACATGCCAGGGCAAGCTAGCCAATGGTTCAAGCTATGTCTTTAGAATGCCGGCAAATTTCAAGGGCACCATGTTCTTCTGGGAGCATGGCTTTAAAGCGACATACCCATATCCAGGTTATACACCGCCAACTGGCGTTGTAGAGCTCACTCCAGGTAACTCAGTAACTGGTCAGGATGTTACAAAAGAGATGCTTCGCGCCGGTTATGGCATTGCTGCCTACGATGGCACCGACAGAGGTGCACGTGGTTGGAATACAACCGCTCGCGTTGAAATGCTCAAAGAAGTTATTGATATCGCAATGGTGAAGTTCCCAACAATCGAGAAGAAGGTTGTCTACGGCTCTTCCCAAGCAGGTTCAATTATCACACCATTTGCTGAGAAGTATCCAACCTATGCAGATTCAATTGGAATCATGGCAGGGCTTACACCTTCTGCCGCTGACTCTATTCAATCTGCGTGTGATGCGATGTACCTCTTAAGCATCTTCGCTGATCCAACAATTAAGGGTTGCACAGCTTTTGGAACAAAGGGTGTTGCCGGCCACGTTGCGGCTCTGACTGAGCTCGGCAAGGTTGTCGCACTTCTCCGAGGCTGGAGCGCCAACTTCGGAGCCCCAGGACTGGAGTATCCAGCGGTAATTAAGCCAGCCGGAATTCCACAGCGTTCAGCGCTACTTCTTATCGGACTTTTGATTGGTATCCCAACAAAGAGTGCGCATATGGATGGAATCACAACTGGCGGCCTTGTTCCTGAACAGAGCATTAACGCAACAGTTGCCGTCCTTGAAAATATGGGAGACGCGATTGCTACTGGTGTTCTCGCCGGTCAATCAATTTCTGAGATCACCGGTCCAGGAATGTATGACAATACAAAGACAGATTACACAGCACTTCTTGATGAAGGAGATGCTGGTCGTTACAACCTAGGACTATCAGGTGATGACGGAATCAATGCAATGCTTGGTGTAATCGCTGCATCTCCACGCATAACTGGTGATGCTGCAGCAATCGCTAAGCTGAAGGCTCTCGATGCTTCAAAGTTCACTTCGACAGTACCAACAATCTTGCTTTCAAATGAAGCAGATCGTCTGGTCTTCCCAGGAAATAGCTCACGCTATGTAGATCGTAAGCGTGCTGTCTACGAAGCTGCTCTTGAAAAGTGGGAGGCAGATCTTGCAGCTGCAACTACTGTTGCTGCGAAGAGTGCAGTAAGAGCGAAGAAGCCACGCTGGAACACTCTTGCAATCTGGGCAATTACTCCAGAGACCTATACCAAGTACACAGCAGCTGGTGCGCCAGATTTAACCGCACCTGTTGCAGTCTCTGGTACGGGTCATCAGACCTTTACAAAGAAGCAGACAATGGCATGGGTAAATATGCTCGCCATGGCTGCTAAAACTGGCAGGGTCCAGTCAGCTGCATACGTTGAACATATCGCTAAGTTCGTTCCTTACCTCAGCGATGATGCCGACTACCGTCCAGCTGATCTCAAGTACGACTTTTCTAAGTAGTACTTAATAGCAAAAGTTGTAGGAAGTTCAGTACGAAAGGCCCTGGGAAACCAGGGCCTTTCGTCATCTACTACCCTTAACTACTATGTCCAGCCAAGCGCACGCTACTTATCGCATCACAGATGCAGATGCGATGGCCGCCCTCGGTGAGAAGATTGGGCATCTTTCTCGCCCCGGCGATCTGATCTTGCTCAATGGCCCACTAGGCGCTGGGAAAACAATTTTTGTACAAGGTGTTGGTAAGGCACTTGGCATCAGTGATGTCACATCGCCCACCTTTGTCATCTCACGAATTCATGAAGGCGTGATGCCCCTCATTCATGTTGATGTCTATCGCTTACTTGAGGCGGGAAACGCTGCGGCATATCTTGATGACCTTGACCTTGATACGGCGAGAGAAGATGGATTAATGGTAATCGAGTGGGGTGGCGTCGAATCTGCTCGGCTCAGTGATGACCGACTTGAGATCACAATTGATAGAAGCAGTGAGGAACGGATAGTCACGATCACTGCCATAGGTTCTAGATGGGACGGTGTTGAGCTATGAGCACCAGCCTCGTTATTGATACATCGACTTCGCGCACGATTGTTGGTCTTGTTAAAGATGAACAGATTGTGTGGCAGGGATTTCACGATGGTGCAACCGATCACGGCAATGCTGTGGCAATCCTTGCCAAGCAAGCATTAACAGCAGGAGTTAACCCAGATCGCGTTATCGTAGGAATGGGGCCGGGGCCATTTACTGGATTACGTGTAGGTGTTTCATTTGCTCGAGCATTTGCCACAGCGCGCAATATTGCAGTGATCGGCATCTGTTCACTAGATGCAATCGTTGTGGATCAAGATGAATACACAGTTGCAATTGATGCCCGGCGTAAAGAGATTTACTGGGCCACATATAAATCAGGCGAACGAATTCAAGGACCGGCCGTTAACTTTCCGGCAGATGTTGATGGTTACATCATCGATCGCTACCCAGATGTATTGCGATTAGTTCAACTCTCACAATCACAGAATGTAAGCGAGCCTTTCTACTTACGTAGACCAGATGCTGTTGCAACCGTGGATCGACCAGCATGATTACATACCGCTCGATGATCGCACTCGATATTCCTGTTGTCGCATCTCTTGAGAAAGAGATCTTCAAAGATGATCCCTGGTCTATGGGCCAATTTAAAGAAGAGCTTTCAAATAACGGAATCACTCGCCATTATGTAGTTGCATGTGGTGCCCAACATCAGATTGTTGGTTGGGCAGGGGCGATGTGCGCAGCCGATGGCACAGATACAGATATTTTGACGATCGCGGTTATTCCAGAGCTTCGCATGCGCGGGATTGCCCGTCACATGCTGACTTCCCTCATTGACTGGGCCTATACAAAGAATTCGCCACAGATTTTTCTAGAAGTTGAAAAAAATAATCAACCTGCACAAGCGCTTTATATCTCTGAAGGTTTTGCAGCCATCTCGATACGCCCTGATTATTACGGGGCGGGTCTTGATGCTCTGGTGATGTCAAAGGTGCTCACATGAGAGGCCCACTAGTTCTTGGTATTGAAACATCCTGTGATGAAACTGCAATTGGAATCGTTGCAGGGCGCACACTTCTCGCAAATGTGATTGCATCAAGTGTGCAAGAGCATGCCCGCTTTGGCGGAGTCGTACCTGAGATTGCAAGCAGAGCGCACTTAGAGGCGATCCAACCAGCACTTAAGCAAGCACTTAATGATGCAGGTGTCACACTTCGCGATATTGATGCAGTTGCAGTGACTGCAGGGCCAGGACTTATTGGCGCACTGCTCGTTGGAACATCAACTGCTGCAGGGCTAGCACTTGGCCTTGGTAGGCCAATTTATGCGGTCAATCATTTAGCGGCCCACATCAGCGTTGATTACTTAACCCATAGCAATGCGGTGGAACCCACCATCGCTTCATTGGTAAGCGGTGGACATTCATCGCTGTTGCAGATCAATGACATCACGCACTCGATTACAAAACTTGGCGCAACAATGGATGATGCTGCAGGTGAGGCCTTCGACAAGATTGCTCGCATTCTAGATCTAGGTTTTCCTGGCGGACCTGCCATTGACCGTATTGCACGAGATGGCAATTCTTCTGCCATTGATTTTCCACGAGGACTGACAACAAGTGGCGATTGGAAAACTCGCCCCTACGATTTCTCTTTCTCAGGACTGAAGACGGCAGTTGCCAGATACCTTGAAAGTACGCCGCACTATGCAAAGGCCGATGTTGCAGCATCTTTCCAAGAAGCAGTTGTTGATGTCCTGTTGCAGAAAGCAGTTCGCGCCTGCCAAGAAAGCGGAATCGATCGTCTGGTGATTGCCGGGGGAGTTGCCGCGAATTCACGTCTTCGGGCTGTGGCCGAGCAACGTTGCGAGCGCGCCAAGATCGCACTTGCCATCCCAGAGCCGGCCCTGTGCACCGACAATGGGGCGATGGTCGCCTCCTTAGGCTCTCTCATGGTCCTAGCTGGCCGCCCAGCCAGCCCTCTGGCCTTTGATGCCAGCTCATCTATGCCTGTTGAGGCCATAAGCCTTTAGTAGGAGGTCCAGGCAGAGCTCGATTTGCAGGCTCGAATCGGCCAGCCTAGTCTTAGCGTTAGCACTCTCGTACTCACACTGCTAAAAGGAGAAATACCATGGCCGTTGCCATTAAGCCGCTTGAAGATCGCATCGTTGTAAAGACCAACGAGGCTGAGACCACTACAGCATCAGGTTTGGTAATCCCAGATACCGCCAAAGAGAAGCCACAAGAAGGCGTAGTCCTCGCCGTTGGCCCAGGCCGCTTTGATGATGGCGTACGCGTTCCAATGGATGTCAAAGTTGGCGATGTTGTTCTTTATAGCAAGTACGGCGGAACTGAAGTCAAGTACAACAACGAGGAGTACCTCGTTCTCTCAGCCCGCGACATTCTCGCAGTTATCGAGAAGTAGTCCATGGGAAAAATTCTAGATTTCGATGAGCATGCTCGTCGTGCGATGGAACGTGGCGTCAATATTCTTGCCGACACAGTCAAGGTAACACTCGGTCCTAAGGGTCGTAACGTTGTAATCGCTAAATCATTTGGCGCACCCGTTATCACCAACGACGGTGTCACTATTGCAAAAGAGATTGAACTTTCAGATCCAGCCGAGAACATGGGCGCACAACTTGTTAAAGAAGTTGCAACAAAGACAAACGATGTTGCAGGCGATGGAACAACAACAGCGACCGTATTGGCACAAGCCATGGTTAAGGAAGGTCTTCGTAACCTTGCAGCCGGTGCTCAGCCAATGGATCTCAAGCTTGGAATCGAAGCAGCCGTTGAGGCAGTTTCAAAGAAGTTGCACGAGATTGCAATCCCGGTAAAAGATCGCGCACAGATTGCAGATGTTGCAACAATTTCTGCCAAGGATCGCACCATCGGAGATCTCATCGCAGAGGCGATGGATAAGGTCGGCAAAGATGGCGTCATCACTGTAGAAGAAGCATCAACGGCATCTGTTGAACTCGAATTCACAGAAGGTATGCAGTTCGATAAGGGCTACATCTCTCCTTACTTTGTGACAGATCAAGATCGCATGGAATCGGTACTAGATGATGCCTACATCTTGATCTCTGCAAATAAGATTTCATCCCTGGCTGAACTTCTTCCAATCTTGGAAAAAGTTTCACAGGCAGGAAAGCCACTTTTGATCATCGCAGAAGATGTTGAAGGCGAAGCGCTTTCCACCCTCGTTGTTAACCGTATGCGTGGAGTCTTCACTTCAGCTGCCGTTAAGGCACCTGGCTTTGGTGATCGTCGCAAGGCAATGTTGCAAGATATTGCAATCTTGACCGGTGGACAGGTTGTCTCAAGTGAGATCGGCATGAAACTTGATCAAGTTGCGCTGACTGATCTTGGCCGCGCTCGCCGCATCGTAATCACAAAGGATGCAACCACAATCGTTGATGGAGCAGGGGATAAGGCGGCAGTTGTTGCTCGCACCACTGAGATCCGCAACGAGATTGCAGTATCTGACTCTGATTGGGATAAAGAGAAGTTACAAGAGCGTGTTGCAAAACTTTCAGGTGGCGTCTGCGTCATCAAGGTTGGCGCACATACCGAAGTGGAACTTAAAGAGAAGAAGCTTCGCCTAGAGGATGCAATCTCAGCTACCCGCGCGGCAGTTGAAGAAGGCATTGTTATCGGCGGCGGCGCAGCACTTGTGCATGCAGCAGATGCACTCGAAGGTGATCTCGGATTCACAGGAGATAAGGCAGTCGGCGTTCGTCTTGTTCGCAAGGCATGCGATGAGCCACTTCGTTGGATCGCAGAAAACGCTGGCCTTGAAGGCTATGTCGTAGTTGCAAAGGTGCGCGCACTCAAGGTCAATGAAGGCTTTAACGCAGCAACTGATGTCTATGGCGATCTTGCAAAAGATGGCGTTATCGATCCAGTAAAGGTGACTCGTTCAGCACTTGCTAACGCTGCATCGATTGCTGCAATGTTCATCACCACTGAGGCACTCGTGTACGAGCGCCCAGCCGATGAAGAACCTGCCGCTGGCGGCCATGGCCACTCACATGGACCTGGTGGACACAGCCACTAGTTCACGCGTGGCTCATAAACTCAGCCACTAGCTTGTAAAAAAATGCATTAACGAGAAAACCCCCGCGAGTAATTCGCGGGGGTTTTCTCGTTAAGGAGGATTATGAAAATTAACTTGCGTGTGAAACCGAAGCCTCGGCAACAATTGCAGCCGGGATCGTTAGTGGTGTGACACCTTGGCGTTCGAGGATTGCAGTGCGATCATCTTCTGAAAGACCGCCCCAAATTCCGTAAGGCTCTTGCACGGCTAGGGCATGGGCGCGGCAGGCAGCAATGACAGGACAGCTTGCGCAGACCGCCTTCGCCGCGTTCTCGCGATTGCGACGGCGCGGGCCGCGCTCTCCATCGGGATGGAAGAACGCCTCAGGGTCAAGATCACGGCATGCGCCTTGGTACTGCCATTCCCACTCTTCCATTACAGGAATCGGTAAGCGTGAAATCTCAGCCATCTCTTTACTCCTATTCATTCCTCGATTAGGGATACCGTACAACCGTTTCATAAGTTGTTCAAGTATCTATCGCGTCAAAGTCGCTTCAGAGGCGAAAATTTCCTCATTTGAGCGTGGTTTCAAGTGGTGAGATAGGCCACTTCACGCCACGATTACCCCATGAGCCGAGCAGAGCAGCCGTCAGAGGCCTTAGGAGAGCTCCTCAGCGTCGCGGCGGTAGCTCGCAGGATCGGTGTGGCCCCAGCAACTCTTCGCACCTGGGCGCGCAGATACGGCATTGGCCCAGGGACACATGAAGCGGGTTCGCATCGAAAGTACTGCCCTGGTGATTTAGCAAAACTGACTCTCATGCGTCGCCTTATTAGCGCTGGCGTTTCACCGGCAGATGCCGCCGAGCAGGCACGCAATCATGAAGGCTCAGTTGTTATCGAAGAGATGGTTTCGCTGTGTCGCGAATGTGATGAAACTATTGATGCAATCCTCAACGCTGTTAATACGTTGGACTCAATCTTTGTTGAAACAATGCTGCGCAACGAAATTGCCGAGAACGGAATTGTCAGTGCCTGGCAAGAAGTTTTTGTCCCGGTACTTGTAGAGGTTGGAAGTGAGTGGGCAAGGACTGGTAAGGGCGTTGAGATTGAACATATGCTCACTGAAATTCTCAAGCGAGTTCTGCGCGAGTCAGCAGCTGAAGTTATTACGCCAACAAATACACGTCCTGTGTTGCTTGCATCCGTTGGCGAAGAGATGCACTCGTTAGCGCTACATGCGCTCGCTGCGGCGTTGGCTGAGCGTGGAATAGAAACCCAATTTCTTGGTGCGCGAACGCCACTTGAAGCGCTCTCTTCAATGGTGACTCGCTTTGCACCCCCTGCCATCTTCTTATGGGCACAATTGCCTGTTCATGCCGACTCTAAATTCATCACTGAATTGCCACGAGTTCGCCCCGCCCCCCGCATCGTTCTTGGCGGACCGGGTTGGGATGAAAAGTCGGGCTCCGGAGCACGTTCTGTCGCCTCGCTGAGCGAGGCTGTCGATGAAATTACGCTGGCAATAGGGGCTTAATCGCACCGATAGACTTTGCCCTCACTCATCAGTGAGGAGCGCCCATGAGCGAGCACGACAAGGTCACCATGCTAGGTCTGACCTATGACGATGTTCTCCTTCTGCCTGATGCATCCGATGTTGTTCCCAGCGAAGTAAATACATCTACCTGGCTAACTCGAAATATCTCATTGGCTGTCCCGCTGGCATCTTCTGCGATGGATACCGTGACCGAATCTGCCATGGGAATTGCGATGGCAAAAGCTGGCGGCATCGGAATTATTCACCGAAATTTTTCAATTGAAGATCAAGTTACTCATGTGAAGTTAGTTAAAAACGTTGGCCTTGCAGGAGCGGCAGTTGGTGTCGGAGATGATGGATTTGCCCGAGCACAGGCGTTGATCGAAGCAGGTGTTGACGTTGTCGTGGTTGATACAGCACACGGACATCACCGCGCAGTCCTTGAAGCGATCGAGCGCATTAAAAAGTTTTCATCTGTCACCGAAGTTATCGGTGGCAATGTTGCAACTCGTGCAGGGGCGCAAGCGCTCATCAATGCCGGAGCGGATGCGGTCAAAGTTGGCGTTGGTCCAGGATCGATCTGTACTACTCGCGTCGTTGCAGGTGTCGGTGTTCCGCAAGTGACGGCCATTATGGAAGCAGCCAAGGCATGTAACAAAGCGGGTATTCCATTGATCGCCGATGGCGGACTTCAATATTCAGGGGATATCGTCAAAGCAATTGTTGCGGGTGCACACTCTGTGATGCTTGGTTCGCTATTAGCAGGATGTGACGAGTCACCTGGTGAGCTCATCGAAATTGATGGTCGTAAATACAAGGCATATCGCGGAATGGGTTCACTCGGTGCGATGCAATCGCGCGGTGAACAAAAGTCATATTCAAAAGATCGCTACATGCAAGATGATGTTTTGAGCGAAGATAAATTAGTCCCTGAAGGAATCGAAGGAAAGGTTGCCTACCGTGGCAGCGTCGCAGAAGTTGTTCACCAACTCGTTGGCGGATTGCGCAGCGGTATGGGATATGCCGGGGCACCAGATGTGCAAACACTGCGCCGTGATGGACACCTGATTCAAATTACCGCGGCAGGGTTACAAGAGAGCCATCCTCATGACGTGCTTCATGTTGCCGATGCCCCTAATTATTCGAAGGCTAAGTAAGGAGAGCACTCATGGATATCGAAATCGCCCCAGGAAAACGCGCTCGCCAGGCTTACTCTTTCGACGATATTGCCATTGTGCCAAGTCGGCGTACCCGCGACCCAGAAGAGGTTTCAACCACATGGCAGATCGATGCCTACAAATTTGATCTACCGATGTTGGCAGCACCGATGGACTCTGTCGTTTCTCCTGAAACAGCGATTGAGATTGGTCGCTTAGGCGGACTCGGAGTTCTCAACCTTGAAGGTTTGTGGACTCGTTATGAGGATCCCCGAATTCCTCTAGGTGAGATTGCATCCATGCCAGATAAGCATGCAACCCGCCGCATGCAAGAAATTTATAGCGCACCGATTCGCCCAGAGCTAATCAAAGAGCGAATCAAAACAATTCGCGATGCAGGCGTAACGGTTGCGGCATCACTATCTCCAGCACGCACCGCAGAATTTCACAAGGCGGTAATCGCAGCAGGTGTCGATATCTTCGTTATTCGCGGAACAACAGTCTCGGCAGAGCATGTTGCATCAGAACGCGAAGAACTTAACCTTAAGAAGTTTATCTACGAGCTCGATGTTCCTGTCATCGTAGGTGGGGTTGCAACGACCACTGGCGCTCTGCACTTAATGCGCGCAGGGGCTGCAGGTGTCCTCGTTGGTTTCGGTGGGGGAGCCGCACACACCACTCGTAAAGTTTTAGGTATTGAAGTTCCAATGGCATCTGCTGTTGCAGAAGTTGCTGCAGCACGACGTGAATACCTTGACGAATCCGGTGGACGTTATGTTCACGTTATTGCAGATGGCGCAGTTGGTCGCTCTGGCGATATCGCAAAGGCGATTGCAATGGGAGCCGATGCGGTCATGATGGGATCTCCACTTGCGAAGGCAACAGAGGCACCAGGACTTGGTTGGCACTGGGGATCAGAGGCCCATCACAGCCAACTTCCACGAGGTGAACGCGTCAATGTTGGCACCGTTGGATCACTCGAAGAGATCTTGCTCGGACCATCACATAGCGCTGATGGCTCAATGAATTTATTTGGAGCACTTCGTCGCTCAATGGCAACGTGTGGTTATTCAGATGTGAAATCTTTCCAGCGCGTAGAGGTGCTTATTAGCCATGGCAAGTAACGTCACATCCGGTGGCGTTCTAGTCGTCGATTTCGGTGCGCAATACGCCCAATTGATTGCGCGTCGAGTTCGTGAAGCAGATGTCTACTCCGAGCTAGTTCCTCACTCAATTACATCGGCTGAGGTTCTGGCGAAAAACCCTTCAGCAATCATTCTTTCGGGCGGCCCATCAAGTGTCTATGCAGAAAATGCGCCTACCTTTGACACTTCTATTCTTTCACTCGGAATTCCTATCTTTGGAATTTGTTACGGATTCCAAGTGATGGCACAAGGCTTAGGTGGCGTTGTTACGCAGACTGGAAAATCTGAATACGGTCGAACTGATCTTGCTGCAGTTACTGCATCAAAAGTTTTTGTGACATTGCCTCAAGCACAGAAAGTCTGGATGTCACATGGGGATGCCGTTACCCAAGTGCCTGCAGGGTTTAGCGTTACCGCATCAACAGCAGATACCGGCATTGCAGCCTTTGAAAATGAATCTGGTTTGTTGGCAGGAGTTCAATTTCATCCGGAAGTTCTTCACTCAGAACATGGTCAGGCGATTCTTAAGAATTGGCTGATCAATATCGCTAAATGCCCAGCCACGTGGACCACCTCAAATATCGCATCAGTTGAAATCGAAAAAGCCCGTAACGTTATCGGTGCAAAGCGAGTTATCTGTGGTCTATCTGGTGGCGTTGATTCTGCCGTTGCTGCGGCAATTATTCAAAAAGCAGTCGGTGATCAACTCACCTGTGTCTTTGTAGATCATGGACTCTTGCGCAGCGGAGAGTCTGAACAAGTCCAACGTGACTTCGTCGCATCTACCGGTGTCCAACTGGTAGTCGTTGATGCCATAGAACAATTCCTGACAGCACTCAAAGGTGTTACTGATCCAGAAGAGAAGCGAAAGATTATTGGTCGTGAGTTTATTCGTTCATTTGAAAAAGCGGCGCGTGATATCGCAGCCGGCGGAGATGTTGAATTCTTAGTCCAAGGCACTCTCTACCCAGATGTTGTTGAATCTGGTGGAGGATCAGGTACTGCCAACATTAAATCTCATCACAATGTTGGTGGCCTCCCTGATGATCTGAAGTTCTCTTTAATCGAGCCACTTCGCACACTCTTTAAGGACGAAGTCCGCCAGGTCGGCCTTGAACTCGGATTGCCAGAAGAGATCATCTGGCGCCAACCTTTTCCTGGTCCTGGTTTAGGTATTCGCATTATTGGAGAAGTGACCTTTGATCGCCTTGAGTTACTGCGCAAGGCTGATGTAATTGCTCGCGCAGAACTTAAGGCGGCTGGACTTGATAGAACTATCTGGCAATGCCCAGTTGTGCTGCTAGCCGATGTTCGCAGCGTCGGGGTACAGGGTGATGGTCGCACTTATGGCCACCCAATAGTTCTACGCCCTGTTTCAAGTGAAGATGCGATGACAGCAGATTGGTCACGGATTCCATATGAGGTCTTAGAAAAGATCTCCACGCGCATTACTAACGAAGTTCAAGGAGTAAATCGCGTAGTACTTGATGTGACATCAAAGCCCCCTGCAACAATCGAGTGGGAGTAAGCCATGAAAAACCTGCTGTCGTCACTGGTTATTGTCGCTATGCTGACTGCAACATCACTCGTTTCCGTTCAAGCAGCTGAGCGCCCAACATCGGTTGCTTCATGTAAGAAATCAACGGCAAAGCCACGAGTTCCAGCAACGCTGAAGCAACCGATGGCACCGCTTAAAAAGATTCCAAAGACTCTCACCTTGCGCACCAATTGCGGAAATATCACTGCAATTTTGCTCACCAAAGAAGCACCGCAGACGACTACAAATATCACCACTCTTGCCAATAAAAAGTATTTCAACCGAACAATCTGTCATCGACTCACAACGGCCGGGCTCTACGTTTTGCAATGTGGAGATCCGACTGCTCAGGGTGGTGGAAGTCCTGGTGGATGGGTCGGATATAAGGAAGAAAACCTCCCAAAGGCTGGTGCAAAGAATTACCCAGCAGGGACGCTGGCAATGGCAAATAGTGGTCCTGGAACAAATGGCAGTCAATTCTTCCTAGTGTACGCCGACACTGAACTTGGCCCTGATTACACAATCTTTGGGCGCATTACTTCAGGATTAGATCTTTTGAAGAAGATCGCCGAAGTGGGTGCATTTAAAGTTCAATCAGATGGACAGGCATATTACGCCGGCGATGGATTTCCCATTCAATTGGTTGTTATTGAAAGTGCATCAGCGAAGTAATACTTAATTTGTGTGAACAATTTTAAAAGCTTCAGCGATCCGACCATCAGGTAGGCCGCCAAGCCCTGCATTGCGTTGACCCCATTCACGGACCACATTTTCTAGCTCTGGGTTATGGCCTGTTTGTGATGCGTGGCTATGTAGTGCCGCCATCTTTAAATCAAATGTGTCAGTGATATCAACGAAGTGATCTGGTGTAGCAAAGCCCATCATCCAGACCTCTTTTACTCTCCAAGGCTGTAGCCCTTCATCATCAAGTAAATCTGTAAATGCAAAAGGATTTCGTGCATCTGGATAGACAGCCTGAATTGCTGCTTCTCCTGCTGCTAAATGATCAGGGTGGCTTGCGCCAATTCGTTCCCAATTTCGTTCAGGTGATTGACAGACCATTCGATCAGGTTGTGAGATTCGAATTTGTCTCACTAAATCTTTGCGAAGTGCCAGCGTTGCTTCAAGATGCCCGTCAACATAATTGAGAAAAGTAATATCCGTGACTCCGATTGCTGCGCCAGCTGCTCTTTGTTCGCGTTGCCTGATGGCAGGCATCTCTTCCTTGGTAAATCCTGATTCTTCACCGCCTTGATCGCCATTGGTACAAAAGACATATGAGACGTGAATTCCAGCTTTGACCCACTTTGCGATTGTGCCGCTTGCGCCGAAGTCGGAGTCATCAGGATGTGCGTTGATTATTAATACACGCGAAATTTCGGAATCGTTAAGGGGCTCCATGTTGGCCGATCCTAATAGACTCCCGCGCATGAACGAAATGGCAACGCCTGCTGATCACTTGGTTGATGGTCTCAACCCAGCCCAACAGGCTGCCGTTATTCATACTGGTGGGCCTCTCCTTGTTGTTGCTGGAGCAGGCTCTGGAAAGACGCGCGTGTTGACTCGGCGAATCGCATATCTCATGGATGTTCGCAAAGTTCGCCCCTATGAAATTCTTGCAATCACATTTACCAATAAGGCTGCGGGCGAAATGAAAGAGCGCGTTGCCGACCTGGTTGGCCCCATCGCTAAATCAATGTGGGTCTCAACCTTTCACTCAGCATGTGTTCGATTATTGCGCCTTGAAGCACAACGCCTAGGTTTTACAAATTCATTTAGCATCTATGACTCTGCTGACTCACTTCGACTCATCACCATTGTTGCCAAGGGACTTAACCTTGACCCCAAGCGATATCCACCTCGTCAATTTCAATCGATTATCTCCAATGCCAAGAATGAATTGATTGGTCCGCAGGATTATCTGCATGCAACCACCAACCAATTTGAATCTGTCGTTGGAGATGTGTACACCATTTATCAGAAGCGCTTGGAATCAGCGAATGCAATGGATTTTGATGATCTGATTCTCAATACTGTGAAAGTTTTGCAACGCTTTCCTGAGGCAAAGGCGCGGATGCGATCACGCTTTAAGCACATCCTGGTTGATGAGTATCAAGATACAAATCATGCACAATACATTTTGGTCCGAGAACTCACCGGTTCAATCGAAGACGGTCTGCCACCTGCAGAGCTCTGCGTTGTAGGCGATGCCGACCAATCAATTTATGGTTTTCGTGGAGCAACAATTAGAAACATTCTGCAATTTGAAGTTGATTATCCAAATGCGACAACCGTTCTACTCGAACAGAATTATCGTTCAAGCCAAAATATTCTCACTGCTGCAAATGCCGTCATTACGCAGAATACTTCTCGCAAGGAGAAGAACCTCTGGTCTGATTCGGGTGCGGGTGCACCCTTGGTTGGCTATGTCGCAGAGTCTGAACACGACGAAGCCGAATTTGTTCGAGATGAGATTCGATCACTGCAACGAAATGGAATTTCGGAGCCAGGGGATACAGCAATTTTCTACCGTACCAATGCTCAATCTCGTGTCTTTGAAGAAGTATTTATGCGTGCAGCAATTGCTTATAAAGTTGTTGGCGGCCTTAGGTTCTACGAGCGCAAAGAGGTAAAGGATCTGCTGGCATATCTTCGGGTACTAGCAAATCTGGAAGATGAGATATCGCTTCGTCGCATTATCAATATTCCTAAGCGAGGCATTGGTGATCGAGCACTCGAAGAGGTTGATCTCTTTGCAGCATCTCGTGAGATCACTTTTTGGCAGGGGCTCAATCGCTGTACTGAGGCAGAACAAGTGCCTGCCCGTGCTGCAGGTTCGATCGTGCAATTTGTATCAATGATGAGCGCACTGGCCGTCTTGGTTGAGGCAAAGACAAAACCTTCTGTGATTATCGAGGCAATCCTTGAACAATCTGGTCTTCTCGCAGAGCTTGAAACAAGTACCGATCCACAAGATGAAGTTCGGGTAGAGAACCTAAAAGAACTTGTTGCTGTGGCAATGGAGTATGAAGAACGCTCATTTGATGAGTTAGCTGAAGATGAAGAGATTTCACTTGCAGGCTTCCTTGAAAAAGTCGCCCTCGTTGCCGATGCCGATGAAATTCCTGATGGCGAAGACCGAGGTGGAATTGTTACCTTAATGACGTTGCATACTGCTAAAGGTCTTGAATTCCCCACAGTCTTTCTCACCGGTATGGAAGATGGAATATTTCCGCACTCTCGAACATTTGACGATAAGGATGAGATCGAAGAAGAGCGTCGCCTGGCATACGTTGGTCTCACACGCGCAGAGCAGCGCCTCTATATTTCCCGTGCTGAATATCGTTCGTCGTGGGGAGCGCCAAATTACAATCCGCCTTCACGTTTCCTTGATGAGATTCCAGCCGATGTCATTGAATGGCGCAACGAAGGTGGCAGATCGTTTACTCCTTCTACATCGCTACGAACTATGCGAACGCACTCTGCTCCACCTCCTCGCGCCACCGGCAAGAAGAGCAGTGCGATGGTCTTGGCAGTGGGAGAGCGTGTGTCACATGACACATTCGGCCTCGGAACAGTTGTCGCAGTCGCTGGCGAAGGCGATAAGTCAGAAGCCACGATCGACTTCGGGGATTACGGTCAAAAGCGCCTTCTTTTACGCTACGCGCCGGTCGAGAAGCTCTAGCGCGGGCTCTAAGATAAGCGCAGTGAAAGATGCACGTTTCACCCAGTACCCATTAAGCACTGTCAATCCAATAAAGGAGCGATCTCGTGGATCTCTTTGAATATCAAGCTCGTGATCTCTTCGAAAAACATGGCGTACCTGTTCTTGCAGGCGCAGTCGCAACCACAGCCGATGAAGCTTTTGCTGCTGCATCAAAGATGGGCGGCAAAGTTGTCGTTAAAGCTCAAGTCAAAGTTGGCGGTCGCGGAAAAGCAGGCGGTGTAAAGCTTGCTGAAAACGCAGATGATGCTCGCGAAAAAGCGGCAGCAATTCTTGGAATGGATATTAAAGGTCACACAGTTCATCAAGTAATGATCGCTCAAGCTGCACCAATCGAATCAGAGTATTACCTAGCCATCTTGCTCGATCGTTCAAACCGTACATTTCTTGTCATGGCATCTGTTGCCGGCGGAATGGATATTGAAGAAGTTGCAAAGACTGCACCAGAAAAACTGGCCAAGGTTCCGGTCTCTGCCGTGGATGGAATTTCAGCGGCAAAGGCGAAAGAGATTATCGCTCAGGCAGCATTTCCAGCAGATGTTGCAGACCATGTCGCAGATGTTCTTGTCACGTTATGGAAAGCATTTGTATCTGAAGATGCAACACTTGTTGAGGTTAATCCACTTGTAAAGACAAGCGATGGAAAAGTTATCGCACTTGATGGAAAAGTCACACTCGATGAGAATGCAGAGTTTCGTCAACCAAGCCATGAAGCCCTGGTTGATCACAGCGCAACGAATCCGCTTGAGGCGCTTGCGAAAGAGAAGGGCCTCAATTACGTCAAACTTGAAGGCCAGGTTGGAATCATCGGAAATGGTGCAGGCCTAGTTATGAGCACACTTGATGTCGTGGCCTATGCTGGTGAAAAATTTGGCGGAATGCGCCCAGCCAACTTCCTTGATATCGGAGGCGGTGCATCAGCGCAGGTAATGGCAGATGGGCTATCAATTATTTTGGGTGATAAAGATGTAAAGAGCGTCTTTGTTAATGTCTTCGGAGGAATTACAGCATGTGATGCTGTTGCCAACGGAATCGTTGCCGCCCTTGAAACCCTAGGGTCGACTGCAACAAAGCCTATTGTTGTTCGCCTTGATGGAAATAACGTCGAAGAAGGACGTGCAATTCTTAACGCTGCAAATCACCCATTGGTAGAGCAGCTCGACACGATGGATGGAGCAGCATCACGCGCTGCAGAATTGGCGGCGAAGTAAATGGCAATCTTTATTAACGATACGAGCAAGGTAATTGTTCAGGGTATGACAGGTTCTGAAGGAACCAAACACACTCGTCGCATGTTGGCATCAGGTACTGCAGTTGTCGGTGGAGTCACACCTGGCAAAGGTGGACAGGTTGTAGATATAGATGGCCATCAGTTACCAGTCTTTAACACTGTTGCAGAAGCGATGGCAACAACCGGAGCCAATACATCAGTTGTATTCGTTCCACCTAAGTTTGCAAAGGCTGCCGTAATCGACGCAGTTGATGCAGCAATGCCACTTGTTGTCGTGATCACTGAAGGCATTCCAGTTCACGATTCAGCCTTCTTCTATACCTACGCCCAGAGTAAGGGCTCTACTCACATCATTGGTCCAAACTGCCCAGGACTCATTAGTCCAGGTAAATCAAATGTGGGAATCATTCCTGCAAATATCACTCAGGCTGGTCCTATTGGCTTAGTTTCAAAATCAGGAACACTGACGTATCAGATGATGTATGAACTTCGCGATATTGGATTTAGCACTGCAGTTGGAATCGGCGGAGATCCTGTCATCGGTACAACTCATATTGATTGCCTTCGTGCATTCCAAGATGACCCTGAGACATCAGCAATTGTGATGATTGGTGAAATCGGTGGAGATGCCGAAGAGCGTGCAGCAGCATTTATCGCAGAGTATGTCACTAAGCCAGTTGTTGGTTATGTTGCAGGCTTTACCGCACCTGAAGGAAAGACGATGGGCCATGCGGGCGCAATTGTCTCTGGCTCATCAGGTACTGCAATCGCTAAGAAAGATGCTCTTGAAGCAGCAGGTGTAAAAGTTGGACAAACTCCAAGTGAGACAGCGCGCTTTATGCGCGCCATTCTCGGGCGCTGATTTCTCATGGTGCAACGTGTCCTTGCGGTCACCTTTGCACAAGCGGTGCGTAGCGCCGGAATTCTCTTATTGCCCCTTGCCTTCATCACTCTTGTTGCGTGGGCAACTGCCGGTAGTACAACGGGTACGACATCAGATCCGATTCGCGCTGCGATGTGGATCTGGCTCGGTGCGCATCACGTCCACTTTGATCTCTCACTTTCACCCACAGGCGTTGCAGGCAGCCTGACATACCTTCCAATTGCGGGATTAATTCTTCCGATCCTAGCTCTACGCAGTGGATTCAAGCGAACAATTGCAAAGTTAGATGGTGATTATTCAAATCTCACTGGTGCGCGACTTTTCTATTCACTCTTTTACGCAATCATCGCCTTCTTCATCGCTTTTTTTGCTGGCTCTGAGGGAGTAAGGCCAGTATGGCCACTGGCTGCAATATTCGCATTTCTTATCGCTTTTGCTAGCAGCCACCTCACTGGGCAACGAATCGCTTTTGCAGTACCAGTCGTGCTCGCCTTGCGCGTTATCGCACTTTTACTTGCACTTGGATTTGCTATCTATGCAACTGCATTCTTTATGAATTTTCGCCAGGGAACACTTATTACAACAGTTCTTGCTCCCGGACTTCTTGGTTCGCTATTGCTCTTTATCCTCAACGTTCTCTACCTTCCAAATGTTGCGATCGCAGCGCTCTCTTACATAAGCGGTGCAGGTTTTGCAGTGGGGGCCGATACAAATCTCTCACCGCTGACTCATGACATTGGCCAAATTCCCGCGCTTCCACTTCTTGCAGCGTTACCAGTGAGCTCGCAGCCTTTGATGCTTCTCTTCTCCCTTCTGATCATCGCACTTGGAGCACTCTTGGGGTACTGGTCTCTCTCATACCAATCACGAACACCATGGCAGAGTTTTTTCCTTGTTCTGATTGCACTTGGATTACTCGGTTATTTAGCAAGTGGGTCGCTGATCACATCAACAATGGGTGCTATCGGTGTATCAATCTGGAAATTCCAGTTAGCGATTGGTCTTGAACTACTTATCGGTCTCCTTGCTTTCACTTACATCTCACGATTGCGAGTATTTAACAGATGAAAAGAATTGTTATTCTCGCATCAGGAAGCGGAACGCTAGCTCAAGCAATTTTTGATGCAGTGCAGGTGAAAACGTTAGTCTGTGAAGTAGCCGCCCTTATCTGTGATCGTGCGGATGCAGGTGTCATCACTCGAGCGCAGAACCACGGTGTTCCAGTGCATCTTCACCCTATGACCAGCGATCGAGTCCAGTGGAATAAAGATCTATACGATCGTCTCTCCACATTAAACGCTGATTTAATTGTGAGCGTGGGCTTTATGCGCATTCTTGACCACTCCATTACATCGGCCTTTCCAATTATTAATAGCCACCCGGCACTCTTACCGCTCTTTCCTGGTGCTCATGCAGTTCGTGATGCGCTTAAATCTGGAGCAACCCACACAGGCACAACAATTCATTGGATAGATGCGGATGTTGATACAGGTGAGATTATTGCTCAAGAGAGTCTTGAAATTGAGTCAGGGGAGAGCGAGGAATCCCTCCATGAACGCATTAAGATTCTCGAAAGATCTCTCATTGTTGCGACGATCGATCGACTACTATCGATGAAAGAGAACGCCACATCATGACAAAGAAGTCGATCAAGCGCGCGTTGGTAAGCGTCTATGACAAAACAGAATTGATTGAGTTAGGACAGGCATTACAGAACGCGGGTGTAGAAATCCTTTCTACCGGATCAACTGCCGCAACGCTACGTGAGTCCGGGATCAACGTTACCGATGTCAGTACCTATACAGGTTTCCCTGAGATTATGGGGGGCCGAGTCAAGACTCTTCACCCCCGTATTCATTCGGGAATTTTGGCTGATCAGAATAATCCTGATCATCTCAAAGCGATTGCTGATCTAGATATTGCACCCTTTGATCTTGTCATCATTAATTTGTATCCATTTGCCGAAACAATTGCATCAGGTGCCACATTTGAAGAATCTATCGAGCAGATCGATATTGGGGGTCCATCGATGTTGCGTGGTGCTGCAAAAAATCATGGCAG
The DNA here is from genome assembly GCA_044345775.1 of Candidatus Planktophila sp. Taxonomy (GTDB): domain Bacteria; phylum Actinomycetota; class Actinomycetes; order Nanopelagicales; family Nanopelagicaceae; genus Planktophila. The sequence continues at coordinate 21,371 of JBIJAL010000006.1, forward strand.
CGTTGCAGTGATAAGTAGCCCAGAGCAGTATCCGCTAGTGATCAAAGCGTTGGCTGAAGGTGGATTTAGCGGTGAAGAACGTCAACACCTTGCCCTTGAAGTTTTTAGAAGAACCGCTGAATATGATCTTGCCATTGCAACGTGGCTTGGATCAACAGATGTAATTCCTGATTGGTTTGGCCAGATCTACTCACGTGAAAATTCACTTCGCTATGGAGAGAACCCTCACCAGAGCGCTGCGATCTATAGAGGCACCTCAGAAGGCATCGTCGGTGCAGTTCAGCACCACGGCAAAGAGATGTCATTTAATAATTACACAGATGCAGATGCTGCTTGGCGGGCAGCCCTTGATCACAGCGCACCATGTGTGGCAATTATTAAGCATGCAAATCCCTGTGGAATTGCTATTGGAGAGACCATTGCTGCTGCATATAAAGCTGCGCATCAATGTGATCCAGTATCTGCCTTCGGGGGAGTCGTCGCTGCTAACCGCCCAATTTCATTAGAGATGGCTCAATCATTAGCAGAGATCTTTACTGAAGTTGTGATTGCACCCGGATATGAAGACGGTGCTATCGACGTTCTCTCGAAGAAGCCATCAATTCGAATTCTCTCATCGACATCACAAGAGATAAGTAGAGTTGAAATTCGCCCCGTCTCTGGTGGGGTGTTAATACAAGAGACAGATTTAATTAACGCACCAGGAGATAGCCCGCAGGGGTGGAAGCAAGTCTCAGGAGATGCCCTTGCTCCTGACGTGATGGCAGATCTTGAATTTGCTTGGCGTAGCGTTCGCGCAGTAAAAAGTAATGCAATTCTTCTTGCAAAAGATGGCGCATCTATTGGTATTGGAATGGGTCAGGTCAATCGAGTAGATAGCGCCAAGCTTGCTGTTGATCGAGCTGGTGATCGAGTCAGTGGAACCGTGGCGGCAAGTGATGCCTTCTTTCCATTTGCAGATGGTCTAGAAATTCTTCTGCGCGCGGGAGTGATTGCAGTGGTTGCACCAGGTGGAAGTGTTCGAGATGAAGAGGTGATTGCCGCCGCCAAGGCTGCAGGAGTAGCGATGTTCTTCACCGGAACCCGACATTTCTCACACGCCTAAGCCGTTAGAATAAGGATATGAGCGCAGAGATCCTCGATGGTAAGGCTTTAGCTGCCTCAATCAAGAAAGATCTGACGCGTCGAAGCGCAGCACTCAAAGCAGGTGGAAAAGTTCCAGGACTTGGAACCATTCTTGTCGGTGATGATCCTGGATCGCACTCTTATGTTTCTGGTAAACATCGCGACTGCAAGGAAGTCGGTATCACTTCTTTTCGAATAGATCTTCCAGCAACTGCTTCACAAAGTGATGTGCTTGCCGCCGTCAAAGAACTTAATGAGACCCCCGAGTGCACCGGATATATCGTGCAACTTCCCCTGCCACGCGGAATTGATACGCAGGTGATTCTTGAGGCTATTGATCCAGATAAAGATGCAGATGGACTTCATCCAATGAATCTTGGTCGACTTGTTGCTGGATACGATGCACCACTTCCATGTACACCACGTGGAATTGTTGCGCTACTCAACCATTACCAAATTAACCTTAATGGCGCAGATATTGTAGTTATTGGTCGTGGCCTGACTGTTGGACGTCCCTTAGGGCTTTTGCTTTCACGCCGCCAGGAAAACGCGACAGTTACTCTCACACACACTGGCACCAAAGATCTTGCGCTCCATACACAACGCGCAGATATTGTCGTTGCGGCAATT
>JBIJAL010000058.1:0-7317 GCA_044345775.1 Candidatus Planktophila sp.
AAGGCAGAGCCGGGGGATTTACAGTCCCCTCCCATTGGCCGCTCGGGCAACCCGCCATGTGTAATACATGAGGAAAATTTCTTTTCCTAGCCGTGTAGTGCTGGCGTATCGTAACAAAGAGGCGGGGTTCCGACCAATTCCCAATCAGGGCCCAGCCTCGTAGACTGTGCAAATGAGTACAAATATCGACTGGGATTCAATCCATAACCTTGCTAAAGATGCAATGAAAAAAGCATATGCCCCTTACTCCAAATTTCCGGTAGGTGTAGCAGCCCTCGTTGATGATGGTCGTTTGATTAGCGGTGCAAATGTTGAGAACGCTAGCTATGGATTAGGTCTCTGCGCAGAGTGTTCACTCGTCAGCGCACTAACAATGTCAGGCGGCGGGCGTCTTGTAGCAATCGTCTGCGTTGATGCTGATGGAAATTTCTTAGCTCCGTGCGGCCGTTGTCGTCAATTGATCTTTGAGCATGGTGGGAATGAAGCACTCTTGATGACACCAGATGGTCCACAAAAAATGAGCGCAATGTTGCCATGGGCATTTGGGCCAGAAGATCTCAAGTAAATGACCCTTCTGCTTAGTACCGATGTCATTGCCCGCGCCCCAAAAGTTTTGCTACACGATCACTTAGACGGTGGTCTGCGCCCGCAGACGATGATTGATCATGCGCTGGCAAGCGGTTATACAAAATTGCCAAGTTACAACCCAGAGGAATTGGCGACGTGGTTTGTTAATGCATGTAGTTCTGGAACCCTTGAGCTATATCTAGAAACATTTGAACACACGATCTCTGTCATGCAGACAAGAGAAGAGATTGAAAGAATTGCTCGAGAGTGTGTTCTTGACTTAGCTGCAGATGGTGTCGTCTACGCCGAAGTACGTGGCGCGCCCGAGCTCTTTACTCGCAAAGGTTTAACTCTTGACCAGGTTATCGAAGCAACCGTGGAAGGTCACAAGCAGGGAATGGCTGAAGCCAAGGCTGCCGGACGTGAGATTCGCGTTGAAGTTTTGCTCTGCGCACTTCGTCAAAACAAGTTGAGCGATGAGGTAGCAACCAAGGTTGTGAAATATAAAGGTCGCGGAGTTGTTGGCTTTGATATCGCAGGCCCTGAGGCTGGTTTCCCGCCGACAGATCACATTAAGGCTTTTGATTACCTACGCAACAATGGCGCTCACTTTACGATCCATGCCGGTGAAGCCTTTGGTGTGGAATCTATCGCTCTTGCTGTACGTGATTGTCACGCAGAACGCATCGGCCATGGAATTCGCTTGATCGATGATATTGATTTCTCATCAGGTGTCCCGGTCTTGGGCTCACTTGCTCAGGAAATTCTTGATCGCCAAATCTGCCTTGAGATGGCGCCGACATCTAATTTACAGACTGGTGGCGCGGCATCGTATGAAACCCATCAAATTGGCGTGATGAAGAAACTTGGCTTTAACGTCACGATAAATACCGATAACCGCTTGATGAGTGCAACGTCGATGATCCGTGAAGTGACAGAGATTTCACGTGGATATAGCTGGACGATTGAAGATCTTCACGATGTTGCTCGAAACGGAATCATGAGTGCGTTTATCTCAGAGGATGAGAAGCAAGACATTTATAGCCGCCAGATCAAGCCAGTTTTCACCGAGTTAGGTGCCAAGTGATTGATTTCAAAAACGCAGAGTTTATTGAAAATCCATATCCTGCTTTGAAAGAGTTACGTTCGTTCGGTAAGCCAATATGGCATGAAGATCTCAATATGTTCTTAGCGGCAAAACATAGCGATGCAAATGATGTACTTCGCAATAAATCACTTGGGCGAATTTTTGTGCCGAAGACACCAGAGACCGAGTGGTTTGAATTTAACTATCTACACGCGGATTCAATCCTCGATAGCGAGCCACCAAAGCACACACGTCTACGTTCATTGGTAGCCAAAGCATTTAACCGCCACCGCATCGAAGCGCTTCGCCCAGATATTCTTCGCTTGACCAACCAACTGCTTGATGCCATTGAAGAAAAAGATGGCGAGTTCGATGTTATTGCCGATTATGCCGAGCCACTGCCGGTTAAGGTGATTGCAGCGCTACTCGGCTTTCCTGATAGTGATGAACACCTGCTTCGCCCTTGGTCTCAGTCGATAGTGAAGATGTATGAAGTGAACCCATCGCAGGCGCATAAAGATGAGGCCAAGAAGGCCGCGAAAGAATTTGCTGATTATGTCCACGGACTTATGCTGGAAAGGTTGAAGAACCCAAGTACAGATTTGATTACAGAACTTGCCCAGGTAAGTGAATCTGGTGAAAAACTTTCTACCCAAGAACTTATTGCAACCTGCATTCTTTTGCTTAACGCTGGCCATGAAGCCAGTGTGAACGGATTTGGAAATGGAATCGTTGCCGCCTTTAACCACCCTGATCAGTGGAAGCTGCTGCAAAATCAGCCAGATGCGATTGCCGACACTGCAATTGAAGAATTCTTGCGCTTTGATGCACCCCTTCACTTCTTTGACCGCACCGCAACTGCCGATACCGAAATTGGTGGTATTGAGATTAAGCAGGGCCAGAAGATTGTCTCTCTCTTAGGTTCTGCCAACCGAGATGAAGATGTCTTCGTCGATAGCGACCGTATGGATCTCACGCGTGATCCAAATCCACATATTGGCTTTGGGGCAGGTATTCACTTCTGTCTTGGAGCACCGCTTGCCCGACTTGAAATGTCGATCTCGCTTCCAGAACTTTTTAAGCGCTTTCCATCTCTTGAATTAACTACAACTCCAGTTCGTCGTCCGACGTTCTCTCTACGAGGCTATGAATCAGTCATGGCAAAGGTGAAGTGAAAACCATGAAAAAGAATCTCATCCTTGATGTTGATACCGGTATTGATGATGCTTTTGCACTTTTATTTGCAGCGCGTCATCCTGAGATTAATCTCCTTGGTGTCACATGCGTGGATGGCAATACCAATCTCAAGCAGGTATTAGTCAATACTCTTAAGGTTCTTGATGCAGCCGGTGCTGGAAATATTCCAGTCTCTAAAGGTGCAACACGCCCGCTTATTGAAGAGCCACGGTATGCCGAATATATTCACGGCAGCGATGGCCTCGGTGATTTGGGAACACCAGTATCTACACGCACGCTCGATCCACGCCCTGCAGTTGAACTTATTCGTGATCTTATTGAAGGAACAGATGGCCCTGTGACGCTAGTTCCACTTGGACCGCTTACAAATATTGCACTCTTTCTTCGTTCATATCCAGAGACAGCGGCAAAGCTGGAACGCATTGTTTTGATGGGTGGATCAGCTTCTTCTGGAAATGCAACACCTGCTGCAGAATTTAATGTCTGGCATGATCCAGAGGCTGCTGCCATTGTCTTTAGCAGTGGTGTTGCAATAACTATGTATGGGCTTGATGTATTTATGGAGCCACGAGTGAGTGCGGCACAGGCGGCAGCACTTATTGCAGAAGGAACCGACTGCACTACTTTTGCTGGACGCTTGATCGAACATTTCATCAAGCAGGTGGGACACGATGTGACACTGGGTGATTACGGCGCGGTTGCAACTGCAATTCGCCCAGAGCTTTCTACCTATGAACACTTCAAGATTGTTGTAGATACCAGTTTTGGCCCAAGTCGCGGACAGACCTTATGTGATCGCCGTGAATGGAAAGATGAAGAGCCAGAGTCAACTCATGCAAAGGCACCGCTAGTACAGGTTGCTATGAAAGTTGATGTTCCAGCGATGATCTCTCTATGGCTGGAGACAATTTCTACAAAGCGTTAAACCCCGATTGGGTGCCAGACAGTTTTATTTTCCATAAAGGAGAGAACGCGCTGTGGACTCTTGGCTTCCTTAAAGCTGAAAATCCGCTTGAGATTATCTGCTCCTGCGATTCGAAGTTCTTTCTCCTGCGCCGTTGATAGACCGCTTGCATCAATTCCATCAATATCCATATGAGAGCCAGCCCATGGAGCAAGTTCGGCTGGCGAACCGGTAAGAATATTGACGACTCCCCCAGGAAGATCACTGGTTTCAAGTGCTTCACTGAGCGTAATTGCACTTAAGGGATACTTTTCGCTAGCAACCACGATCGCTGTATTTCCACCTGCAAGTACTGGAGCAAGTGATTGCACTAGACCAAGAAGTGATGGCTTTGATGGTGCAAAGACTGCAACAACACCAAGGGACTCGGGAATCGTAAAGTTATAGAACGAGCCCGAAACAGCATTGGTTGAGCCGTAAATTGAACCGATCTTGTCACACCAACCTGAATACCAGACCCAGAGATCGATCGCTTCCTCCACCTGCTTCTTGGCAGCAGATGGTGTTACTCCTTCGAGTGCAACGATCTCATCAACAAATTGGGCAGTGCGGCCTTCCATCATCTCTGCGATGCGATACAAAATTTGTCCGCGATTAAATGCAGTTGCACCTGACCAACCACCGTGAGCGCTACGCGCTGCAACAACTGCATCGCGAAGATCTTTACGTGAGGCAAGAGATGGATTAGCGATGAAGTTGCCCTTAGCGTCTTTAACTTCATATGTGCGACCTGACTCGCTTCGTGGGAATGCTCCCCCGATAAAGAGTTTGTAGGTCTTCTTTACATCAATGCGAGAAAGTGAATTCGACATTACTTTGCTCCCTTCAAATATGCAGCAAGTCCATGGCGTCCACCTTCACGGCCCCAGCCAGATTCTTTATATCCACCAAATGGGCTTGCTGGATCAAATTTATTGAAGGTATTGGCCCAGATGACTCCAGCCTTTAAATGCTTGGCTGTCCAGAGAATTCGAGATCCCTTATCTGTCCAGACACCGGCTGATAATCCATATGGTGTGTTGTTAGCCTTTTCGATCGCCTCTTGCGGAGTTCGAAATGAGATAACCGAGAGAACCGGACCAAAGATCTCTTCGCGTGCAATACGGTGCGCTTGAGTTACGCCGGTGAAAAATGTTGGTGGATACCAGAAACCCTTTGCAGGGATTGTGCATGCAGCTGAGAATCGCTCGGCACCTTCAGAATCGCCAGAGAGTGCCAGTTCGGTGATCTTTTCAAGCTGCTCGCGCGAGTTGATGGCACCAATATCAGTGTTCTTATCCAGCGGGTCACCTAGACGAATCTGCGACATACGGCGCTTGAGTTTTTCTAGTAATTCATCCTGAATGTTTTCTTGAACAAGAAGACGTGAACCCGCGCAGCAGACATGGCCTTGATTAAAGAAGATTCCATTAATGATTCCTTCGACAGTTTCATCAATAGGGGCATCTTCAAAGACAATATTTGCGCCTTTGCCGCCAAGTTCAAGGGTTAAACCCTTGCCTGTGCCTGCAACTGAGCGTGCAATCAACTTGCCGACATCGGTAGAGCCGGTGAATGCAATTTTGTTGATTCCTGGATGGTTAACAATCGTAGCTCCTGTTGCGCCATCACCAGTGACGATATTGACAACACCTGCTGGAAGTTCTGCCTGCTGACACACTTGAGCAAAGAGAAGTGCGGTCAGTGGAGTTGTCTCTGCTGGTTTTAGCACGACGGTATTTCCTGTTGCAAGTGCTGGTGCGACTTTCCACGCAAGCATCAAGAGCGGGAAGTTCCAAGGAATGATCTGTCCAACCACACCGTAAGGTTTTGGGTTTTCGCCAACTCCGGCATGCTCTAACTTATCGGCCCATCCTGCATGGTAGAAAAAATGTGCAGCCGATAATGGGATATCGATATCTCGAGTTTCACGAATTGGCTTTCCATTGTCCATAGTTTCAAGGACAGCGAATTCACGTGCGCGCTCTTGCATGATGCGTGCGATGCGATAGAGATACTTACCGCGCTCTGATGGTGCCATCTTCGACCAGACCTTGAGGCCATCTTGAGCAGCCTTAACTGCCTTATCAATATCGCTCTTCTCTGCATATGCGATCTTTGCTAAGACTTCTTCAGTTGCAGGGTTAATTGTTGTAAAGGTCTTACCTGACTTTGGTGCGACAAACTTGCCGCCAATAAAGAGTTTGTAGACAGGGTCAATTGTGACAATCGCCTTTGATTCTGGCGCACTGGAGTATTCAAATGTCATCGTCTATTCCTTTGCCTAATCTAACGTCACATAATTTGGTCCGCCGTAGTGGCCGGAGACGCGCTTCTGTCGCTGCATAAGTAGATCATTAAGTAGAGCGCTGGCACCGATTCGAAATAGCTCTGGGTTGAGCCACTCATCTCCTGCCGTCTCCTTTACAAGAACCAATTGTTTAATGGCATCCTTCGTCGTTCTAATTCCGCCTGCAGGCTTTACGCCAATGCGCACACCTGTCATTTCATAGAAATCGCGTACCGCCTCAAGCATGACAAGTACGACTGGGGCAGTTGCAGCAGGTGCGACCTTGCCGGTACTTGTCTTAATAAAGTCAGCTCCTGCCGCCATTGCCAGAAAGCTTGCCTTTCGAACATTGTCATAGGTGACGAGTTCGCCAGTCTCCAGAATGACCTTCAAATGAGCCTTATCCCCGCATAAGGATTTAATGTAAACGATTTCACTATAAACCTTTTCAAGATCTCCCGAGAGGAATGCGCCTCGATCGATGACCATATCGATCTCTGTGGCTCCATCTGCGATCGCATCTTTTGTATCGCGCTCCTTGACCTCTAGGGATGCTCGCCCTGAAGGAAATGCTGTGGAGACGGCAGCAACGGGAATATCGGCGCCACCGCTCTCATCTAAATGTTTACGGGCAGTGGCGACCATATCGTTGTAAACACAAATTGCACCGACATGAGGAACTGTTGGATCAGTTGGATCTGGACGAATCGCTTTATTACAGATCGCTTTTACTTTTCCATCAGTATCGGCACCTTCAAGAGTTGTTAAATCGATCATGCTAATTGCCATATCGATCGCCCATTTTTTACTTGCAGTCTTAATGCTTCGAGTTGCTAACATCCCAGCGCGAGCATCTGCACCAACTTGGTCAACTGGCGATAATGTTTTTAAGAAACCTTTGATCGATGCAAGTGAGCCATCAGTGAGAGCGGCAGCCGTTGTTACCATGGCTCTATCTTAACCGTGAGTGGCACTTACTGAGAAGGGTATTTGTGATTAAAGTAGCCCCATGAAGCCAACACCGATAGTTCTCGACTGCGATCCAGGCCACGATGATGCACTAGCCATGATTTTGGCCGCCCATAACCCAGCAATTAATCTCTTGGCGATAACGACCGTCTCTGGAAATGGAATTATCGCTAAGGTGACACAGAACGCACTCTCAATCTGCGCACTCGCAAAGATAAACGTTCCAGTTGCTGAAGGTGCAGGGAACGCGATTCTTGGATATAT
>JBIJAL010000059.1:0-7276 GCA_044345775.1 Candidatus Planktophila sp.
ACCAATCCGAGTAGAGAGTGAATCAAAGCCAATGTCAAGTGATAGCGCTTCTTCCTTCAAAGGCATTGTTAATGAGAGATAGTCAAAGTTCTCTGATTGCTCTGCAAAGAAAAGAGAGAGAGAACCACTCGGCACATCAATCGCTTCATACTGTCCATCAATTCCGAGAAAAGTAAACGCTCCGTTATGAAGGGTTGGGGAAAGGGAGTGAGAAATAGGTGAACCAAGCACTGCGCCGCGAATCATGGTTACTCCTCGAACTTTCCATCACGCAAATTAGCCTTGTATAGCAACTTCCATTTATTGAACTGCTCAAAAGAGTCAGTGAAACGGGTATCCCGTGGGGCAACAGTAATGAAGTAAAGCCACGCACCTTCTGAAGGAGAGAGTGTGGCGAGCATCGCGTTGCGACCTGGATTACCGATTGGTGAAGGCGGTAGACCTGTTCTGCGATAGGTGTTAAACGGTGAGTTCACCAAAGTTGATTGTGTGCTGAGGAAAATGTCTCCCCGTTTCTCTTGAATATAGTGAACGGTGGAATCCATCTGCAACGGCATCCCGATCTTTAATCGATTGAAAATTACTCGGGAAACCTGACCAAAGACATCATCTGTACCTTCTGCCTGAATGATCGATGCGATAGTAAGTAGTTCTTGTGGATCAAAGCCAGAGTTTGACGTATCGAATCCAGCGTTCCTCGTTTCACGCAGACCTCTATCAATCATCTCCACCAGCGCATCTTCTATCGGCGTTCCTTTGGCAAAACTATATTGTGCCGGGAAAAGTAACCCTTCCAGAGATGAGTAGGGTGATGGAATTTTTGCGCGCGAAAAAGCATGGTTGATTTCTTCGCGGGCGTAGCCAGCGCCCTCAAAACTCTTCTTTATTTCAGATAACCATGCGCCTTCCTTGATCGCGATCAAACCAGCAATACGCTTATTGTCGAGTAGCTGCGTAAGTGCATCACGAGCACATAAACGAGCATCGATCAGGTGCACACCGGGTGCAATCGATGCTGACCGTGGATCTGCGACAGCAAGTCGAAAGAAAGCGGCCTGAGATCGTGTTACACCTTTTTCAAACAATTCAAGAGCAATATCAGATCCGCTCTCACCTCTAGCGACATCGATAGAGACTTGCTTAGCCTGAGAGTCAATAGCGCATGGGAAATCGGCGGCGGCCTCTGGGCCACGTTTAATGAGAGAGAGTGCGCCAATGAAAATCGCACTTGCAATCAGTGCGGCAGTAACACGTGTGAGTGCGGCTCTATCGACGTTCACGAGCGAGCCCACTCTCAAGAATGGCAACTGCGGCAACAGAATCAATCAGCTTTCGCTGGTTCTTTGCACTCACTCCAGCCTGCGTGAGAAGAGCGGATGCTGAGACAGTTGTGAGTCGTTCATCAACCATCTCGACCTCGCAGGCAAAACGCGCCTTAATCTTTTCGGCGAAAAGGAGAGCCTTGGCACTTGATTCAGATGGTTCACCAGAAAGATTGAGTGGAAGTCCAATGTAGATTCGTACTGGCTCGTACTCGTTGTAGATCTTTTCGATCTCGGAGAACACGGCAGGATTTTTGCTATCGAGTGGATCAAGTGGAGTTGAAAGAATTCCATCAAGATCACAGACAGCCACACCTATGCGCACGTCACCGTAGTCAAAGGCGAGACGGCGGCCCGGCCGTGACATTAGCTGCTCGCGATTGCTAGTTCGATGGCTTTGAAGGCATCAACAATCTTAGATTTGTCTACGCCACCGCCCTGGGCGAAATCATCTTTTCCACCGCCGCCTCCGCCAAGTACTGCACTCGCGACTTTGACTAGCGCACCAGCTTTAATATTCTGCGCGCGGGCACTGTCGCTAGTGGCGACAACTAAGACAACTTTTTCATCGACAATGCTGGTGATCGCAACGACACTCTTAGTTGTACGCGCACGCAGGTCAAGTGCGATCTCTCTCAAACTGTCAGCTGGAATGCCATCTGGTAGAGATCCAGAGATAAAGGAAACACCCGCAACATCCTGTGCTTGCTCAATCAATGATCCCGCGCTCTTGAGTGCGGCAGCAGTCCGCAGGACGGTCAACTCTTTCTCGATATCTTTCATCTTAGAGAGTAAATCACTAATGCGTGAAGGTAGATCTTCTACGCGTGCACCTTTAATGATTTGAGTAAGCGAATTGAGAAGCAGGTGTTCACGAGCCAAAAATTGATAGGCATCGGCTCCGACTAGCGCTTCAACACGACGCACACCAGCTCCGATTGATGATTCGGATAGAAGTTTGACCAATCCAAGTTGGCCTGAGCGATTAACGTGCGTACCGCCGCACAATTCACGTGCCCAATCACCTACGCTCACAACTCGAACACTATCTCCATATTTTTCGCCGAAGAGCGCCATAGCGCCAAGTTTCTTCGCCTCCGCTTGCGACATTACCTCGGCAGTTACCGCGAGATCATCAATAAGCAGAGCATTCACCCGCGCCTCAACTTCGTTGAGTACACCATCTGAAAGTGAACCTGTCGATGGGAAATCAAAACGGAAACGGCCAGGTGAGTTCTCTGAACCCGCTTGCGTAGCAGTTTCACCTAACACTTCTCGAAACGCCTTGTGAACCATGTGGGTTGCAGTGTGAGCACGAGAAATTGCGTTGCGACGCTCATTATCGATCGACGCGATCGCTGATGCGCCAACGGCTACTGAGCCTTTAACCACTTGCCCACGATGAACTGATAAGCCCGGGACTGGGCTTTGAACGTCATCAATTTCAATCACTGTTCCATCATGCAACGTTAATCTTCCACCATCGGCTAGTTGCCCTCCCCCTTCTGCATAGAAAGGAGTGCGATCAAGAACAATCTCAACATCAGTACCTTCCGATGCCTCTGAGATCGTGAGACCATCAACAAGAATTGCTCGAACCATCGATTCGGATTCAGTGTTGGTGTAACCAATAAATTCCGTACGACCATAATCATCGGTGATTTTCTTATACTCGCTGAGGTCTGTATGGCCACTCTTCTTCTCGCGCGCGTCTGCTTTAGCGCGATCACGCTGTTCCTTCATCAGTCGAGTGAAACCAGCCTCATCCACTTCAAGGCCTACTTCGCGAGCCATTTCGAGCGTGAGGTCAAAAGGAAAACCATAGGTGTCGTGAAGTTTAAAGACATCATCGCCGCTCATGAGAGTAGAGCGTGAATTCTTTACAACAGAGGCGGCAGTGTCAAAGATAACCGTTCCACTCTTAAGAGTCTGCAAGAAGCTCTCCTCTTCAGCGGTGCTCACTGCAAGAATTCTTGCCGCATCACTATTGAGTTCAGGATACTGAGGACCCATCGCTCCTATCGCAGCTTGGGTAAGAAGAGACATGCTTGGATCGTTACTTCCAAGAAGGCGCATATTTCTGATCGTGCGTCGCATCATTCGACGAAGAACATAACCACGACCCTCGTTTCCAGGCGTGACGCCATCTCCAATCAACATCGCAGCGGTACGAGCATGGTCTGCAATCACTCGAAGTGAAATATCTGACTTCTCGCTCTTGCCGTACTTCACACCTGATAATTCAGAAGCTCGGGAAAGAATTTGCATAGTTGTATCAATTTCATAAATGTTTTCAACGCCTTGAAGAAGCGCCGCCATACGCTCGAGGCCTAACCCCGTATCAATACTTTTCGCAGGGAGTTCACCTAAAATTGGGAAGCCATCTTTTCCGCCACCTGCACCGCGCTCGTTCTGCATAAAGACTAAATTCCATACTTCAAGATAACGATTTTCATCTGCGATCGGACCGCCATCGATGCCGTAGGAAGGGCCACGATCGTAGTAAATTTCAGAGCACGGACCACACGGTCCAGGAACACCCATCGACCAGAAATTATCTGCCATGTCGCGGCGTTGAATGCGTTCTAGTGGGACGCCAATTTTCTTATGCCAAATATCTGCCGCCTCGTCATCATCCAGATAGACAGTCACCCATAATTTCTCCTCAGGGAAACCATAGCCACCATCGGCAACAGGCTTGGTCAATAACTCCCATGCCAGAGCGATCGCACCTTCTTTGAAATAATCACCGAACGAAAAATTTCCACACATTTGGAAAAATGAAGCATGTCGAGTTGTCTTACCTACTTCATCGATATCTAGAGTTCGTACGCACTTCTGTACTGATGTTGCGCGTGCGTAGGGCGGGGTCACTTCTCCCAGAAAAAATGGCTTAAAGGGCACCATTCCGGCATTTACTAGTAACAGGTTTGGATCATCAGCGATGAGCGATGCGGATGGGACAACTGTGTGATCTAACCCGAGAGCGTTACCTGACTCAAAAAAGCGCAACCAACGTGCGCGGATCTCCGCTGATTCCACGAACTACACTCACTCAGCCTTCTTCTTTTTCTTACTTCGTGTTTTTCCGGCCTGTGCTGCAGTCAGAAGAGCGCTGGCAACTTTCACTGCCGGTCCACTGTGATCAATAAAGTCGGTGGTGGCCTCTGAAACTTTTGTAGTCACATTCTCGACGTTCTTAGTAATTTTTGCGAAAGACTCGAGAGGGCTATTGATGAGTTCAAGGGTTCGAGTGGATTCTTGAATCAATGGGGTTGTCTCAGTAGTCACTGTTGCAAGAGTGAGGCTTGCCTCATCAATAAATCGACCGAGGCGGACGACTGCATAAGCGACCGCGCAGGCGATCACAAAGAGCGCCGCTGCAGCAATAATTGTTGCAATTCCACCTGGACCCATGAGGAGCCCCCCGTTCATTAATGAAGTGTGAGGGCAAGCCTACCCGATCGGCTTATTTCGCGGGCACCTCTGGCTTAAAGTCAATGCCACTCTCTCGTCGCTGAGCAGTTGTGATCGGAGTTGGTGCTCCAGTGAGTGGATCTCCACCACTTGCAGTTTTCGGAAAGGCGATTACTTCACGAATTGAATCACTGCCTGTGAGCAATGCGCAGACGCGATCTAGACCGAGAGCGATTCCACCATGGGGCGGCGGTCCGTAATTAAATGCCTCCAGTAGAAATCCAAATTTACTATCTGCTTCTTCATCACTGAGACCAATAACACGGAAAACTTCACGTTGAATTTCTTTATCGTGGATACGAATTGAGCCGCCACCAAGCTCAGTGCCATTGAGAACAATGTCATAAGCGTAGGCAAGAGCATTCGCAGGATCTTGTGAGAATGTGGAAGCGAATTCCGGTTTAGGTCCAGTAAATGGGTGGTGCACTGCAGTCCATCCCCCACCATCTGTCGGTTCAAACATTGGTGCATCAACTACCCAGACGAATTTCCATGCCCCCTCTTCAATGAGATTGCATCGCTTTCCAATTTCTATTCGAACCGCACCTAAAAGTGCTTGAGAGGATGCCTTATCTCCCGCAGCAAAAAAGATCGCGTCACCCTTCTTGCCTCCAACTTTCTCGGCAATACCCGCCTGTTCAAAGTCGGAGATGTTTTTTGAGACGGGACCACCAAGAGTTCCATCATCATTGAGAAGAATGTATGCCAATCCCTTGGCACCGCGGGCCTTTGCCCAATCTTGCCAAGCGTCCAGTTCTCGTCGCGGTGAATTCGCTCCACCTGGCATGACTACTGCACCCACGTACTCTGATTGAAAAACTCTAAATGGAGTCTCTTTAAAGAATTCTGTGACATCAACTAACTTATTACCAAAGCGAAGATCTGGCTTATCTGATCCGTAATGATCCATCGCATCCCGATACGTCATATGCGGAATAGGAGTTTGAATGGTGTACCCCAGGGTATCTTTCCAAATGTCGACCAAAATTTTCTCAGCGACGGCAATGATGTCGGCCTGATCGATAAAAGACATCTCAATATCTAGTTGGGTAAATTCAGGTTGGCGATCTGCACGGAAATCTTCATCGCGGAAGCAACGAGCAATCTGGTAGTAGCGCTCCATGCCTGCAACCATCAACAACTGCTTAAACAACTGTGGTGACTGTGGCAGCGCATACCAACTACCTGGTTGAAGACGCACGGGAACAAGAAAGTCACGCGCGCCTTCAGGCGTTGAGCGAGTGAGGTATGGGGTTTCAATCTCAAGAAAATCAAGGTCATCCATTGCACGTCTAATTGCCGAAGTTACACGAGAGCGTAATCGTAAATTCGCAGCGGGACCTTCGCGTCGCAGGTCCAAATATCTGTAGCGCAGGCGCACCTCTTCAGAAATTTCAGATTCAACACCTGTATCGACAGGAAATGGAAGTGGCGCTGACTCACTTAATACCGTTACAGAATCACCCATCACTTCAATCGCACCAGTTGGTAATCCGTCATTCTCATTTCCAGCAGGACGTGCCACTACTTCGCCAGTGATGGCTAAGCACCACTCTGCGCGTAAAGATCCAGCTAGTGCTTCATCGCGAATGACAACCTGAACTGAACCTGTTGCATCTCGAAGATCGATAAATGCGACTCCACCATGATCGCGCCGGCGGGCGACCCACCCCGCAAGGGTGACAGTCTGACCTGCGTGGGTTGCGCGTAGAGAACCAGCATCATGGGTACGAATCATTACATCTACTACTTTCTATCAAAGTTCGAGGCTGAAGATGAAAGTGCGCTCTTCAATTCGCTCATCTTAACCGAGGAAACCAGTCCATCACTCATCCGCTTAATCTCGATGATCCCGCTTGCAATCTCTGTATCCCCGATAACGCCTGCATATGCGCTCCCCGATTTATCAGCTGCCTTCATCGCTCCCTTGAGCGCGCGATCACCAAATGCAATCTCAACCCGAATTCCTTCTGCTCTTAACTCTTGCGCAATCACTAAGGCTGTTTTCTTCGCCGAAATTCCAAGCGGTATCAAGAAGAGATCACTTGCGAACTCATCAGTGGGCAGAACTCCTTCAGCCTCAGCTGCAAGAAGAACTCGATCCACTCCGAGACCAAAACCAATTCCAGAAAGATCTGCTCCGCCGAGAGTCTGCATCAAACCGTCGTATCGGCCACCGCCACCAATTCCAGACTGTGCGCCAAGTTCTTCATGAATAAACTCAAAGGTCGTGCCGGTGTAGTAATCCAAACCCCTGACCATTCTTGGATTGATGACGTAGGTGATGCCTAGCGCATCAAGGAGGCTACATACCTGCGCGAAATTCTCCTTTGATTCAGCGGAGAGATAATCAAGGAGAAGGGGTGCGCCCTTCATCATCTCTTGTATCTCACTTCTCTTATCATCAAAAAGGCGCAAAGGATTGATCGCTGCGCGCGCTCGAGTTGCCTCATCCAAATCTAGACGGTCGAGAAAAG
>JBIJAL010000012.1:0-19123 GCA_044345775.1 Candidatus Planktophila sp.
GCATCCTCTCCACCACCTGAAAACCCATCTAATCCAACGACGAACGTAGGTTGACCACTTATCGGAGGGCAAATGGATGCACTTGTCAGAAGTTCCCCGAGCGCTGATCCCACCTTTGAATCTAAGGTGGTTTGGCCATTCTTTGAATTGCTGCAAACTGGGAACATATCGCGGATATATGAATTCGTTGACATTCGCAATCCAGTGAGAAGTGAACCTGCTGGACACAATAGGGTGCGGGTAGGCATGTCCGCGGATTCTGCTCTTCCATAGAACTTCGTGTAAGGAGAGTAGGAGTCAACTCCTTTGTCTAACATGGCTTGGTCTATACATTCGATTCGCAAATCAATTAATAAACCGGTACTTCCAACATTCGACTGCATTGTTATACCGGCAGCGACCATATTGGGCGGGCAGTAAATCACACGCGGGGTCCCGCCCCCACCAGGTCGAACGAGTTGGCCTTTGGCCAACACATCTGAAGATTCCGCGTAGGCAATACTGCCGAGTTCAAGTGGTGTAATAAATGAGTAGAGAAGCAGGGCCGACATCAATAATCTTTTAGACGTCATCACTCACCTCCGCAGTTGCGATACTTGGAAATTATGTCACAGGAAAAAATTTCAGCGTTCACCGGAATGGTCAAACTAGGTCAGGTCTTCAGATCCGTAGCTTTCAATTGCTCTTATTTAGCCTCAATTTTCCTTTGGTCTCGACATTTGGGGTGAACGGGTAGCAATAACCCAGATTAGGAATCCCTAACAATTACTTAACACCCTATAGAGAACTACTGATACTGAGAGACTCTCTTAGGTTCCAATCCAGCGTAAACGCATTACTAGCGAGAACCCTAGATACGCGTCGAACCGCATAAGCAATGATTGAGATTGTGGGGGTCACTGGTTCGATCCCAGAAGGGCTATTTTTTCTTATAGCCTCTCGGGCACTTTGGATTAATGGCAGTAACTTTCTTGGTTAATTTACCACTAATACAGGTGATTGTTGTCTTTTTCGCAGCCTGCTTTTTTGCCGTAGCAATCGCACTTGAAGTGGCAGCTTCAAAGGAATTTAGTAGATTGCGCTTACTTTGCAGTTCAGCTTCGAAGGTTGCAGGTTGAATAGAATCACAATTAATGCGAGCGGGAGAGTTCTTTACTAGCCCATTGAAGATTGAAGCAGAATTAGGATACGTTGACAGAGCATTCTTTGTATTGAAAACGGCTACATCTAAGTCACCATTAAATCGGATACATTGGTTTTTAAATTCATCACGTTGTTTCGCATCAGAAGCGGCTTTTACCGCCGCTTGTGCTGCTAATTCTTCTGGAGTTGGACCAGCAGGAAACAGCGCCTTGGAATTCCATGGATCAGGTTCAATCTGGCAAGTGACAACGGTTCCACACAGAAGCGGTACACCATGCGCATTTCCAAAGCCTTCCGCAAGCTGTCCATCGGAAAGGACTGCCTTAGAAGTTGCTAGTCCAAGGACTCTACCCGTGTTATCAAACACAGGTCCGCCAGAATTTCCAGGGTTGATGGCCGCGGTTAGAGTAAACTTTTTTGTACTTGTGTTTACTGAGGAAATAATTCCAGTCGTCAATACATTAGTTTTGCCCAGAGGTGAACCAAGGACACCAACCCACCAACCTTGTTTAGGAGCGCTCCCAACCCACTGAAGAGTTGGAAATGTGCTCTTTACAGCTACTCCTGCAACATCGCTTCCTTCGTTCCAGGAGATTATCTGCCCACTTAAAGAGCTACCTGTACTCGTAACTACCGTCACGGCTTTGCTTCCTAGGCAATCTTCAATCACGTGATGGTTAGTGACTAAAACATTCTGAAAACCACTGTCTTTCAACTCTTTGGATAATTGCAGATCCGCACTCCAACCGGTTCCACTTCCCGATCCACACTTGATTGTCGCAACTGAAGGAAGTAGGACATCCGATAGATTTGATAGATTTGATGGGGCTACAGTGAAATTACTTGAATCTTTCGATGAATTTGCAATCGATAGAGGAAACGAGAAGGTTGCCCCTGATGCAGAGACCCCTGAGGAATTAGATGGCGTCGATATCGTAGAACCTGGAAGATTTGTCCGCAAATACGGGAAAGGGGCCACATCAAATGAACCTGAGTTGTCTTTGGTGTTGTATTGAGCGTATGCATACATATCGAAAGTTAACGGTAAGCCGATGCACTTTCGAGATACCTTAAATCCGATCCATTTAGCCCCTTTATCTATACTTGTGAACACCCTCAATTCACAATTCAAAGTTTTCTTATTTATCGGATCGTAAACATCACCTTTCACCCAAGAAGAATCTCCAGTGAGGTCATCAAAAGGAGTTTCGAGTCTTATATCCCTTTTGCCATCTAGGTCATAATCCAAACCAATAAATCCATATGAACCAAGTCCGTCATTGAACATATCAAGCCGGGGCACTTGGAAAAACTCCATATAAAAATATATTTCATCAGGATGATTGTCAAAAATCTGCGCTGAAACGTATTCAACATCATACTGTGCGTTGTAGTCACTTCCATCAAATACAGTATCTTTCTTGGATTCAATACTCCAAGTCACTGCAGCGTTGGAAGGGTACGTTCCAAGACTTGTTACTATTCCCAGAAGGAAAATGAGAAGAGAGACCCTGATTTTCACTCGTTCCTCTCCTACTTTCTGATTAATGTAGTATGGATGAATAATAACCGGATTTAAACGATCTCACTGTATTTGACAGTGCACCGTCCACCCACCGATCCTTCCATAGTAGAGTTCACTAATGCTGGCGCTCATACCTGGATTTCTCACAGGGCTCTCTCTCATCATCGCGATAGGCGCTCAGAATGCCTTTGTGATTCGCCAAGGCCTCCTTCGCCAGCATGTTCTTCTCGTTGTTCTTTTCTGTGCCATTTCAGATGCCGCTCTAATCTTCCTAGGAACCGGCGGGCTCGGAACTCTCATTCAAGACAAGCCATCGTTACTTGAGTTCATTCGATGGTTTGGCGTTATCTACCTGACCTGGTTTGGAGTAAGAAGCGCTCGTTCTGCATTTAAGAGTCAGAGTCTGAAAGCTGCTGAAGGTTCAGCAATGAGCCAGTCCACAATAGTGCTTACATGTCTTTCTCTCACATTTTTAAATCCCCACGTGTATCTGGATACTGTGATTCTTCTTGGCAGCATCGCAAATCAATTCGATGGTGATCGCTGGTTCTTTGCCACGGGGAGTGCTTTGGCGAGCGTCGTCTGGTTTACTGCAATCGGGTATGGGGCTCGTGCCGCTTCGCGATTCATGTCAAAGCCCATCTTTTGGAAGATACTTGATTCACTCATCGCGATAGTGATGTTCACGATTGCAATTACATTGGCTTTCTACGACTTCGGATAAATCATCCCTTGCAGCCATGCCGGCGTCTAGCCAATGAAAATGACCTAAATTTCTCCCTCTAGGGGGAATAAAGTCGGCACATTCCATAAATTTTGTATACAAACCCCTTTTCATCGCCAGATGGCTCGGATACCGTTTAACCATGGAAATACTCTATGCCGTCGCCATAATTCTCTTTTTGGGAATTGGGATCTTTCTGAAGTTTGCATTCTCTTTTGGAGGAATAAAGGCATTCCTCTCTAAAGATCTCAAGAGCGACCGCGCCGAACTCTCAGCTGCGAGAAAGCGAGCTAAATCGCTTGCAAAGGCAGCCGCGGGAGAGCTAAAAGAAGCCACCCAACAAGTAACTCGTGAAACTAAGGCCTACGAAAAAAGAGTTCAGGAAGTAAGTTTTGAGTACAACAAGTGGCTTAATCCAGGTGACGGGCAATCCTTAACGCGTTTGGGAAGTGTCAAGCTTTTCGAGCACACCGTACATGTTGGAAAAAATGTAGTTCCACTTGACGGAATTTCAGTTGATACACGGATTACTGATATGTCTGCAGTTCTTATCCTGACATTGCCGAACGGGATGAAGGTTTCAGAGTCCTTCGATACTTCATGGCGAGATGGCGAAACTAAGTACAACACTAAGACTCAGGGTGACTTTGACATTCTAGAATCCACTACGGCGAAAAAACGTTCTTATTCACCAGATCAGATCATTCATTTGGCCGGAGAAGTAAATAACCAGGCAATTCGTCATGAAGATTTTCTAAGGCGACGTCCGCAGATGATCGAGCTCTTGGCTCAAAAGCTTGAAGAGACTAAAGGTAATACGCAAGAGGTAGAATCGGCTCAACAGAATTTACGCTCTCTAGAGGCAGGTTCTCAAACTGCGCTGGAGTCAAAAACTGCTGCTGAAGCGCTTGTAGCGGCTGAAGCACAATATAAGTCAGCTGTAGCGGCCAAGCTTGGTTCTAGCAAATAGCACTTATTGTATTTCTCATTGCCTAGAATCGCGTTTTCACACTATGTTTTAACAAATAGGTGCATTCTTTTGAAGAGTACTCTGAGTTCAATTCATCAATACAGAATGTGCGACGAGACATGGTGTGAAATCGATAGGAGTTCATCTACGTTATCTAGCGTTATGGACCTGTCTCCATGTTGCTCGTGCGGCTCCTAAATCTCCCTCTGCATCAATTGTGCTCAAAAACTGATCGAAGGACTCTCCTCCATCTTGTAGGTGCACTACAAGATTGTTCTTATTCCTTACAAAATCTGAAATATTTGAATGGATCGTTTCGACATAGAACTTAGCTAGCTCTGCCTCTTCCTCGGGAGTCCAATCCCCTGGCTTCATAAGAATTCCATGCGCAAAAGCGTTCATGATTGAGGCCCGGTAATTACTATTGCGCAGACGATGTAAGAAGCTATCTGCCGTATCCTGAAGATCTCGCTTCAGATGGATGTAGAGGACATCATCACCAGCAAAACGCTGGGACATCTCGCCAAAGAACCAGCAGAGTCGGTTATCGGCCTCAATGTGAAAATCAGGATAGTTAAATCTCTCATCTCCCAATCTGGAAGCACGCGATTCATGGGCTGAGGTGTAATTCGTTAAATGCGATGTTGCCTCAACTATCGATTTTGATCCAGAGCGACCTGGGCTAAGGACAAAGACATTCTTGAATTTCACGCTCTTAGTGTAACGACTGGCGCCGAAATTTTAAGCGATTAGTAATCCCATGAAAAATTTCTTCCTGTGAGGGCGTTCACCCTTTTATCCTCATCCTTAAATAACTCCGAAAGATAGAGACGGTCCTCGGGCTCCATCGGTGGAATGTCTCCAGTCTTGAGAAACCTCTTCAAAATCTTAGACTTACTCTTATACGTCAAAAGCTTGCTCCTATGGATATATCCACTTAGGGCTGGAAGCCTGCTCATACGCGCGACATTTCTTTTCGGAAATTCTAAGGTGCCAGAAGCAGTTATTTCCTCTAGATCTAAGCCGAGAAAAGAGATTGATTGAGTAAGTTCAAGAGTTGGCTCAGAAAGTAGTTGCTGGAAATCTAAAACCAGGAGTTGGTTCTTCGGAAAGAACTCATGATACCGAGTCAGGTGCTGGGAGTAAAAGCCGGGTGTTACCAGATCTCCGTAAGGCTTACCGTGATTCTTGCGATGGTCTTGAATGGATTTTAAGAACGAAGTCTTAGGGTCTATAGCCCCTACTCTTCGGCCATGCCAATACGCGGAGTACGCGCGCTCGGCAGGATTTCTTAAGACTGCAATGAGTTTGACTAAGGGGAAGTGCTTGTGAATTCGGGCAGGTGCTTCATAACTTCCAAGGTAGCTCGGGGACTTCTCACCCACCAACTGATTCTCGGATGCCTGATTAAATTTCTCCATGTAACCATTAATACCAAAACCATCGTTGTAATGTGCCTCCCTATTCCAAAAATGTTGTTCAGTTTTTGATATGAGAATGTGATTTGGCATGGATTTAAGGAAGGCGCGAAGGCTTGTAGTTCCAGCCTTTTGGGCACCTATAATCAAGAAATCAAGTGAACGCATGCCAAAAAGTAACACCAGTACCTGTTCAATCATTTCCTCAAAACGCCGGATTACTTGTGGGAACTCTGTGAAAAGAGCGCTGGAGTCAGATATTTACCCTCTGGGCGAGATAATCGCAGTTCCCTTTTCGTGGGAGAGGATTCTCATGGAGTGCCCCGGCAGTGCGGCAACGATAGCATCTGCCAATTTTCGCTCTTCGTCACGGAAAACATCATCGAGAACGATTGTCGCTTTGGGTGAGAGCAAGGGAATTAAATGAGCGAGTGCAGGATATCTGGCATCAGGGTTGGTTGAACTTGGCGGACCATCAATAACTAGAAGATCAATTTTTGTTAGCCCTTTAAAAGTAGATTTCGCATACCACTTGTAGCCCTGGGGGTAGGTTTCTAATTCGTGAATCCGAATATCAACGCCACGAACACCGTGGCTTGCCAGCATCTCTTTCGTTTGATTTCCGAATTCAACGGAGTGATCAAGACTGATAATTTTTTTTGCCCCAGATTTAGCGAGTACAAGTGTTGAGGTACCCGATCCAAGTTCAACTGCCAACTTCGGGCGCACGTTTTGCGTAATGTGAGAAAGTGCTAATAAGAAATCAGGAGAGGCCGCCCACCCGCGCGACGCGGGAAGAGGTGCCTTCAATTTAAGGATCGGAAGTAGCTGCTCTAACGCCTCTACCTGGTGGTATGCGTGACCAATTTCGACTTTGATCCGCGAGGTCTGCCCCGCTAGCTCCCGCGAGACCCGATCCGCGTTGCGATTAATCTTACGATGAAGAGCTCGAAGGCTGCGGAGTAAGTATGCTGAAATTCCCAGCAAGAGAAGGGATAGAGCAAGAATAATCATCTCAACGTTCACTTATCGATTCTAGATCAGACTAGGCTTCTTGGGTGAAAGAAATCAATGTGGCGATGGTTTGTTTAGGAAATATCTGTCGCTCCCCCATGGCTGCCGCCGTTCTCGTCGGGAAATCTAAGAATCTGAGTTCGCCTCAGGTGAAAGTCTCTAGTTCAGGCACCAGCAGCTGGAATATCGGGCAAGGTCCGCATCCCACCTCCAAACTCGTGTGGGAGAGAGCTGGATATCGTCACAGCCACACCGCTTCCCAATTCAAAGTAAATGATTATTTCGTCAATGACTACATTCTTGTCATGGACTCCAGCAATTTTGAGAATGTTCTTTCGCTAGCACCTAGCCAAGAAGACGCGGCCAAAGTTTTCTATCTTCGCAGCTTTGATAAAACACTAGCCCACATCGATCCGCTATCTAGTGATTATTTCAAACTTGAAGTCCCAGATCCTTACAACCAACCAGAAGAGTCCTACGAAAGAGTGCTTGCGATGATTGAATCGGCAGTGGATGGATTCCTAGAAAGAGTTAGTCAAGACCACGGCGTTTAAGCAGCGGGGTGATCGACGCCTCACGCCCACGGAAGTTCTTAAACATAGTCATTGAATCGATCGAGCCACCACGGCTCAACAATTCTGCTCTAAAGTGGTCACCGTTACTTCTCGTGAGGCCACCATTTTCCTTGAACCAATCAACAGACTCGGCATCAAGAACTTCGCTCCAGATGTAACCGTAGTAACCGGCTGAATACCCACCACCGAAAATATGCGAGAAATAGGTGCTGCGATATCGAGTAGGCACTGCGTGATAGTCGAGGCCATAATCCTTAATTGCAGCGGATTCAAATGCGACGACATCATCTACGGACTGTCCATCCTCAAGTGAGTGCCAGGCTAAGTCCAGAATTGCAGCAGCGAGATAACTTGTTGTTGCGTGACCTTCATTAAATGTTGATGCCCCTTTAAGGCGATCAATGAGCTCTTGCGGCAACTTTTCGCCCGTTTCATGATGTATTGCATAGTTAGAGACAACTTCTGGCCAAAGAATCCACATCTCATTTACTTGTGATGGGAATTCGACAAAATCTCTCTGCACGCTAGTGCCAGAAACTTTTGGATAGGTAACACTTGAGAGAAGCCCGTGTAGAGCGTGCCCGAATTCATGGAACAAGGTGACAATCTGGTCATAGGTCAGAAGGGTTGGCTCTCCAGTTGCCGGCTTAGAGATATTAAGGTTATTCACGACTACAGGTAACTGACCTAAGAGAAAATTCTGATCGACAAGAGTATTCATCCATGCCCCACCACGCTTTGAATCGCGTGTGTAGAAATCACCTATGAAAAGACCGAGCTTGCTGCCATCTTCATTGAAGACTTCAAAAGCGCGGGCTTCGGGGTGATATGTAACTAGGTCATCGCGTTCTTTGAATGAGATCCCAAAGAGCTTATTCGCTGCAAAGAAGACCCCATCACGAAGAACTCGCTCGAGTTCAAAGTATGGGCGCAGAGCACTGGAATCTATATCGTGCTTAGCTTTTCGAACCTTCTCAGTGTAAAAATCCCAATCCCAACTGGCGATCTCAAAGTCCTCACCTGAATCTTTGATCATTGCCTGAATTTCAGATCCCTCGCTTCGAGCATTTCGAACCGCAGCCGGGGCTATCTTTCGGAGCATGGCGTGAACGTTCTCAACGCTTCCCGCCGTCTGCTGGGCAATAATGTAATCCGCGTGACTTTTCTTACCGAAGAGTTTTGCCCTCGTTGCGCGGAGTTTTGACATCTCCACAATGATCTTCTTTGTATCACATTCGTTATCACGATTACCACGCAGAAGTGAAGCCTTCATTACTCGCTCTCTGGTCGTACGGTTCTCAAGACTTTGCAATAGAGGGTTTCCACTGAAATTAACCATGGCAAGTAAGTACTTTCCATCCAGTCCGCGAGCCGATGCGGCATCAGCGGCAGCCTGAACTTCGCCATCAGATAAGCCTTTGAGTTCATCTCGTGTATCCAGAATTAGGGCACTGTCATTTGTATCAGCTAAGAGATTCTTAGAAAACTGAGTCTCAAGGAATGAAAGACGCTCGTTAATTTTTGTCAGTTCATCACGCTGCGCTTGAGTTAAATGCGCACCAGCAAAGAGGAAATCTCGATAATACTTATCAAGTAGCCAGGCATCCTCTGTTGCAAGCGCCAGAGAATCTCTCTTTTCGTGGAGTGTTTTGATTCGAGCAAAGAGCGCTGGGTTCAGAGTGATTGCATCTTGATGGGCTGAGAGCTTTGGAGCGATCTCTTCTTCAATTGCATCGAGTGAGTCACTCGTGTCACTGGAGGATTTGTTGTAGAAAACAAGAAGCGCTCGTGTAAGAATCTGTCCACTTTTTTCAAGTGCCACAATCGTGTTCTCAAATGTAGGTTCCCCCGATGCCACAATCGCATCGACTTCACTTAACTGAATTTTTGCACCTTCGTAGAAGGCCTCGAGATAATGACTCTCTTCTAGATTTGCAAAATCTGGAAGTTCGTATTCAAGAGTGCTACGGCTCAAAAAAATGTTTGCGGTCATATCTTTCATCATCCTTATGGTCGTGGATTAGGGCTCATCGTCTGCTTCGGATCGCGTTCTGGAATTGAGCCCAGTGCGGTATCTATCGCCTTCATTACTGATTCATCTAGTTTCACACCGGAAGCCTTTACATTTTCTTTGACTTGAGATGGCTTAGTCGCTCCCATAATTGCTGCAGAAACATTGTCGTTCTGCAGTACCCAAGCAATCGCCAGTTGGGACATTGTTAACCCGACTGAATCTGCAATGGGCGAGAGTTTCTGTACCGCTTCCAAGATATCTTCACGCATCCAGCGGGAGATCATCCCCGCGCCGCTTTTCTTATCTGTCGCGCGAGAACCTGCCGGCAGTTTCATACCCGGCCTGTACTTTCCAGTCAGTACTCCTTGCGCGATCGGAGACCAGACAATTTGTCCGATCCCTTCTTTGCGCGATAAGGGAATAATTTCTGCCTCGATCACTCGCCATAGAGCCGAATATTGGGGCTGACTAGAGACAAAGCGAGAGTATCCGCGAGCATCCTGGATTTTAAGCGCTGCGGAAACTTGCGCTGCTGTCCACTCTGAGAAACCGATGTAATTGACCTTGCCTTGACGAACCAGATCTTCAAAGGCTTGGAGGGATTCTTCAAGCGGAGTCTGGAAATCAAAGCGATGCAGCTGGTAGAGATCAATGTGATCAACGTTGAGTCGCTTGAGCGAGGCGTGGCAGGACTCCATGATGTGTTTACGAGAGAGCCCTCGATCGTTCTTACCGTCACCAGTTGGCCAATACACCTTGGTGAACAATTCATATGACTCACGACGTATACCTTTGAGTGCTTTACCTAGAACAGTCTCCGCGCGAGTTTTTGCATAGACATCGGCTGTATCAAAAGTCGTGATTCCTAGATCAAAGGCGGTCTTTACACATTTGATTGCCGCCTCTTCTTCCACCTGAGAGCCATGGGTGATCCAATTTCCGTAAGCGATTTCAGAGACATACATTCCAGTGCTGCCGAGACGTCTATATTCCATGCGAGGGACACTACGCCATTCCAGATGTAAAGGTAAAGTGTGGTGAGATAGAATTTAACCATGATGGGAAGAAATAGCGTGCACCGTAGGAACACACTCTCGTGGCTTTAAATTTTCGCCGTAAATTTGATTCGGTCTGGAAGCATCTTCCGCATCCGATTCGCTGGGCCATTGTCGCCGCGGTTGGAACAACGTTATCGCTTCTAGGTGTGGTTTTCCTCTTCATTCCCGGACCGGGCCTGCCTTTAGTAGTTCTCGGTGTTGCAATATTGGCGACGGAATTCGCTTGGGCCGAAGTCGTCTTCGCCCGAATTAAGAAAGAGAGCGATAAATTCACTGCCCAGGCCAAGAAAGTGATCAAAAGAAAGAAAAAGTAGTCTCTGTCAGCAGGTGACCTTAGGCTAGCCTCATGAGTCAACGAAAGTTTGCACACGATAGAGATCTATCAGCAGTCACTTTCGTCGTACTCGATCTCGAAACATCGGGTGCTTCTCCCAAATCTGGTAGCGCCATCACAGAGATTGGTGCAGTTAAAGTCTGTGGCGGAGCCGTAATCGGCACATTTGAAACATTTATCAATCCTAGAACTCCCATCTCGCAGTTCATCACAGAGCTCACAGGTATTACTGATCAGATGCTTGCCGATGCTCCATCAATCGATACTGTCTTACCGGTACTGATCGAATTTTTAGGCAACCCGAATGAAACAGTATTTGTCGCCCATAATGCATCCTTTGACCTCTCTTTCTTAAAGGCGGCCGCTCGTCTTCATGGGTATCTCTGGCCTGACTTTCGCGTGATTGATACTGTCAAAGCGGCGCGACATGTTCTGACTAAAGATGATGTGGCAAATTTTCAACTGGGCACTCTCGCTCAATATTTTCGCACTAGTGTGACGCCGAATCATCGGGCCCTCGATGACGCACGTGCGACAGTCGACGTACTTCATGGAGTGATAGAACGCATGGGTACCTTCGAGATTTTTACAATCAATCAAATGTTGACTGCAGGTAATAGGTTTTCAAAGAAGAGGTCAGTCGTTAAACCAGCGACTGAGACAACTCCACCCAATCCTTAAGCAAGGTGCGCGTTGCTCCAGAATCAAGAGCATTCCGTGCCTTGATAAGCGCATTCGACATTCTCTCCTGAATCCCTAATTCACTCTCTCCATCGAATGCGGCAATCGCTGCCGCTGCATTAAGCAGGACTGCATCTCTAGGCGCACCATGCTCACCATCAAAAATTGCGGTAGTGATGCGCGCATTTTCTGTCGCATCTCCTCCCACTAAATCGGCAATGGGTGCACGTTGCATTCCAAAGTCAAGTGGATCTATGCGATCACTATGAATCTCACCCGAACCTAAGGTGAGAACTGAGGTTGTTGTTGAAAGTGTTATCTCATCTAGACCATCATCACCACGGAAGACGAAACCATCTACACCCCGTGCTACTAGAACTTGCGCCATGATCAGGTGTATACGCTCATCAGCCACACCGATTGCTGCTGCTTGGGGCTTGGCTGGATTGGCGAGAGGTCCAAGAATATTAAATACAGTTGGAACACCTAATTCTTTACGGGCAGGGGCGGCAAAACGCATTGCGGGGTGAAAAATTGGCGCGAAACAGAATCCAATCCCAATTTCTTCCACACATCGAGCGACCTTGCCACCATCTAGTGAGATTGCAACACCGAGTGCCTCCAGAAGATCTCCAGATCCCGACTTGCTTGAAGCGGCGCGATTTCCATGTTTGACGACTCGAGCGCCTGCAGAAGCGGCAATAATGGCCGCTGTCGTTGAAATGTTAATTGTCTGCGCGCCGTCTCCACCTGTACCGACGGTATCAACACATCGTTGAGCAATGGTGATCGCTCCACTGTGTTGGTACATTTCTTCAACTAGCGCTCTGACTTCCTCAGCGCTCTCGCCCTTTTCCTTTAAGGCAAGTAGAAAACTCTTAATATGTGCTATCTCTGCGCGACCTTCAAGAATTTGCCGCATCATTGATGAAATTTCAGATGGTGTTAAATCGAGCCCGCTTTCAAGGCGCGCCTGATTTTCATTCCACGTAGGGCCTTCATCCCTCGTCATCGTCAGGCCTGCACTTTCACATAGAGAGATAGAGAAATAGTGTGAGTAAAACTACGCCTTGACTCGAGTTATTGATGCGCGCAACAAATCCGCCACCGTCTCAGCCAAGGTGAATGGATCAATCGGGTGCAAAACGTTAGCCTCGGCGCGAGACCATGTAGCCAACCAAGCATCTTCCTTGCGGGCTGTAATCACCAAGACCGGTGGGCAGTTGAAAACTTCATCTTTAAGCTGTCGAGCAATGCCCATTCCGCCTTCTGGGGCGGATTCTCCATCGAGAATGAAGAGATCAATATCCATATCGGCCGACCGGGCACGACTATCAACATGAAGGCGAAGTGCAGGTCCGGTGGCGAACTCAAAAATGTGATGAGGAGCTAGATCAGGGGCAACACGTGAACCCAGCGCTGCGGCTATATGGGCACGAACGCTCATATCATCGGAGTAGACCACAATTCTCAAACGGTCCTCAGAGGTACTCATGGCAGAAGTCTACATTGCGAGTTACCAAGAAAGATGGTGATCCGTTTCACCCAATTACGGGGCAAATAAAGGGCTACAAGACACCAGTAAAGAGGTGAAAGTCTTCATTTTCGGGAATAATCACCTCCATGACCGCCGCTGACACGATGCCCACGATGCACAAGATTACCAAGCCCAATGTTGTGGCAGTCGGAACTATCGTCTGGCTATCAAGTGAATTAATGTTCTTTGCCGCGCTCTTTGCAATGTATTTCACCACTAGAGGAGTGCAGGGCCCAGCTATCTGGGGTGAGTCAACCGAACTCCTTAGCGTTCCTTTCGCCGCGATCAATACAACAGTTTTGGTTCTCTCATCAGTCACGTGCCAGTTTGGTGTTTTTGCCGCCGAAAGATTCCAAGCCAGGCGACAAGGATCGCTACTGCAAGTAAATTTGTGGGGAATGCGTGAGTGGTTTGCTCTTACATTTCTTATGGGCGCCTTCTTTATTGCAGGTCAAATTTATGAGTACGCAATCTTGGTATCTGAGGGATTGACACTTTCATCAAATGCGTACGGTTCTATTTTTTACCTTGCAACTGGATTCCACGGACTACATGTCACTGGTGGCCTTATTGCTTTTCTCATCGTCCTCGTTCGCGTCGCAAAGGCTCGTCGATTCACTCATCAACAAGCAACAACTACAATTGTTGTTTCCTATTATTGGCACTTCGTAGACGTTGTGTGGATCGCACTCTTCGCCGCGATTTACCTCATTAAGTAGAGTGGGAAAATGAAAAAGTTATCGAAGTATCGTCGTCACAGGGTTGTTGCTCCTTTACTTCTCATTTTTGCTCTTTTCGGCATCGGCACTACATTCCAGGTTGCAGGCGCAACGACTGCTCAGATAATGACTGCTGAAGAGCGCACCAAAGCGATCGCTGAAGGCAAGGAAATTTTCCTTAAAGGGTGCTCCTCCTGTCACGGGCTCAACGCAGAAGGAAGTTCAGTTTCTCCTTCGCTTATCGGTGTCGGTGCTGCCTCAGTTGATTTTCAAGTAGCGACAGGAAGAATGCCAATGGCTGATATGAGCCAACAGGCAATGCGCAAAATCCCCGTCTATAACGATGAGGAAGTTGCCGCCCTAGCGGCATATATCGCCTCGCTCGCGCCAGGACCTGAAATTCCAACTGATGACATGCTCAACTACGAACGAGATGGTTCGATAGCTGAAGGTGGCGAACTCTTTAGAACTAATTGCGCCATGTGTCACAACTTTGCAGGCCAGGGTGGCGCCCTTACCAAAGGTAAGTACGCACCGACAGTGATGGGTGTGAAACCAGTACATATCTACGAAGCGATGATTACTGGTCCACAGGCGATGCCAGTTTTCTCTGATAAGACAATCACACCTGAAGAGAAACTTTCGATCATTGCTTGGATAAAGGCAGCCGAGAAAGAGCCACAGTTGGGCGGAGTAGCTTTGGGCCGAGTAGGTCCAGTTACTGAAGGTCTTCTCGTGTGGACCCTCGGCCTTGGCCTTCTCATTGGTATCGCTGTATGGCTAACAACGAAGGCGAGATAGGTAAACCATTATGAGTAGTGAGATTGAGTTAATTAAAGATCCTGGCCTTCCAGAACATAAGTTGCGCCAGAGTGATGTAGATCCAAAGGCTGCAGATCGCGCTGAGCGCCAAGTTGCAATCCTTTTCGGACTCTCGGCACTTGGAACTCTTTTATTCATCTACGCATATTTATTTATACCGACAGATCTCTTCGTCTTCATCCCACTTATGGGCGATCAGAATATTCACCAACTTTTACTCGGTCTAGGTTTTGCTGCCGCACTTCTCTTCATTGGACTTGGCGCAGTTCATTGGGCGAAAACCCTGATGCCAGATCACGAAGTAATCGCATATCGACATGAACTCAGATCACCTGATGCTGATCGTGAAGCGTTTGTAAAGACTGCAAAGGAAGGCGCTGCAGCCGCAGGACTTGGGCGTCGCTCACTGATTAAGCGATCTTTAGGGCTCTCGCTCGGACTCGTTGGTCTCTCCCCTATTTTGTTACTCGGTGATCTGGGTCCTTTGCCAGGCAATGCACTTCGCACCACGAGCTGGAAGGCAGGAACTCGTCTTGTTACAGACCCGGGTGATCGCCCAATTCGTCCAGAGGATCTAGAAGTTGGCGCTGTCGCACAGACGCTGCCTGAACTTGCCCCCGGAAAAGATCATCACACACTTAATAACATCGCAAAAGATGCTGTTCTTCTTATTCGATTGCGCCCAGAAGAATTCAATCTCGATGCCGAGCGCCTCTCCTGGACTTACCAGGGCATCATTGCATTTTCAAAGATTTGTTCCCATATGGGCTGCGCTGTCGCGCTCTACGAACAGACGACAAAGCATCTGCTCTGTCCATGTCACCAATCAACTTTTGATGTAACGCGTGCGGCAAAGGTCATCTTTGGACCCTCTGCTCGCCCGCTACCTCAATTAGCAATCACTGTCGATGCGGAAGGATTCCTCATTGCACAGGCACCATTTAATGAACCAGTTGGACCGAGTTTTTGGGAGCGATCAGCATGAGCGCACGTGAGCGAATTGCAGGAAATGTAGCTAGTTATGTAGATGACCGCACAGGTGCTGCCGCATGGATGAAGAAGAACCTACAGAAGGTGTTCCCTGACCACTGGTCGTTCATGCTCGGCGAGATAGCCCTGTACTCATTCATAATCTTATTGCTCTCTGGAACTTTTCTTACTTTCTGGTTTGACCCATCAATGCGCGAAGTTGTCTACGAAGGTTCGTATGTGCCGCTACAAGGTGTGGAAATGTCTGCAGCTTATGCCTCAGCCCTTGAAATCTCCTTTGAGGTTCGCGGTGGTTTGTTGATGCGACAGATCCACCACTGGTCGGCTCTTATCTTTATGGCATCTATCGTGGTTCACCTGATGCGTGTTTTCTTTACCGGTGCTTTCCGCAAGCCTCGTGAATTTAACTGGATCATTGGTGTGGGCCTTCTTACTCTCGCGATTGTCGAAGGATTCCTTGGCTACTCACTTCCAGATGATCTGCTTTCAGGAACGGGTATTCGCATTGCACATGCAATCATTCAAGCAATTCCAGTGATAGGAACATTTCTTGCATTCTTCGCCTTTGGTGGAGAATTTCCGGGGTATGTATTTATCCCACGCATTTATACCGTGCACATCCTGATTCTGCCTGGAATCTTCTTAGCTCTCATCACAGTTCACTTGATGTTGGTCTGGTACCAGAAGCACACCCAGTATCCGGGCCCAGGTCGCACAGAGAAGAACGTCGTCGGCTATTCACTGATGCCGATTTACATGGCTAAAGCAGGCGGCTTCTTCTTCATTGTCTTTGGTGTCACCGCACTTCTCGGAGCCTTTGCATCGATTAACCCGCTCTGGCTCTACGGTCCTTACACCCCTGGCCAGGTGACAGCCGGCTCGCAACCGGATTGGTATATGGGTTGGCTTGATGGTCTTGTTCGAATGGCTCCGCCACTTGAACCTGTGATCTTTGGATACACGTTATCGCTCAACATTTTAATTCCGGGTCTGATTATTCCTGGAATCATCTTTACTGGAATGGCGCTCTATCCATTTATTGAACAGTGGATCACTGGCGATAAACGTGAACACCACATCTTGGACCGTCCTCGCAACGCGCCTAATCGCACCGCTCTTGGTGTCATGTCACTCACCTTCATGCTTGTCGCTCTGATCAATGGTGGAAACGACCTAATAGCAACTGCCTTCGATCTTTCGATTAACCAGATCATGTGGTTTAGCCGAATCGGAATCTTTGTGCTTCCACCACTAGCCTTCATCATCACCAAGCGCCTTTGTCTATCCCTGCAGCGGGCCGATCGTGAACTCGTTCTCCATGGTCGTGAAACTGGTCGCCTTGTCATGATGGAATCTGGAGAGTTCGTTGAAGTTCATGAGTCAATCTCACCTGAGAAGGCCTGGCTCTTGACTCAACATGAGCAGAATGCACCGTTAGAGTTAGCAGATAGTGATACTCGTGGTGTCCGCCGTCCTGGCCTACTCAAATCAAAGTTACGTAGGCGCTTTGCAGTCGCTCATGCTGAGCAGGTAGCGAAGCCAACCTTGACTGAAGTACGCGAGCTAGAAGAACACTAGTTCCAGAACTTACTTACCCTGCTTGGTCACTGGTTCACTCTCGGCCAAAACTTTGAGTTTAACTAAGGATTTCGCCATCCACTTCGGATTTCTCGCCATTGAATCGGTCTTCTTAAGCCACCACAACTGCCCTTTATTGCAGGGCGAAGCATCAAAATACTCACTGACCTGAGTGACTCCCCCGCCTAAATCTACGAGTTCATAGCGCCATACCCATCTCATGAGGTGGCGCCAAGCAATTTTTTTATTCTCTTCAAACTCAATTACTTCATTAGTGATCTTGTATCCAACCTTGATCTTCATATTCATGCCAAAACGTGCGCCAAGGAAGAGACGCTCAGGTCCGTTAATGACAGATTGAACGGTTGAAGAACCATCAAAGAGAGAATGAGAACGCGGATCGGCAAGAACTGAAAAGATCTTTTCATCCGGTGCTTCAATCGTGATACGAGCACCTATGAGCACCGGTGAATCTAGCGAGAGGATTTCAGCGCGCATTTATCTAACTTTCAGTGAGATGCGGTTAGTGAGAGGCTGTCATTGTTGGATCATCGAGTGGTTTTTCATACTCAGTAACCCATCCGATAATTCCAAAGAAGAGAGCAGAGACTGCAATAATCGTGAGCCACCACCCAATAATGAGACCCATTCCTATCGCTGTTGCCGCAAGTGCTACAGGAAGTGGCCACCACGAATGCGGACTGTAGAAACCGAGCTCTCCAGCACCATCAGAAATTTCTGCGGTGAGATTATCCGCTGGCATCAAGGTACCAATTCGCTTCTGAGTAAACCAGACATAGAAGCCGACCATCCCAGCAAGACATGCTGCGAGCAGCATGCCAGTAATACCGACAGCTTCACCACCAACATACCAATAGATCACCGTCATGATGACATAGAAGATGCTGAGACTAGAAAAAAGCTGCCAATTTGCTTTCATGAGCTAGTGACCTTCGGTCTTAATGTGCGGGTAATGTAAATCAAAAGCAGGGCGTTCAGATCGAATACGCGGAATAGATAAGAAGTTATGTCGTGGAGGTGGGCACGAAGTAGCCCATTCAAGTGATGAGCCATAACCCCAAGGATCATCTACTCCAACCATTGGACTCTTACGAGTAATCCACACATTGACTGCGAATGGAATCATCGAAAGCGCGAGTAGGAATGAACCAACTGTTGAGATCATGTTCATTCCAGTGAAACCATCAGTTGCTAAGTAATCAGCGTATCGGCGTGGGAAGCCTTTGATACCAAGCCAGTGCTGGATTAAGAAGGTGATGTGGAAACCGAAGAAGAGGGTCCAGAAGTGTATTTTTCCAAGGCGCTCATTGAGCATCTTGCCCGTCATCTTTGGCCACCAGAAATAGAATCCGGCGAACATCGCAAAGACCACTGTTCCAAAGAGTACGTAGTGGAAATGAGCGACAACAAAGTAAGAGGCTGAGACTGAAAAGTTCAGCGGCGGTGAGGCGAGAATAATTCCCGTGATTCCACCAAAGAGGAATGTGACCAAGAAGCCCATCACCCAGAGCATTGGCGTTTCAAATGTGACATGCCCTCTCCACATTGTTCCTATCCAGTTGAAGAATTTCACACCGGTCGGCACACCAATCAAGAATGTCATAAAGGAGAAGAACGGCAAGAGAACCTGGCCACTTGCAAACATGTGGTGAGCCCAGACCGCAACCGATAGGGCTGAGATTGCGATAGTGGCAGCGATCAAACCTTTATATCCAAATATAGGTTTGCGACTAAATACTGGAAGAATTTCAGTTGCGATTCCAAAGAATGGTAACGCCAAGATATATACCTCAGGGTGACCGAAGAACCAGAACAAATGTTGCCAGAGCATCGCGCCACCATTGGCAGGATCAAAAATCAACGATCCATATAAGCGATCTGATTCAAGAGCTAAAAGCGCTGCTGCAAGGGGTGGGAATGCAAGAAGGACGAGAATTGATGTCAACAATACGTTCCAAGAGAAGATCGACATGCGGAACATAGTCATTCCTGGTGCGCGC
>JBIJAL010000060.1:0-7111 GCA_044345775.1 Candidatus Planktophila sp.
TGTGCACGATGAAAAACTGCAGGCCACAAAATAAGAATCAGAGTGAAGACACCAACGACACCTGCTGCTATCCAAGAGCCTTGCCACAGTGAAAGGGAGATGTCGTTCACGCTAGAAACGCCTTCAGGAAAACCAAGACCGGAGACTTGTGAACAGCCAGTGAGAGTCAGTAAGAGTGGGACGGTAAAAAATCCTACGCGCAGGGCGCGCGATTTACCCTTAAACGGCGACATGGCCTAAGGATAGTGGGGAGGTGAGAAGTTCTGCGCTGCTGGGAGTAACCTTCCTCGGGTGGTTCGTGTCACAGGAAATTTTGGAGGCCAAGCGCCCTTATCCGAGGTCGTTCGATCTGCCCTTGCTGCAGCCGTTGACGCGGGGTGGGCCGATCCTAGAAAGATTTCTCAGGCCGCTACTCGATCTCGAATCTTTGAGTCTCATGCCTTGGAATCTCTCGCCTCTGGGCTCGGGCTTGCCGTAGATGAGATTGAAATTGTTGGGGAAGAAGAGCTGGCGACATTTCTTGCGCTCTCTGGTTTTCTCACAGCCGAAAGGGAACTCGTTGTCGGCGCTATTGATCGTGGAAAGATTCGCGCACTCACACGAAGTCATGTTAAGCACCGGGTGATCCCAGTAGATCAACAAGGGAGATTGGTTCCTGAGAGTTTTTCTAGGGGTAGCGTTCTATCACTTCAAGTTGCTAACGGCGAGACTGGAATTTATCAGAACCTCGATGCCTTCTCCACAAGTGCCGAGATCATTGTTTTAGATGCAACATCTTCAGGTCCCCGATTAACTCTTGGGCAACGTTGGGACGCCGCGATTTTCTCGTCGGCTTCATGGGGTGGACCCTCGGGAATAGCTGTTATGGCTATTCGAAATTCTGCGCGATGGAGATATCCACTCCCACACATTGCCCCGATTAGAACTCCTGGCGGTTACTCTCTGCCACTCCTACTTGCTGCAGCAGTTGCTCTGGAAAATTTCGCTGAGGATCGTGAATATCTACAAAGGCTCAATCAAAGAATTCGTACGCGCATTGTTGCAGCAATCCCAGGAACACTCTGTGTTGGTTCTTTAGAGAATTCACTGCCTCATCTGTTGACAATTATTCTTCCTGGCACAAATAGCGAGATGGTAGTGAGAGAGCTCGATGCTATGGGAATTACCGTCGAAGCAGGTTCTGCCTGCTCCCCCATTGATCTCACACCTAGCCATGTTCTTGCTGCCATGGGTCTACCCACAGAAGGTGCTATTCGAATCAGAATGAGACAGGACCACACTGAGACAGAAGTTGACGAACTTGTTGATGCTTTAGCGAAGGTGTGCAGCAACCTCTAGCCGTGCTTGATTGCCATAGGCGATTTCAAAACGATCTAAGAATTCTTTATGCGTGAAGGAGTACTCCTGAGTTCCCATAGTTTCGATCACGTATGTAGCGAGCATTGATCCAATTTGCGCACACCGCTCATGTGAAAGTCCCCACGCAAGACCTGCAACAAAACCGCTGCGGAATGAATCTCCCACTCCAGTCGGATCAATCTTTGCTCGCTCTTGTGGACAGGTGACTGTCACAGTGGGACTCGTGCGACTCTCCACTCGAGATCCCTCTGCACCTAAAGTCACTACACGGTATTTCACGCGGTCGAGTATTTCGTCATCGCTCCAACCAGTTTTTTGTATCGCCAAGGCCAACTCGTATTCGTTCAAGAAGAGATATGTAGCACCGTCAATGAGCGCTCGAATTTCTTCGCCAGATAAACGAGCCATTTGTTGAGATGGATCTGCGAGAACCGGAATTCCTTTTTCAAGTGCAACTTCAGTGTGGCGCAGCATCGCTGATGGATCATCTGGTGAAATGACAAGCAGATCGAGAGTTCCCTCTTTATCAATGATTGGTTGTAGCTCGATATCGCGGGCTTCAGACATAGCGCCAGGGAAGAAGGATGCGAATTGATTGTGGTCAGAATCCGTTGTTACCGTAAAGAGGGCTGTAAATTGAGTTGTTGATACGAGTGCGTGTGAAGTATCTACGCCGTGGCGAGTAAGCCATGCGTTGTAATCCGGCCAATCTTTGCCCACTGCTGCAATCAGCACTGGCTTATGGCCTAGAACTCCTAGGCCAAAACAGATATTTGCCGCGCATCCGCCGCGACGCACCTCTAGACCATCAACGAGAAATGAAAGTGAGATTTTTTCGAGTGAGCCGACGACAACAGAGTCGGAGAATTTCCCTGGGAAGGTCATGATGTGATCACGACCAACTGATCCTGCGACGCCTATCTTCATAGGGCGAGAATCTACAAGCAAAAGCCTGCTTTAGTTGAAGGAATCACCGCACGCACATGAACCTTGCGCATTTGGGTTATCGATTGTGAAACCCTGCTTTTCGATCGTATCTACGAAATCGATTGTTGCACCCATGAGGTATGGGTCGCTGAGCTTTCCTGTAATGACTTTTACATCACCGAACATACGGACTACATCACCCTCTAATTCACGGTTATCGAAGAAGAGTTGATATCTCAAGCCCGAACATCCGCCAGGTTGCACTTCGACACGAAGGTAGAGGTCATCTGCACCCTCTTGTGCCAAAAGCGCTGCAACTTTGGCTGCCGCGCCTTCAGAGAGAGCAATGCCAGTTGTGGTTGATACTGAAGTGTCTTGAGTTGTCATGGCTTTAGAGTACTAGCGTCACTTCACATTTGCGACTTTTATAGGTGAGAATAGGGACATGTCAACGAGCTATGTGACCAACCTCCTCTTACTTGGCTCGCTAGCGGATCCACTCTCTGAGCGAGGCGTCACCTGCGCCGGGGACATTCCAGAGGCGAGCGATCCAGAGCTTGTGACCCGTGCACGATTGGCCAGAAAGGTGCTCGGAGATCGGGCGATCATTCTTGGCCATCACTACCAGCGAGATGAAGTAATTGAATTTGCCGATATCACAGGTGATTCATTCAAGCTGGCACAAGCAGCGCAACAACAAGAGTCAGCAGAGTTTGTCATCTTCTGCGGAGTGCACTTCATGGCAGAGAGCGCCGACATACTTACTAGCGAGAAGCAACAAGTTATTTTGCCTGACCTCGCCGCAGGGTGCTCCATGGCAGATATGGCAACGGCTTCACAAGTTGATGCATGTTGGAGCGCGCTTACCGATATCGGTGTGGCTGCTCAGACTATTCCAGTCACATATATGAATTCATCTGCTGCGATTAAATCCTTCACTGGTGAACATGGTGGAACTATCTGCACTTCATCAAATGCAAAGGCTGCGATGGAATGGGCATTTACCCAAGGTTCCAAAATACTTTTCTTGCCAGATCAACATCTGGGCAGAAATACCGCCGTTCAAAGTTTGGGTCTCTCACTTGAAGACTGCGTTCTGTGGAATCCCTGGAAAGAGATGGGCGGTCTCACGCACGAGGAGTTGGAGCGCGCAAAGGTAATCTTGTGGAGAGGCCACTGCTCGGTTCATGGGCGTTTTTCAAAAGATTCAATTGATGATGTGCGCTCGAGAATTTCTGAGGTGAAAATTCTGGTTCATCCTGAGTGCACGCATGAAGTAGTCACTCATGCAGATTTCGTCGGCAGCACTGAGTACATCATCAAAACTATCCAAGGGGCCCCCAGTGGAAGCGCGTGGGCGATAGGGACCGAATTCAACCTCGTCTCGCGCCTAGCCAAAGCCCATCCTGATAAAAATATTGTCTACTTGGATAAGACCCTCTGCTATTGCTCGACGATGAATCGCATCGATCTTCCTCATCTTGTATGGGTGATGGAATCTCTGGTCGCTGGACATGTGGTTAATCAGATCAAAGTCGATCCTCGCGTCAAAAAATTCTCTCAACTAGCACTTGAGCGAATGCTGGCTCTATAGTCCGAGCATGGCCAACGACTCATTGCCTCAGAAAAAGGGGCGTCCTACCCCAAAACGTAAAGATGCCGAATCAGCACGCAAAACATTTGCTCTGGCTCCAGCACATTCCAAAGAAGAGAAGGCGCGCCAAAAGTCTGCTGCCCGCGCCGCTCGTGTTGCCCAACGCGCCGCCTACCTTCGGGGGGATGAGAACGCGCTTCCACTTCGCGATCGTGGTCCGGTTAAGAAATTTGTACGCAACTATGTAGATTCACGGCGATCAATTGGTGAGTTCTTCCTACCAATTATTGGCGTAGTTCTTATCATCTCTTTAATTCCGTATCGAGCGGCGGCAGTCATTGGCGTTGTACTGATGTACACCGTTCTCTTTGCTTCCGTCATCGATGGCATTTTCCTCAGCAGAAAGATCAAGAGTGAGGTAACTACTCGCTTTCCATCTGAATCCCTCAAAGGCATTGGTATGTACGGATGGCTTAGATCTACTCAGATGCGACGAATGCGCGCGCCAAAACCTGGCGTGGCAGCAGGGGATAAAGTCTAAAGATCAGATAAGGTTCAATGACAACTTAATAAGAGTTCTTTTGTAGGGGAAGTTCGGTGAAAATCCGACGCTGACCCGCAACCGTAAGAGCAGATGCTCGAAGTCGGATTACCTACCTAAGAATTATTGACAAACACCCGCCGAGGTTTGCGGGGCGTAGTCCTTGAGTAAAGCGTTTCTACGCATTTCTTTGAGCTACCCCTGTGAGACTCTTGATTGTTAAGGAGCTCCAGATTGAATAAGAAACATCTCATCGCCGTAGCCGTTACGG
This sequence comes from Candidatus Planktophila sp., assembly GCA_044345775.1. GTDB lineage: Bacteria > Actinomycetota > Actinomycetes > Nanopelagicales > Nanopelagicaceae > Planktophila. The sequence goes on from JBIJAL010000060.1 coordinate 4,693, forward strand.
CACTGCTTTTATCACTGACATCCCCCGCACAAGCCACAGAGACCGGCTATAGATATTGGGGTTACTTCCAAGCTGCCCCTAAGGCAACTGTGTGGACCACTGCCATGACTGGACCAACTGTTGATATCGCAGATGGTTCGGTAGAAGGATGGGCATTTACCTTCTCTGGAAGTTCGACTCCGGATGCATCATCGCCCTCAGTTTTGCCAGATTTCCAAACTCTCTGCGGAAAGACTCGCGCAGTTTCGGGTAAGAAGCGGATCGGAATTGTGGTCGATTTTGGTCCGAGTTACTTAGCGCCCACTGGTGAGAAAACACTGAAGACGGTCAAGCGTTGCATTGTCATCGACAAGAAGGCACAAGGTATTGATGTTCTTGGCAGAGTCGTGAGAGTCCGCGCTAACAAGTCCGGATTAATCTGTGGTCTTGCTGGTTATCCTCGAAAAGAGTGCGGTATTGAGATACCAACTCCCGCGGAACTCACAATAAAGAAATAATCTCCACATGACAAAGATGTTCCACCCACTTACCTGGTGGGCAGGAGCGATTGCAATTTCCATTGCCGTCGCCCTCACCCAGAGCCCCTTCTTTAATCTCTTGGTGGTGGGTGGAATCTCTTTCTTGGTCTATTCAATTAATAAAAATTCACTCGATCGAACACCATGGTCTGGCGGACTCTGGTTTGCGCTAAAGATTGCCTTGATCATTATTGCAATACGAACCTTTATTGGGATTGCGATCGGTGTACCTATCCCAGGCACCACCCTCTTTGAACTACCAATTCTCTACCTGCCCGATTGGATGGCGGGAATTCGAGTCGGTGGGGCGATAACTCAAGAGCGACTCGTCTTTGCGGTCTCAGAAGGACTTCAAATCGCAACTCTTATTTGCATTTTCGCTGCAGCGACATCCCTGACTTCCCCACATAAACTTCTGCGCCAGATGCCAGTCTTCATCTATGAATTCGGCGTTGCACTCGTAATCGCTACTTCGGTCCTGCCACAACTCATTGCCAGCGCTAGCCGCATCAAAACAGCGCAACGGATGCGCGGAATTACAAGACGTGGCTGGTCAGGAGTTGCGCTAGCTCTCTTAGAAGAATCATTAGCCAGATCACTTGATCTCGCTGCTGCCATGGATTCACGGGGATATGGGTTTTCGCGTAAACGTTCACGCTACAAACGCGAAAACTTCTCGCGTCGCGACTTCACGCTTATCTCTTCTGCTCTCGCACTGATACCAGCATCATTGGTGGTCTTCGCATGATTACATTCAACAACGTCTCTCTCATTTATCCGAACTCCGTGCACACCGTTTTTGAGGACCTTTCATTCACCATCGAAGAAGGAGAAATGGTCTTGGTTATCGGAGCGACCGGCTCTGGTAAGTCATCACTGCTTCGACTCATCAATGGCCTCGTGCCACACCATACTGGCGGAATTTTGGCAGGTGACATCACCGTTGATGGATTATCGACTGCAGTCACTAAACCGGGCGGTCTATCGCACCTGATCGGTATCGTCGGACAGAATCCGGCACACGGCTTTGTCACAGATACCGTTGAGGAAGAGTTAGTTTTCGGAATGGAAGCGTTAAATTTTGCGCCAGAAGTCATGCGTAAACGTGTTGAAGAGATTCTCGATCTTCTCTCACTTACTCATTTACGAAACCGAACTATCTCAACCTTAAGTGGTGGCGAACAGCAACGTGTTGCAATTGGTAGCGCGCTAGTTATGCATCCTAAGGTTCTGGTTCTTGACGAGCCAACTTCTGCCTTAGATCCAATTGCGGCGGAAGAAGTGCTTTCAATTCTGCATCGCCTGGTTCACGACCTTGGTCTTACCGTCGTAGTCTCTGAGCACCGACTTGAGAGAGTTATTGGTTTTGCTGATCGGATCATCCATATTTCAGAGAACGGAAACGCAGTCATCGATCTTCCCGAAGCGATTCTCAAAGACTCACCTATCGCCCCGCCCATTGTTCACCTAGCGAGAGCTCTCAACCTCGACTCAGTAGGAACAAGTGTGCGAGAAGTGCGTCGCATGACTACGCATCTACGAGACTTCTCTCCGCTTCTTTCCACAGAGGCACCCGCATCGAATGAAGTCGTAGTGGAAGTCAAGAAACTTTCTTTCGCATATGGCGAGAAGGTTGCACTCCGTAACCTTTCACTCAATTTCAACGCTGGAGAGATCACTGCGGTCATGGGGCGAAATGGCGCTGGGAAGAGCACGCTCTTTAAATCTATTGTCGGCTTCCACTCGTCGACATCAGGTTCAGTAGCCGTACTTGGCGATGATCCGATGAAGTTGCAAGGTCGTGATCGCCTTTCTCGGATTGGATACATCCCTCAAGAGCCCAGTGATTTACTTATTCATAGCAGTGTGGCAAAAGAGTGCAGTGCCAGTGATCGCGATAA
>JBIJAL010000007.1:0-22447 GCA_044345775.1 Candidatus Planktophila sp.
ACGGCTCAACTATTAAGGTGTGACAATGGCTGAATTCATTTACACGATGAAAAAGACGCGTAAAGCGCATGGTGAGAAGGTCATTTTAGATGATGTCACCTTGATGTTCCTGCCCGGTGCCAAGATTGGTGTCGTCGGCCCCAACGGCGCGGGCAAATCGACTGTTCTGCAGATCATGGCTGGCTTGCAACAGCCATCAAATGGCGAGGCCTATCTCTCTCCTGGATATACCGTCGGCATTTTGCTGCAAGAGCCAAAGCTCGATGAAACCCGTAGTGTTTTAGAGAATGTGCAAGATGGTGTGCGCGAGACGATGGATCTGTTGGCACGCTTTAATGCAATCTCAGAAGAGATGGCTAGCCCTGATGCTGATTACGACAAGTTGCTGGCAGAGATGGGTACATTGCAAGAACAACTCGATCATCGCAATGCATGGGAGATTGATTCACAGCTCGAGCAGGCGATGGACGCTCTTCGTTGCCCGCCAGGAGATGCTGATGTCAGCGTGCTCTCAGGTGGAGAAAAACGCCGTGTCGCTCTGTGTAAATTATTGTTAGAAGCACCTGATCTATTGCTTCTTGATGAGCCAACAAACCACCTTGATGCCGAATCTGTCTTATGGCTTGAACAGCACCTACAAAAATATCCAGGGGCTGTTGTAGCAATCACTCACGATAGATATTTCTTGGATAACGTCGCAGAATGGATTCTCGAACTCGATCGAGGTCGCGCATATCCATACGAAGGAAATTACTCAACATATCTTGAAACAAAGGCGGCACGTCTTAAAGTCGAAGGCCAGAAAGATGCCAAGCGCGCAAAGCGTCTGACTGAAGAGCTTGAATGGGTCAGACAGAACGCCAAGGGTCGTCAAGTTAAATCTAAGGCACGCCTTGCCCGCTATGAAGAGATGGCTGCTGAGGCAGACAAGATGCGCAAACTTGATTTCGAAGAGATTCAAATTCCACCTGGTCCGCGCCTTGGAAATGTTGTGGTTGAAGTTGAAAATCTGGTGAAGGGCTTTGGTGATCGTGTTCTGATTGACGATCTTTCATTTACCTTGCCGCGTAACGGAATCGTTGGCGTCATAGGACCTAACGGTGCTGGAAAAACAACCCTCTTTAAAACAATTCTCGGTCTTGAGTCGCCAGATTCTGGCAATGTTAAAATTGGTGAAACTGTAAAGATTGCTTACGTAGATCAATCACGTGGCGGAATCGACCCTAAGAAATCCTTATGGGAAGTTGTATCTGACGGTCTTGATTTCATGAAGGTCGGACAAGTTGAAATGCCATCACGAGCATACGTTGCAGCATTTGGATTTAAGGGTCCTGACCAGCAGAAAGCCGCCGGTGTGCTTTCAGGTGGTGAGCGCAACCGCCTTAACCTTGCACTCACACTCAAGCAAGGTGGCAACCTTCTTCTTCTCGATGAGCCAACAAACGATCTTGATGTTGAAACTCTTGGCTCACTTGAAAACGCACTTCTTGAATTTCCAGGGTGTGCCGTTGTGATCTCTCACGATCGTTGGTTCCTTGACCGTGTAGCAACACACATCTTGGCCTATGAAGGTGATTCAAAGTGGTTCTGGTTTGAAGGAAACTTTGAATCGTATGAAGCGAATAAAATTGAGCGCCTTGGACCAGAGGCGGCTCGTCCACATCGCGCGACCTATAGAAAGCTCACACGCTAATGAAATATCACAATCAACAATTTGTTCGCTGGGATGACATCGACGCTTTCGGCCATGTCAACAATGCAAAATACCTCACCTTCGCTCAGGAGGCCCGTTTTCAATGGTCTTACTATGAATTTATAAAACAGAATCAGAGACCGACAATTCTTGAGATGGTCGTTGCCCGCGCAGAGGTAGATTTCGTCGCCCCAATTTATGAAGGTGGCACCTTTGTCGATGTGCACATTTGGGTTGAATCGATTGGCACATCTTCATTTGTACTTAACTATGAGATTAGCTCAAAGGGTGTTCTGTTCGCACGCATTAAAACGGTGCAGGTGGCATTTTCGATGGAGACCAAGAAATCACGTCCCCTTACAGAAGCAGAGCATGAGTTCTTAAAAGAATATTTACTGTGACTTCTCGGGATCAGCGAGCGTGGTGGCGCGATGCCGTCACCTATCAGATCTACATCCGCTCATTTGCAGATGGTAATGGGGATGGAATCGGCGATATCGAGGGAATCCGCTCTAAGTTGCCGTATTTGAAGTCTTTAGGTGTTGATGCAATTTGGATTACACCTTGGTATCCATCTCCACAAAATGATCATGGCTATGACGTTGCAAATTACATGGATATCGAACCCATGTACGGCACGCTTGAAGATGCCCAACATTTGATTAATCAAACACATGAGCATGGAATGAAATTGATCGTAGATATTGTCCCCAACCACTCAAGTGATCAACACATCTGGTTTCAAGAAGCGCTGCGTTCACCAATTGGGTCACCGGCACGAGATCGATATATCTTCCGCGATGGTAAAGGTGATAACGGTGAACTGCCTCCAAATAACTGGCAATCTGTCTTTGGCGGACCAGCGTGGCATCGTCTTGTCGACGCTGATGGAAAACCAGAGCAGTGGTACCTGCACCTCTTCGCAGTTGAGCAACCAGATTTCAATTGGGAAAACAGCGAGGTACGTGAGCACTTTGAAGGTATTTTAAAGTTCTGGCTTGACCGAGGCGTTGATGGATTCCGCATCGATGTTGCCCACGCGCTAATTAAGTACCCTGGCCTGCCTGATGTTCCGCCACAAAGAGAGCGTGCCAGCAACGATGAGTTAGTCCCTGATGAAGAGCGACCAATGTGGGACCAAGATGGCGTGCATGAGATCTATCGAAAGTGGCGAAAGATTTTGAATTCATATCCTGGTGATCGAATGGCTGTTGCTGAAGCATGGGCTAGCCCAGCTTCACGTATTGCACGCTATTTGCGACCAGATGAATTAGCGAACTCATTTAACTTTGATTTTCTTACTTCGCTCTGGGAGCCAAATTATCTGATAGGAATGATTAATCGCGCCGTGGATGCAATGGATGAAGTCGGCGCACCTCCATCGTGGGTATTTAATAATCACGATGTGACGAGATCTGTTGATCGATTCGATCTTGGTTTACAAAATCGTCAAGTTAATACCCTTGAGCGACAAGGTGATCCGAAAAAACTTGATCTTGTGCGTGGTACAAACCGCGCACGTGCTGGTGCGTTATTGATGTTGGCACTCCCGGGCGGTGCATACATTTACCAAGGGGAAGAGCTAGCAGTTCCAGAAGTGCGTGATATCCCTGAAGATCGATTGACAGACCCAATTTGGAAGATGAGCGAATACAAAGACCGTGGTCGCGATGGCTGCCGAGTGCCAATGCCGTGGAAATCCGCGCCGTCGGGCGCATTTGGTTTCTCATCCAACCAATCACTGACACCCGAACAGGCATGGCTTCCACAAAGTCCTTGGTGGGGTTCGTATTCAGTTGAATCACAAATTGGTAAGCCAAGCTCAACGCATTCTCTCTATACCCAAGCCCTTGCGATACGAAAAAGTGAAGCTGGGTTAGGCGATGGCCCCATGCAATGGATCGATGCTGGAAAAGATGTGATCGCCTTTTCTCGTCCAGGTGATTTTGCATGCTTTGTAAATTTTGGTGCTCCGTTACAGATTCCTGCAGGTGCGCAAGTTTTACTCTCATCGCAAGACTTGATTGGCGGATCTATTCCAACTGATGCCGCTGTGTGGCTAAGGTTTAAGCCTTGAGCAACTTTTACGAAGAGATCGGGGGAGAAGCCTTCTTCGTTGAACTTGTCTCTGGTTTTTATGCACGCGTTGTAACAGATCCGGTCTTGCGCCCCATGTATCCCGAAAGTGATATGAAGGGAGCAGCGTGGCGTTTACAGAAATTTCTTGAACAGTATTGGGGCGGGCCTTCAACGTATTCAGAAGAACGCGGACACCCACGGTTGCGTATGCGCCATGCAGAATTTCAGATTGATCTAGCCGCCCGAGATGCTTGGCTGGTTTGCATGATGGGTGCGATTAACGACATGGAGATGCAGGAAATTCACCGTAATCAATTGGTGAGTTACATCGAAATGGCTGCCCACTCGATGATCAACCAACCGTCGTAATTTAATTTTTAGAAGCATTTCCTAAGGTAAGAATCTCGCCATTACGGATGTACCAGAGCGTTCCATCATCTGCTCGTACCGTTGTAATACGAAGACCAACCCGTTCCACGACCCCTTGAATCGTTAAAATATCAACACGATCACCAACACCGTATTGGTCTTCGATCAACATAAAGATTCCAGAGAGAATATCGCGCACAAGAGTTTGTGCACCAAGGCCTACTGCGACGCCGACGATTCCAGCAGAGGCGATCACTGGCCCGAGATTAAATCCAAATTCGCCTAAGATCATGGCAAGTGCAACGATCCAAACAACGGCGTTGAGAATTGATGTCAGAACTGAACCGATTGTGCGAGCCCGTTCTGCCTGTCTATTGGCTGTTCCAGGACCAGGGCGAAGATCTACCGTCGCAAGTCGATTGACGGCGCGGTTGATTGCCCTGTGGCCCACCCATTGCGCGATGATCGCCCCTGCCAAAACGGCGATGATGCGAAGGGGAGAGCCGCCGATCCACTCGAGAGCGTTCTGTATCTGATCGTTCATACCCCAAAGATACTTGAAAGGTTATGAGAAAGGTTACGAGAAATTACCCTTTAAATACTGCAAAGTGGGGTGGATCAGGTGCAAGATAGGGCAATCGGCGCGAGCCACGCGCCTGACTCAACTGGAGCAACGATGTCGCGAAGCCTTGTGCTGAACGCAACCTATGAACCACTCGGTGTTGTTTCAGATCGTCGCGCCTTGATTCTTGTTCTCAATATGCGCGCATCGATGATTGAGTCAACTGGTGAAGTTCTTCACTTTGCATCAGGTCAATTAGAACTTCCTTCGGTTGTTCGCCTTAATAAATTTATTCGAATTCCATACCGCCACTCGATTCCACTCTCACGCAGGGCGATCTTTGCTCGCGACGGTGGACGATGCGTGTACTGCGGTGCTTCTGCAACCTCAATTGACCATGTGATTCCTCGATCACGTGGTGGAGGTCATAGTTGGGAAAATGTTGTCTCGGCTTGTCACAAATGTAATCATGTGAAGGCAGATAAATCTTTGAAAGAGTTGGGTTGGAAATTACGTTCACTTCCACGTGAACCAGTCGGATCCGCCTGGCGCATTCTTGGAACAGGTCGAACGGAACCCGAATGGCTTCCATACCTTGAGCCATTTGGCGTGGCTGCAGCAACTGCCTAACTCAATTACACTTCACCCATGATTCGTTCAATCGTATTAGCTTTCGGTATGGCCCCAGTCGAAGGTGGCGCAATGCCAGGAGAGCCGCTTACAGCAGTTCAAACCTTCCTCTATTTTTTTGCCGCACCTGTTGGACTTTTTCTCTTGATTTCAGTTCTTGTTTTAGTCGGAACGCGTGAGAAAAAGAAGACAGAGCCTGGGAAGAAGCCAAGCTCTGCCATCGATTCAATCGAATAATCTTCTAATCTCGATCGGTCAGCGATTTTTCGCGTCTTGTAAGTTGGCTCTACTGGGCGAAGAAACTGGCATTCCGAGTTATTCTTAGGCCATGTTCCTGGGCAGATTTAAAGGCATCATTACTTCTTGCTTGCTTACGATCACCCTGGCCTTTTCTGGAATTGTACAGTCGCACGCAATTGTTTCTGGTGCGTATGTAATTGATCCTCCAAGTGAATCACCTTGGGCAGTTTCACTCTGGGTTGATCAAGATAATGATGAAGGGCCAATCTTTATTTGTTCCGGAACTCTTATCTCTTCTCAACTCGTTCTCACAGCGGCGCATTGCTTTCAAGGTATACAGGGTGAATTTTTCGTTGAAGTTGGAGCAACAACCCTTGGAACTGGAAAGAAAATTGGAGTCGATTCTTACTGGGTAAGTCCTCGGTACAACAAATCACGCATTGTCAACGATATCGCTGTCGGTCATCTACTACTCCCTCATGAACTAAAAGTGTATCCGCGACTCGATAGCTCGGCTTCAACGGGATCATCAACAAAAGCTAAAGCGACAATTTTTGGCTGGGGGCGCGACCAAAATGGTGAGGTCACCGGCGACCTTCGCAAAACAACAGTCAACTTTCAAAGTGTCTCGGCACTCAGATCGTATGGACGTGGTTTCAACATAAAAACAAATCTTGCAGCTGGAACTTATATAGCCAAAGAACGTATATACACGGCGGCCTGTAGCGGAGATTCTGGCGGCCCATTAATAACCGGAACTCTCTCTAAGCCAGTTATCTCAGGCATCGTCTCATACGGTCCTGCGGAATCTTGTAATCTTACAATTCCAACAGTATTTTCCCGAGTTTCATATTATTTGAGTGATATCGCAACAGCTAGAAACTTTGTAGCAGCTCGCGCACAGTCAAACAACCTAGCAGCACCCGTTGCATTAGACCCTCCAGTTATTTCAGGAACCTTTGCACCTGGTGGCACGGTCACCTGTTCAGATGGTGTCTGGACATCCAACGCGAAGAGCTTCAAAAAGACTTGGTATACAAATCCAAAAGACGCAAAAGATTATGAAGACGCAGAGAAAATTGGCGAGGGAGACACGTTCATACTTTCTCGTGAAGACTTCTCCAAAACCTTGCTCTGTTATGTGCAGGCATTGGGAAGTAAGCGAACCGGTGGCAAAATTACTGAGATCACGCTGAATGACCTCGCACTATCAGCAAGCTTTACCTCTCCAAGTGATGGATCATCTATAGCTGGCAAATTCACACTCAAGGCAACCACTTTGGCGTCGTCGGCTGGCTCCTCAACAATCTCAAAAATTTGTCTCAAGTTGAATGGCAAAGTCCCAACTTCAGGATATTTGAATGGTGGATATTCAGTTAGCTTCTATGCGGATAATGAAGGTTGTATTTCAACATCTTCAACTAGCCCGTTTTGGGAGTTCGATGCAACAGACTGGGCAAATGGCACATACTCCTTCACGATGGTTGCCTATGATTCCTCAGGCCAGAAATCTGGACCAGTATCGACAAATTTGATTGTCTCCAATGCAGATCCTGCTGCAACTTTGGTTTCCCCGGCAGAGGGTTCTGTGAACGCTGGCAAATTTACTTTGAGAGGAACAGCAGCTGCATCGCCAGGCGGAACTGCCACCGTGAGTAAGGTTTGCCTCAAGATCAATGGCAAAGTTCCAACCTCAGGTTATTTGAATGGTGGATATTTAATTAGCTTCTATGCTGATAACGAAGGTTGTATTTCATCATCTTCGACTAGCCCGTATTGGGAGTTCGATTCAACAGCGTGGGCGAATGGGTCATACTTATTCACCTACAACATGTATGACTCAAGTGGGCGAATTTCAAACACAGCGTTTCGAACATTAACAATAAGTAATGCAAATCCTGTGGCGAATCTGACATCCCCCTCGGCTGGCTCAAATATTTCAGCTCGATTTACTCTCTCAGGAACTGCTACCCCCTCTGAATTTGGAACAGCATCCATCAACCGAGTTTGCCTCAAGGTAAATGACCAAGTTCCAACCTCAGGATATTTGAATGGTGGATATTTAATTAGCTTCTATGCAGATAGTGAAGGTTGCATTTCAACATCTTCAACGGCACCATATTGGGATTTTGATGTAACCAATTGGGTTGGAGGAGATTACATATTTTCTTACTACGCAGTGGATTCGAGCGGGCGACAGTCAAACACCGCCACCCGCACACTGCGTAAGAACTAGAGGTCAGCAGCACGCGCCTTCAGTGCGCGTGACATCGCATCGCGTCCTTCAGTAATTGCACGACGGAGTGCGTGAGAAGCATCCTTACCTGTGACATTAAGCCAGTGCTCTGCCTTAGCTAACGTCTCTGGAGTGATTACCCATGATGGAAAGAGAAGATTTGCCGTGGTTTCGGCGATCTCGTATCCCTTGGTCTCCCATACCTTCAATATTGAATCAAAGTATGGATCAACGAAGTCGGCCAAGATTTCGTGATGAATGTTCTCGTTAAATCCAAGACAGGTGTATGAATGGATGGTATTCGAGAGATTATCTGTCGTGATCGAATCGAATGCCTTTGACTTGGCATCCTTTGTGGGGATTGATGCATAGGCGCGCGCGGTGTATTGCTTGCCATGAGCTGTCTGATCTTTAGCAGACTCTGATTCGATATCTGTTGGGCCGAATACTCCGCGCTTAACTCCGCAGATAAAGATGTACCAGCGGATCTCAGCATCGATAACGAGACCGCTAATTGATCCATCAAGAATTGCCTTAACACGATCAAATTGTGCAGGAGTAAATGCAAAGTTGGCGAATGCTCGTGCAAAGGCCATCTGATGATCGCTACCGGCAGCAGATGCATCAAGAAGCTCTTCCACCGACTTTCCAACCTGCGCGCGAAGTGCATCACGCTTTGCAGGGTGTGCATAGGCCCAGATTGCGGTATCGATCTGCATCAGCGTTGCAGAGACGATAGAAATATCTGACTCACTCTTGAGTGCGTTTAGTGCAATAGTCACATAGTCGGTTGCAGAGAGCTCGCCGTCGCGGCATGAATCCCATAGTGATGCCCAGATGAGTCCACGGGCAAGGGAGTCATCAAGACTTCCTAAATGACTCTTCATCGTTGCAATTGAACGATCATCAAAGCGCAATTTTGCATATGTCTGATCTTTATCGTTGATCAGAACAAGGTCTGCAACCTTTTCACCAGCGAGTGCCGTGACTTCGGTAAGTGCGCCTGCAACATCGAGTTCAACGCTTGTGCGGCGCGTGAGTTTGTCACCAGCGATATCAAAGAGACCAACATGTAAACGGTGAGGACGAAGCTCTTTTGATCCCACAGGCATGGTTGGAGCCTCTTGCTTGATGGAAATTGATGCGTATGTGTCACCAGAAACTTCGATGATAGGGCGCAAAGTATTTACTCCAGCAGTACGAAGCCAGGTTGAAACCCATGGTGTGAGATCGCGACCTGAAGCGGCTTCAAGTTGATCGATCAAGTCCTTAAGAGTTGTGTTTCCGAAGGCGTGCTTGGTGAAGTAAAGGCGAAGACCATTAATGAAGTTCTCGCGACCGACGTGGGCAACAAGTTGTTGCAAGACCGATGCACCCTTTGCATATGAGATTCCATCAAAGTTGGTGCGGACTGCATCTAGATCTTCCATCTCGGTTGCAATTGGGTGTGTCGTTGTTAGTTGGTCCACACGATATGCCCAGTTCTTTCGCAATGAGTTGAACTCAGTCCACGCTTCTTTGTATTTGGTTGATTCAGAGACTGATTGGTATGAAGCCCATTCTGCAAATGATTCATTGAGCCATAGGTCATCCCACCACTTCATTGTGACCAGATCGCCAAACCACATATGTGCCATTTCGTGGTGGATTGTTGTTGCACGGCTGACATAGTTGCGCTCAGTTACCTTCGAGCGGAAAATCAATACATCTTCATGGAAGGTCACACAACCAACGTTCTCCATTGCGCCCCAGTTGTATTCGGCGACGGCGATCTGGTCATATTTTCCAAATGGATAGGCCAAGCCGAAGGTCTTCTCAAAGTAGGCAAATCCTTGCTTAGTTACTTCAAAGATATTTTCAGCATCGACATATCTGAAGAAAGATTTACGAGCATAAATTCCAAGGGGAATAGTCTTCTCGCCCTTATATTCATCATGGATCGATGTGTATGGCCCGGCAACAATTGCAGTGACATATGTGGAGATCACCTGGGATTCGGCAAATTGCAAGAATTTACGATCACCACCTACCTCTTTTGTGGATTCAATACCGTAATTTGAGATGACCTCCCAATGCTTAGGTGTGATTGTGCTGATCGTGAAAGTTGCCTTCTGATCTGGTTGATCAAAGCAGGCATACATACGTCGGGCATCGCCAGTTTCAAATTGTGTATAGAGGTAGACCTCGTTATCGACTGGATCAACGAAGCGGTGCAGCCCTTCACCGGTATTGGAATACACGCCATCATGTTCAATTTCAAGAATGTTATCTGCTGCAACGGCAGGTAGATAAATGGTTTCACCATCAAACTTCGGATCAAAATCGACACCATTGAGCTTTGCACTGAGTACCTTGCTGCCAACGCAGTCAATAAATGTCGTCGCACCAGGCTTGAGACCGGTAAATGCAACAGTTGTCTTTACGCGAAAATTCTCCGCACCTGTTGTGAGATCTAAGTCGATTCGGTAGCTCTTGACTTTGACGATCTCAGAACGTTCTGTTGCTTCAACCTGTTTAATGTTTGTGCCTGGCACGGGTTACTCCTTCGATGCAAGTGATGTGTGAAATGAGGTGCCTATCCAATCATGTAAGAATGGGGCAATGGAAACTCGCTCAGTGCGCACCTATCGCCTACGGGGCTCCCGTATCACCCGTTCCCAGGCCAGCGCCCTCAACAACTTCTGGCCTGCCTACGGTGTCGAAATTCCTGAGGGAAAACTCGACCTTCCAACCTTGTTTCCAGAGTCTCGGAAGATCATTATGGAAATTGGTTTCGGTATGGGTGAAGCCACCGCCTTGATCGGCAGAGATTTTCCAGACGATGGTTTTTTGGCAGTGGAAGTTCATTTTCCTGGTGTAGGAAAGTTGATGGCGCGGATTGAAGAGTTAGGCTTAAAAAATATTCGCATTATGGAAACTGATGTCCACCTACTCTTTGAAGAACATCTTGAGGATGAAAGTCTCGACGGCATCCACTTATTTTTTCCCGACCCGTGGCCAAAGAAGAAACATAACAAGCGACGTATTGTTAACGCCGAATTTCTTTCACTGATCGCACCAAAACTCAACGCGGGTGGCTTCATTCACATTGCAACCGATTGGGTTCCTTATGCCGAAGTAATCGCAGAAGTATTTGCCGCATCATCGGTTTTCAAAGGGGGAGTCGTGCCGCGACCTGAGTGGCGCCCACTCACTCGCTTTGAAGGGCAAGGAATTACGAAAGATCATCAAGTGACAGATCTTCGCTACACAAGAATTATTTAGCAGCAGCTCTTATTCTCAAAGGCCGTGATCTTGTCGATTCGCCGAATATGTCGTTCATCAGCCGAAAATGAATGAGCGATAAACGCATCGATAATCTCCTTCACCACTGGCAATTCGTGCATACGACCGCCCACGGCAATCACATTTGCATTGTTATGATCTTTAGCAAGCTTTGCAGTTTCAACCGACCACGCAAGTGCTGCCCGAATTCCATTTACTTTATTGGCGGCAATCTGCTCACCGTTTCCGGAACCACCCAAGACAATTCCAAGTGATGCCGGATCTTTTGCAACTGCTTCAGCAGCTGGAATACAGAAATCCGGGTAATCATCGACAGCGTCATACTCATACGGCCCATGATCTGTGACGTCATGGCCATTGCCAACCAGATGCTCGATCAGCTGTGATTTGAGTTCTAGTCCTGCATGATCGCTACCGATATGAATTCTCATAGCCCAATACTCTCATGCAGGGTTACAGATTTATATAAGGTGATCCAAAAGTGAAACCCGCTCCGCTGATTTCTCAGCAAAGCGGGCTTTGATCACCTTGGGAGGATATCTGTTTACTGGTTATGGCCCAGTAGTTGGTGCTGGTGTTGGAAGAGTTGGGGCTTTCGCTCCACCCTTGAGGCCATGTCTACCTTTGCCAAAACCATACTTTCCGCCAACAGCATTTACCTTGCCCGTTACAATCTCGACTATCTTAGATTTCATTTTAGTAGCCTGTTCTGCAGTCAGCGTTCCTGCAGTTACCGCAGCATCGATACGCTTTGTGTGATCTGCAACGAGTGCTGCAATTAGTGCATCCTTTTTGTCACCGGCAATCTGAGCAAGTGACTCTCCTGCCTTAAGGCGTGACTTAATTGTTGCGGTATCAAGACCAATAATTTCTGAGACCAAAGTTTGCTTTGTAACACGATCAGATTTGAGAAGACGACCCTTACCACCGAGTTGATGCTCTGCCTTCATGGCCGCTTGGTTTACACCTCCACGATGAGATCCCTTTGAAGCAGCGCCCGCTACTCCGATTGAACCTGCAGTGAGTGCAAGTGTTGTGATAACAACTGCAATTACTCTCTTCTTTGACATTAATTTTCCTCTCGTCTGAAGAAGTTTTCGTATCAATAACTTTTGCTATCGACTACTCGTAATAAACCCCTTAATGCTGGTAAAGGTATTCCAAGATCTTGAGAGACTTCTGTGAATTTCAGGGCTGATCAACGCTTGGGCACCCAGCAGTACCTCGGAAACACCTATGGAAATCCCCATTGAGCGAGAATTCAGGCCGCCTCACACTTGATTTAAATCTACTGACTAGGAGCAACCCTTGAAGGCTCAGCGATCTTCCCTCACTCTCATCGTTCTACTTCTTTTCGCACTCGGTCTACCGAACGCGGTCGCGGCGACAAAGCCAAAGGCAGCAGGAAGATCAGCGACAGCCGTCATTAACACTGTGCTCAACGGTAAAGGCACACCTTCAAAATCAATTGGCATAAATGGTGACTTCTATATCGATACACGAAGTCTCCTTATCTTTGGCCCAAAAACAAAAGGTAAGTGGCCGGCTGCAAGAAGTTTGCAAGGTGCCAACGGCGCTAACGGTGTGAATGGATCTAATGGCTCAGATGGTAAGAACGGAAATGATGCGAAGAGTGTTTCAACTGCATCAAATGCTGCTGGTCCGGCAGGACCTCAAGGAGTGCAAGGAGTACCTGGAGTAAAGGGCTTAGATGGCACTGCTGGATCTCGCGGAGCAGATGGAGCTAACGGCATAAACGGTTCGCCAGGACCAGCGGGTGCAACAGGTGCAACAGGAAGTGGTGCAACAGGTGCAGCTGGTGCTAACGGAAGTAATGGTGCTCCTGGGATTACTGGAGCTACGGGCGCACGTGGTGAAACTGGAACAGCTGGGGTCACGGAGGTTCGCGTTGGAACATTGATTTTTTCAAACATCAGTGGATCAGTTGGTTCGAGTAGCACATCTAATCTAGATGGATTGAAAGCAGGGAAGTCATATTTGATTAGGCTCTTGATTTACACTCATCATCCAGATGATCGCTCTTTTGATTTAGCGATGCCCTTGGATTTATCGATAGTAGCAACTTCGGGTTCGCCAGCAATAACGAAGCAGTATGTCGCAACCTCTGCTTACTCCTACAGAAATGGAACTGAGGGATTTGAATGGTCTATAGACGCACAGGTGATCATCGACGGATCGCTAGTTTCAAGTGACTATGGAATTTCAGTATCAATACTTGCGGGGAAATCAACAACGGCAACGCCCATAGCAATTGATTGCTTCTTCAGTGCCCTTTTGGTGGGGCAGGTCAAATGATGAGGAGAAAGATGGAGCGGGTGACCGGGATCGAACCGGCATGGCCAGCTTGGAAGGCTGGGGCTCTACCATTGAGCTACACCCGCGGAGAGAAATTCACTACGGTAAGAGAATAACATCCACGATCTTCGCAGTTTATCCCTGCGACAACTCCAAATATTACACTGAAATTTCCCTCTAGCGACCACACGGGGTGGCTTATTCGGGCCATCATTGCACCAGTTTTTGTGATGGTGCGGGGTGGCTGGTAGATCCTTTGGAATTGACCTTACTTAGGGACAATCGTGACTGTGAAGTCATATCTAAATTCGTATTTAGACTCGGTAGTACCTGTCACAAAGTAATTAACTGAGCCCGTGCCTGCTAATTCTTTGCCAGAAACCACGATGGTGTCAAAGTCTTTACCGCACCGCTTCTCACCCTTTAAAACTTTCACACTCAACGCTCCAGCATCGGCTGAACGAGTAGAGATACTCTCCACCTTCAATGTGTTTGGTAGTACACCTTGATCACAGACAAAAACTTCGAAGATTAGACCCTCACCTGATTGCGGTTCACTTTCACCAGCAACAAGAGCCGACCAGTTATATGCGACAGCTGGCGCAAGATTTGAATCTTGTGATTCTGATTTCTCTGATCCACCTAGAGTTACTGCGAACAAGCCCCCTATAACAACGGCTATTGCGAGTCCGGCCATGATGAATACATTCCGTTTGGGCTTAGCCTTTGAAATTTTCTTCTCGCTTGAAGGTTCAGCGCCGTTAGAGGCACGAAGGAGTTTTGCAGCCTTGGCATCATCTGCCGCCTTCTGCTTTGCAAGGAGTTTTGCAGCCTTCTCATCTGCTTTTTGTTGACGTGTCGCCTCTCGCTCTTCTGCCTGAATACGATCTCGTTCGCTCTTTGCCACATCTTCCTCTTTGCGGCGCTTGTCCTCTGCATCTTTTTTGCGAGCCTTATCGAGAAAAGATTCAGTTGCGGCAACTTCAGGCTTCTTTGTTGTTGTAGAAATCTTCATACCGCCACGAGGCCCATCGTTAAGACGCTTGAGAATCTGTGCGGCGGTCTTTCGTGACGCAGCATCCTTAATTAAGAGAGGCATGATTATCTCAATTTGAAACTCAGTCAGCATTGAGGCGTCTGGTTCTTCAACCAAGATCGTGTGCATCACTGCACCCACTGATGAATCTTCAGCACCCCAGGGAACTTTTCCAGTTGCCGCATACATCAACGTAGAACCAGCAGCAAAGTTATCTACCGCAACTGTAATCTCGCGACCAAGGAATTGTTCTGGTGCAAGCCAGGCAGGTGTGCCGGCAACCATTCCTGTGCCGGTAAGTGATGTTGCATCATTTGTAAAAGAGATACCGAAATCGATCAGCTTTGGCCCTGCCTTAGAAATCAAAATATTTGAAGGTTTGATATCTCGATGCACAACGCCAACAGAGTGAACTGCTGCAACTGCAGAGAGAAAGCCCTTTGCGAAGGCAAGCCATTCATCCTGACGAAGCGGACCTTCTTTTTCAATGAGTGTTTTCAAACTTGGGCCGTCAACATAATCAGTTGCTATCCACGCAGGATTACCATTGACATCAGATCCAACAATTTCTGCCACAAACTCACTCTTTACTCGTTGAAGCGTTTCCACTTCCCGAGCAATGCGTGTTCGACTTGCTGGATCTTCCAAAAGGAAATCTCGCACAACCTTAATTGCAGCTGCACGTGTTCCATTGGTGCCCATATAGACGATGCCCATGCCGCCCGAGCCGAGGCGATTAATGATCTGCCAGGGTCCGATTTGCTCGGGATCTCCTGCCCGTAGTCGCTCCATGACTTAATTCTGCCATGAGAGCCACCTAACGGATGCAATCGTGGTCATAACTTCAGTCATTCGGGTATTTGCCATGCAGCAGAAGGTGAATTCCAGCAGTGCTCCACTTAACATTGAGTTATGCGTCCACTCCATAAGTTCACAGCCATCGCGGCAGTAGCGATCCTCACTACCTCTCTTCTGACTATTACGACCCAGAGTGCCAATGCTGCTTCAAATCAGGTGAGCATATTGAGTGGTCAAGGTGGCGCAGGGGAGTTTTCTAGCCCGCACGGACTCTCTATAAGCCCAGGCGGTGAAGTGTACGTAGCAGACACTGAGCACTTTGCAATCAAGAAGATTGCTGCAAATGGAGCGATTACAACATTTGCATCGTTGAATGTATCGGTTCGCGGTGATGGAAATAATGCTTTTTGCAGTGTATTTGTCAGAACCAACGACGAGATTTGGGCAAGTAATTGCAACAACACCAAAATCTATCGTTATGATCGAAATGGAACATTACTTCGTACATACATCGTGACATTACCGTTTACCTCTCCTTGTGCAAATTGTCGTGATTGGACCGGTGGACTGGTCGTCGATAGCTTAGGAAGAATATTCGTTTCAGACGAAGTGAATCACGTGATCCTGAGAGTTGACTCATCAAGTGGGCAGACAACTGTCTACGCTGGCAAGCCTGGGACTAATGGTAATTCAGATGCAGGCCTGGGACTCTTCAATCTGCCGCGCGGGCTGGCATTGGATTCAAAAAACAATCTATACATCGCTGACCAATGGAACAATGCACTTCGAAAAATTACACCGGAGGGCATTGTAAGTACAGTGCAGAGTGGTATACCGGTTCCGATAGGTGTAGCAATTGATGCTTCAGATTCAATTTTTGTGACATCTGATCAATGGAGTGGATCTATCATCACAAAGATTGGTCAAGGCCGAATATTTGATGACTCCAGCAAGGTAATTGATAGCAAGGTAAACGGGGCGTTAATCGGAAAACTCACCTTTGGTGCAAATGCGGGCTTAGCCATTGATAGCAGATCAGTGAATCCGACAAACAACATTTATATCGCAGATCATCTCAATCACTCGATTAAAATATTCAGTCGAGATGGAAAATTCATAAGCAAAATTGGGCCAGAAGATAGCTACGGCGTCACTCCTGTAGGAGCAAATGATCAAATCTATATGCATCCTGGTTACACTTTTCCGTTGGCTGATCGAAGCTATCTCGTCCTAGATAATTTCACCATTCGGCACATTAGTGAATCAGGCGCTCCTCTCAAGGTCACGCGGCTAGAGAGAGGCTGTTATTTTAGTAATGGAGCGGCATTTACTCCGGATGGAACATTCTTTTGTGCTCAAGGAAATGCAATTGAAGCACGATTCCCAGATGGAACATGGACGACAATTGGAAATGCGGTTGCCGGAAAAGCTGACGGCAACGCAGCGGCAGCTCGTTTCAAATCACCTGAAGGAATGAGTGTCTTTAAGGGTGCGCTCTATGTAGCTGATACGGGTAATGGTCAGATAAGAAAGATTACGCGAGTTGATGGAACCAAAGATTTCCAGGTGACCACCATTTTAGGAACTGGAATCTGGGCAGGCGGTGGCGATGTAATGCTTCGAGCGAAAGCTAATTTTGCTTCACCTACCAAATTGACCATAGATGGAAATGGAAATCTCTACATTATAGATGGCGGAGTAGATAGCATTTACAGAACTTCTGTAGTGCAAGATTCGGATATTACGCGAGTGGGAAGGTATATCGGATCGTGGCCATCATCGATTGTCGCCGACGGCGATGGAATTGTTTATGCCTCTGGCTGGGGTGGAAAAATTTTCAAGGTTGAAAACAACAAGATGACATATTTCGCTGGAGGCGAAACAGGGAACAAACTAGGAAGTACAGAGTCGGCACTCTTTAACTCCCCTACAGGCATGTCGATCGACCGAAAAGGACAATTGATTATTGCTGATAGAAATAATCAGCAGATCAAAAAAATTGACATCGGTGCCACTCCGAATTTCCTCACCGCAACCCCAATATCTGTTTATTCTCCCTATCTGGCGGCTACAAACACCCAAAGTCCAGGATTGACCGCAGAAAATGATCGGGATGCCACGGCGGAGATAATCCGGACAAAGAAAACAGGGCTGATTTCCAAGATTTATCAAGGCGCAAATGTCTCTATACCAAAGAGGGATACTGCCGGTCTCACATTATGTAATGTCAGTCATGTCGGAACTGTTGAGATAGCGCTAAGTTCTCGTAGGATTTTTGAAGGTAACGGCTGCAATAACAAGCGTTTCCTTGTTACCTATAACGGATTTATCACCTGGCCTGGGACTGGTAAGCAATCGCGAACGGTTTATGCATCCTCGGTAGGTGGAGTATCTGTGAAGATAAATGGTGAAACGATTCTTGATTATTGGGATGAACTTGGTGGTGAAAAATCTTGGCCTTATGACGAGTCTTCCCTCGTTACTTTGCAAGGTGGAAAGCAATATCCAGTTGAAGTTTTATATTTTAGAAATCAGTTAAATGTTCAAGATCCGGCAAGTCTCAAACTCTATTGGTCTACCCTGCCAAGCAGTAAATCTTCAACATCAGCCATAAATGAGAAGTTTTTATCGCCTGCAGAGTCTGAGAGTGAAGATCTTGTTCAGGCCCCTAGTAGTCCGTCCAAGCCAACAGTTTCAATTAATTTGAACTTTATTAATTTAAAGGTTCGAGTTCCAGTGAGTGCTACTTCAGTAATTCTCTTTGCTCCAGAGTTTGGGGTGACTAAGGCAAAACCACTTGTCGGAAAGATAAAGGATGGTCTGGCTTCATTTGAAGTTGCAGTGAGTTCAAAATTTGCCGGCAAAAAGGGAGTTCTTCAATTAATCACTGAAAATGCAGTGGGTGAGTCACAACCACTCAAAGTGCCCGTGACCGTTCCTAAGGTCGAACCAAAAACAACTCCTAAGGTGAAGCAATTACCTAAACCTAAAGCTCCACCAACTCAACCACAGGTGATCTGTGAAAAGGGTGCACAGAAGAGACCATTTGATGGCTCTTGCCCACCGGGATGGACGAACGGCTAACGTTTTTTTGCTAGGACGAAATAGCAGGCGGCAAGGAAGATTAACGCCATGCCGGCTACTGAGAGCATGGATTGTCGCATTACCTCGAAAGTGTTCTCCCATCTCAACATGAGATCTGGATCGTTATTGAGTGAGATGGTGATTAAATCTATAGATGATGCCAGCGAGTTCATCGACCAATAACTTGGAGTGAACGGCGCAAGCATTCCCATGATGCCCTCGTTCTTACCGGGTAGGGCTCCAGAGAGAACAACCTGCCCCATTGTCAGGCCAACAAGAATTGGCATGGCTTGTTCAGTCGATGACAACAAGGCGGAAATGACAAGTCCTAAGCACATGGAGGTCAAACCTAAAAGACTTAGTATCAGTAAGATCTCAAGATAAGCATTTGAGATGAGCGTTCCCTGTTGAGGCAGAGGGCGATCAAATAAAACAATCGCAGCGAAGATCAACGTCTGCAATATCGTAATGACACCAAGCACCAGTACCTTCGACATGAGGTATGTTCCAGAACGAATACCGACACTCTTTTCACGGAGCCTAATCGGATTCTCTTTTATGATCTCTTGAATTGCTGTGGAAAGCCCAACAAAGACTGTACCTAGAATCAAAATCATTAACGTTGACCGTGCAATAGGATTTACAGAAACTCCACTTTTATTTGGAAGTCCTGGGCCAAGTCCAAGTTCACCCGCAGTGGCATAGCAAATCGCACCAATTAAAATAGGAATGGTTGCGAGTAAGCCTAAGTAGTATTTATCTGAAGCAATCACGCGAAGATATCTTGCGCTCAGGGTTGCTAACTGCTTGATCCAAGACTGCTTTTTGATCTTCTCCTGCGCGATTTGAGTCGTGGCAGAGACAACGCCTGATCTTTTCTTTGAAGATAAAAGTAGCGCCTCAGGGCTTGAGAGCAATCTGAAAACTTCTGCCCAGCTACTTTTTCCTAGCGCTGTAAAGACCGTTGACGACGGACCTGCATAGGCAATGCGACCACCGGATGCAAGAAGAATGACGTTATCGCAGAAATTCAAGTTATCCACTGAGTGAGTTACGAGAACGACTGTCTGGCCATCATCGGCCAGTTTACGTAGCGTCTCCATTACGTGAGCATCAAGTCCTGGATCAAGGCCAGAAGTAGGTTCATCGAGTACGAGAATTGAAGGTTTTGTAAGGAGTTCTAATCCAATACTTGCACGTTTGCGCTGGCCACCAGATAACTTATCGATACGAAGATCGGCTCTTGGAGTCAGTTCAAGCTTTTCCATTACCTCGGCCACGCGTTCTTCGCGTTCTGCCGCCGATGTCTCACTTGGGAAACGAAGAGCAGCTCCGTAGGTAAGCGCCTGCTTAACTGTGAGACGAGTGTGCAAAATATCTGCCTGTGGGACTAAACCGATTCGTTGACTTAAGTCGCCATACTCTTTATGAAGATTTCGACCACCGATGACGATTTCGCCGTGAGAAGGTGTGGTTCTTCCGGTGATTACGTTAAGCATTGTTGACTTACCGGCGCCAGAAGGTCCCACGATTGCTGTCAGAGTGCGTGGACCGAGATGGAAATTGACTTCACTTAGAAGTTGCTTATCTCCAATAGAAAAACTCACATCTTTTGCCACAATATCTACGCCCTCAACGCCAATTGGGCTATCAAGTCCATCTGAAGTAAATCGTCGAGTGACATTTCCGATGGAGACTAAATCTCCGATGACTAACTCACGCCGTTTAACCATTATGCCGTTTACGAAAGTGCCGTTTGCCGAACGTAGATCAACAAGATCAAATCCGCCCTGATCGTTCTGAACAATTTCTGCATGGAAGCGCGAGACGACTAGATCATCGATATGCCAATCATTTGTGGCATCGCGGCCGATACGAATTCTCTGTTGGAGTCTTATTCGTGAGGCTTGGTCGATGTAGCTTTTGTCTAGATCTGCAATTGACGATGCGACCAGTGTCTGATCAGCCTTTACTTTGGGAATTGCAACTTTCTTTGTATCGCCCTTAGTGGAGACAATTTCTAAAGG
Organism: Candidatus Planktophila sp.; assembly: GCA_044345775.1. Lineage (GTDB taxonomy): Bacteria > Actinomycetota > Actinomycetes > Nanopelagicales > Nanopelagicaceae > Planktophila. The sequence continues at coordinate 20,356 of JBIJAL010000007.1, forward strand.
ATGCAGGCGAATCTCTTCTCCATCCATTCCACCAAGAAAAATTGATACCTGATCTTTGATTTGCACTTGCTGGAATGGCTTATCTTCAATAAACGAACCATTTGAAGAGTCGAGGTCTGTGGCCTTCCAATTCACTCCATCAAATTCAAGGCGTAGGTGAGTTCGAGAAACTTTGGAGCCAGCAACTTGAATATCTGCAGCCTTATCTCGGCCAATCACAAACGAGTTTCCGGGATTTACTACTGTTGAGCCGCCATCCCAGTCAATGAGTAACTTCATGCCTTAATCTTCGTATTAGATGTGTGATCCGTAAAGGTCCGACTCATCAATCCTCACAAATGACTAATCAATCCTGGAGAAACACTCATCGGTCGATCAGAGACCATCAATCTGGGGTTGGGCCGGGCCCTGCCAATGAGCTACACCCGGAAGGTCCTATTTCAGGTGCTTAACGGAGGATTCTGCGTCGGTTCGCGAGAGTAAAAAGTTGCTCTAGACTCTGCTCTTGCGCCTCGGGGCGTAGCGTAGTGGCTAGCGCGCCTGCTTTGGGAGCAGGAGATCGGGAGTTCGAATCTCCCCGCCCCGACCAGTTTCTTTAGGTCAGTTCAATCAATACATCCTCACATCGATGATCAGGGAGCACAGTGAAGAGCACAGTCGAGATACTTTCACCTACTCGAGTAAAGCTTGATGTAGAAGTTACATTTGCAGAGCTCACTCCACATATTGATGCGGCCTATAAGAAAATTGCTAAGCAGGTAAACATTCCCGGTTTTCGTAAAGGTCACGTTCCAGCTGCCATGATCGATCAGCGCGTCGGGCGTGGAAGCGTTCTTGATGAGGCGATTAATTCAGCTCTCCCAGAGTTTTATTCTCAGGCAGCTCGTGAACACGACGTACTTGTCATCGGACGCCCAGAAGTTGATATTAAAGAGTTCGTCGATAAGGAGAAGTTGGTATTCGTCGTTGAAGTTGATGTTCGCCCCGAAGTAAAGCTGCCAGACTTTTCAAAGATTGAAATTACTGTTGATGACGTCACAGTTGAAGATAAAGATGTCGAAGAGCAGCTCGATGGATTACGCGCTCGCTTTGGCACACTTCACACCGTTGAACGTGCAGCTAAAGATGGAGATTTTGTCACTATCGATCTCACCGCTCGTATTGATGGCGCAGAAGTTGATGGTGGTAAGGCAAATGAGATTTCCTATGAAGTCGGCTCAGATCGCATGATTGATGGCCTTGATGCAGCGCTCGTTGGAATGGCTATCGGAGAGACAAAGACATTTACTACTCAACTCGTTGGTCAAAAAGATGATGAAAAGGGCGATGTTGAAATTGTCGTAAAGGCAGTGAAAGAGCGCGAACTTCCAGAGGCAGATGATGCATTTGCAAAGCTGGCATCTGAGTTCGATACCATCGCAGAGCTTCGTGCAGATTTTGTAGAGCGACTTGGTCGCGTAAAGAAGATGGAGCAAGGTGCGCAGGCACGCGACCTACTTCTTGAAAAGTTACTTGCCGATCTTGATATTCCAGTGCCAGAGAAGATGGTTGAGGCAGAGGTCAATGATCATCTGGATGGCGAAGGCCGTCAGGAAGATGGCGAGCACCGCGCCGAAGTTGATGGCCAGGTTCGTTCATCACTGAAGTCAGATTTCTTACTCGATGCGATTATCAAGAGCGAGCAGGTTGAGATCACTGAAATGGAGCTCACTGAATATCTTGTGCGCACATCACAGCGTTACGGAATGGCTCCTGAGCAGTTTGCCCAAGAACTGCAGAAGGCGGGCCAGATCGGTCAACTCGTTGCTGAGGTTTCGCGCGCAAAGGCGTTGGCTGTGGTTCTTGAGCGAGTCAAGGTTTCTGATAAATCTGGGAATGCGATCAACCTCGAAGATCTTCGCCCTAAGGCACCAGAAGTACCTGCCGCCGAATAGTTTTCATATGCCCTGAGCGAACAGGGGCAGATTCACGTAGGTTCTGGCGCAAATGGGGAAGCATTTTCACGCTGGAATTGTTAAGGTCAATACATATAACAATTCAGGAGGATGAAGTGGATTATCTCAACCCGGAAGCGGCGCAGATTTTGGCCCGC
>JBIJAL010000008.1:0-21334 GCA_044345775.1 Candidatus Planktophila sp.
CGATTGAAACAATTCTTGAAAAGTTTACCCATGGATCAACCCCGTATTACATATTTGCAGAAGCGCGAGTAAATATCGATCTCAAGGATCTAGTGGATCAGCTTCTCGTGAGTGAACAAGGGTTTGTGGGAGTTGCAGATAAATTTGATAGAAGAGCCTTTGCACTCATCGCACCTGCTCTAGGGCGGGCACTCGAAAGTGACGACTTGCTCTATCGCAGTATTTCTAGCCAGTGGGGCGTGCTCTGGATGAATGACGACCAATTTGCCGTTATCAATCAAGGTAAACATAACCGCCTCCGCCGGTTTAGGCGCTATCTCAAACGAGAAGGCAAGAAGATCAACTCACCACTACAGCTTGCAATTTTTATAAAGAAGATCACATCTCTTGTCTTGAGAAAAGTGTTAGGCCGTGGATAAACCCACAATTATCCTTGCAACAAGCAATGGAATCGGAATGGGCCATTTGGCACGCGCTTCGGCTATTGCGCTAGAACTTACAGAGAGAGCGAACCCAGTATTGGTCTCAGTCGCAGGCGGAATTGCCGAAATTCCCTCGACGATGGGCATCCCCTGCGAATACATTCCAGGGAAAACACGTCGTTGGATGCCAGCACACCGCTGGGATAGATATTTTCGTGATCGACTGATTGCAATTGCAGATGAGACAGGTGCATCAGTAATCTCATTTGATGGCGTTGTCCCTTACCCAGGATTTATCGCAACAAAGTTAAAGAGGCCAGATTTAAAGATTGTCTGGGTCAGACGTGGACTATGGCAGAAAAACATTTTGCGGTTTGCTCTTCCATTGCAATCTCGGTTGGTCGATCAGATTGTTGAACCTGGGGATGTAGCGCGCGCCTATGATCACGGTCCAACTTCTCATCGGAAGGACTCGGTAGTTTCATCACCAGTTTCTCTCTATTCGCCACAACGAGCTATGAGTCGCGCCGATGCGCGGAAAGTACTCGGACTAGACGTCAACCGTCCCGCTGTTCTTGTTCAATTAGGAACAGGTGATAGCGATATGAATGAAAAGATGACTGCAGCCTTATCTGGATTAGTTGGCTGGCACGATCTACAGGTTGTATTGCTGAAAGATCCAGTTGATAGCACCGGTAAAAGCCTTGTTCCTGCTGGCTTAGAGATCAATGTTCAGCGTTACTTCCCACTCGCCAATGTCTTGGCTGCCTTTGATGCAGCGATTGCTGCGACTGGTTACAACAGCGTGCACGAATTGTTGCCGGCACAAGTTCCAACTGTATTGATTTCAAATATTCGGGGTACTGATGATCAGGATGCTCGCGCAAAATGGTGTCACGATAAAGGGTATGCACTACGTGCAGAGCACTCCAATCACTCTGAGATAACCTCGACAGTGCGGAAATTGCAGGAATTACATACTCGCACTGCGCTAACAGATAAGTGTGCGGACCTTAAAGATACTTCGGGTGGCAGAGAGATAGCAGAATTACTAATTTCATTGGCCATAGCTAAGAAAAAATCAAAGCCTTTAACCCAGCTCCTCCGTTTGGTTGCAATTCAAGGAATTCATAAGGTGACATATATTTACAGACTGATTCGCCCATATAAAAAGGGTCTACCAATCAGTGAGTCAGAGACCATATTTAGCTCTGAGATAGATGCAGCGTTCTTGCGCACCCACATCAAAGGAAATCAGCGCTTTGAGCATATGATCGCTGGCGCTTCACCTGCATATCAAGAGCGCCGTCGCCAGATTTCACGAGCAGCTTATGGCAGGTAGAAAACTACTTCTCACCGGCTTTGAACCTTTTGGAGGAGCATCATTTAATCCATCCGGTGCGGTGGTTAGTCAGATGGCGGCTATCGATATTACAGGTGTTGAGATTGTTACCGCGATTCTTCCCGTTGAATATAAACGATCAGCTGAAATTTTGATTGAGAAGATCGAGGCGGAAAAGCCAGACATTGTCATTTCGTTGGGACAGGCTGAGGGGCGCGACTTCATTGGACCGGAGCAAGTAGCAATCAATCTCGCTGATGCGCGTATTGCAGATAATGCAGGTGTATTGATCGAAAATGCTCCAATCAATCAAGACGCCCCTGATGCATTCTTCTCCACCTTGCCAGTTCGAGCAATTGTTCAAGAAATACAGGCACATTCAATCTCGGCCAAAGTTTCATTGTCGGCCGGTACATTTATATGCAACGAAATATTTTTTCAGATGCAACGGTACCTATCTGCCACGGATGTGATTTCTGGCTTTATTCATCTGCCACTTGCCCCCGAGCAAGCGAGTGAATTCCCCGGACTTGCGACAATGTCGCTATCGGATCAAGTGAAGGCAATTGTAATTGCAATTGAGGTCTCTGTACGTGCCTAAGGAGATCACCAAAGAAGAAGCCAAGGAGATGATTTCAGCTGCGGCAAGTAGTTCGACGCGAACAATAATAGGAATTGTGGGAAAGCCTGGCGGTGGGAAATCCACGCTTTCAAAGTTTTTACTTAAAGGTTGTGATCCTTTACTTGTCTCAGTATTGCCAATGGATGGATTTCATTTAAGCAATAAGGTATTGAAATCACTCGGTCGCTCAGAGAGAAAAGGGGCGCCAGATACTTTTGATGTCAAGGGCTTCATCAACGTGCTTGAACGAATAGCGCACGATCATAGTAATTCGATCTACTACCCAATCTTTGATCGCTCAATAGAAGAATCAATCGCAGCCCAGGGCGTAGTTCTTCCCAGCACTCGCGTGATCATTGTCGAAGGCAACTATCTGATGCACGATCAAGGTGGATGGCAAGATGTATCACCCCTACTCAATCAATGTTGGTATGCCTATCTTGATGAAGATGTGCGCATTTCTCGATTGATTTCTCGCCATATCGCCTTCGGCAAAGATCCAGAGAGCGCTAAAGCGTGGGCGAAGGGGACCGATCAACGCAATGCTGACCTCATTGAGGCAGGCGTTGCGCGCTGTGATTTTCTAGTTCGCACCTAGTTACCCGTATAGTTTCCCTACGTGCGATTCTTAAATACCCCCACCTTTGATCTGACATATGACGATGTATTCATGGTGCCAAGTGCATCTGATCTTCTCAGCCGAATGGATGTTGATCTCTCGTCAGTAGATGGATCGGGAACAACGATTCCAATCGTCGTTGCAAATATGACTGCGATCTCTGGAAGACGAATGGCAGAGACCGTTGCGCGGCGCGGCGGCATTGCTGTGATTCCACAAGATATTCCACATGCAGTTGTCCATGATGTCATCTCATGGGTTAAGTCACGCCATCCATTCTTTGATACAGCCATCACGCTTGCGCCAACTGAAACTGTTGCAGATGCAATTAGTTTGATTAATAAGCGAGCACATGGTGCGATTGTTGTTGTTGAAAACAAAAAGCCTGTTGGCATTATCACTGAAGATGACTGTGTATCAGTTGATCGATTTACTCAACTTTCACAGGTTATGACAAAAAACCCATTTGTGATTTCAGATTCTTTCAACCCCCGTCAAGCATTTGATTTTTTGCATGAACATCGTCGAACCGTTGCACCAGTAATAAATGCCGCAGGAGATTTGGTTGGAATCCTTACTCGCGTCGGTGCCCTGCGTGCAACGCTTTATACCCCAGCACTCGATAGCAAAGGTCGATTACGTATTGCTGCAGCAGTTGGAATCAATGGTGATGTTGTTGCTAAGGCGAAAGCGCTGATCGATTCTGGTGTTGATGTTTTAGTCGTAGATACTGCACATGGACATCAAAAGAAGATGATAGATGCGCTTAAATTGATTCGCGCACTTAACCCAACCATTCCAATCGTTGCAGGAAACGTTGTGACAGCCGAAGGTACGCGTGATTTGATCGCAGCCGGTGCTGACATTATTAAAGTAGGCGTAGGCCCAGGTGCGATGTGTACTACACGCATGCAGACAGGTGTTGGACGGCCACAATTTTCAGCAGTTCTTGAATGTGCTGCAGCCGCTAAAGAGTTAGGAAAGTCTGTGTGGGCAGATGGTGGAGTCCGCCATCCACGCGATGTCGCACTAGCCCTTGCTGCTGGTGCATCACAAGTCATGATTGGTTCGTGGTTTGCTGGAACATATGAATCACCTGGAGATCTGCAACGCGATGTGCACGGCAAGCTCTTTAAGGAATCCTTTGGAATGGCATCTGCACGCGCTGTCGCTGCCAGAACATCGAGTGAAGATGCCTTTGATAGAGCACGAAAAGCGCTATTTGAAGAAGGAATTTCAACATCTCGCATGTATCTCAACTCCGCACGGCCTGGCGTTGAAGATCTCCTTGATGAAATTATCGCGGGCGTTCGTTCATCCTGTACATACGCTGGCGCAAGAAACCTTAATGAGTTTGCAGAACGTGCAACCGTTGGAATTCAATCTTCAGCTGGGTATGCAGAAGGTCGCCCACTGCACTCTTCTTGGAGTAATTAGGCGCGAAGCGCGATCGCGAACTCGCGGAAATCTTCGACCAAGAGATCAATCTCTGCCTGGCCGTGTGCCAAGCTAATGAGCCACTGCTCATCAAGACCTGGCGGAGTGATAATTCCGCGATTAAGTGAGAAGAGCCAATGCGCTTCTGCAATACCAAAATCTGTCGCCTTGTAATCTCGGTAGTTGCGTACAGGATTTGTTGACCACGTTACGCAGCCCTTTACGCCAAATCCGACTGTGTGAGCAGGTAATTCAAACTCATCGATAATCGCACTAATTCTATCGAGGGCTTGCATATTAAACGCCTCCGCCTTCGCCATAGCCTCATCTGTACAGATGCGATCGATAGCGCGAACACCAGCCATGGCGAGTGGATTTCCGTTAAAGGTTCCAAAGTGGGCCATCTTGCCGTTGCTAACAAAATCCATGTACTTCTTCTTTCCACCAAATGCTGCGAGTGGAAGTCCTCCGCCAATAGATTTTGCAAGAGTAATCAAATCTGGCTTCACACCTAAGCGAGCAGCTGCTCCCTTAGGTCCCGCTGTAAGACCGGTCTTCACCTCATCAAAAATTAAAACGACGTTGTGCTTGTCGCAGAGAGCACGAACACCTTCGAGATATCCAGCATCTGGCAAGACGATCGCAAGGTTTTCAAGAACTGGCTCGACGATAAAGCATGCAATCTTTGTTGCATTGGCTTCAAACATGCGCTCAAGTGCCGGCAGATTGTTATAGGGGACAACGTAAATGTCACCCGGAACTAAATTGCTATCGATAGCAGGAGTTGGGTTCTCGGGGTCGCCAATTTTATCTAGCGCTGGCTTACTCGAGACCACGAATGGGTCATAGCTGCCGTGGTAGCCACCCTCAACTTTGAGAATTCCCATCTTCTCTGTTGCAGATCGAGCCACTCGCACCGCATACATTGTTGACTCAGTTCCTGAGTTGGTGAAGCGAACCTGATCGATGCCAAATCGCTTACAGATCCGCTCGGCGGCATCGGTAGATGTTGGAGAAGGGGTAACAAAGAGCATTCCTTGGCGAAGAGAGGTTTGAATCTCTTCAACAACGATTGGATTGAGGTGGCCGGCGAGCATTGCGCCAAAGCCCATAGAGAGATCAAGGAGTTTGCGGCCATCAACATCAGTCATCCATGCACCTTCGGCAGATGCGATTGAAATCGGATAAGGATCCCAATGTTGAAAACTTGATGTCACACCAAGAGGAAGTGATGCAAATGCACGCTCACTTTCAGCTGCAGAACCCGCAGTATTTTTAGTAAAAAGTTTCCATTCATCTGCCAAAACTTCGGCAACGCGATCTGGTGAGACTGGTTTTGAAGAGGCAGGGATATATCTAAAAGTGCTTGAGTGATGCGATTGCATCGAGGAGTACATTTTTTAAGTCCAATTCGTTAGGCCTTAAGTATCGCTCATCCCCAAATAAGTTGCAAGTTATCTCGAATTCATGCGTGTTTTAACTTTAAGTTGAAAATATCAGATGAGAAAAACTCGATCAACAACCATATCAATGAGTTTGTACCACTCTTCAGGATCCATTTTGTCATCAACAAAGTCATCGACAATCATTCCAAGGGTGTAAGCCTGTACTAAAACCGCACCCGCGTGGGCATCAAAATCACTGGCATAAAAACCTTTATTGCGAGCTTCATTGATCAAGTCGATAAGTGCATCAGTAAGGCGTTTCTGCTCTTCGGCTAACCTCTTTGCAAATCGTGGATTATGTTCAGCGGCAGCAATTGCGCGAGCTCTTTGAAAGCGAGTCTTGCTATATGCAGGGTCTTGCGTAAATCGGGTAATCATCTTTAACCCATTGACGAGATCTTCCCTACTTTTAACTTTAGCAAGCATTGCGACAATTGCTGCAACACTTTTATCTACCCAAGCGGCATAACGCTCCACCTGTGCAACTTCTAAAAGCTCACCCAGATCCTCAAAGTGGTGGTACAGACTTCCTTTAGATATTCCAGATCTATCTAATATTTCATCGACAGCAATTTCACCCGGAAGTCTCTCATCAAGAATCTCAACCGCTGTGGCGATAAGAAGTGATTTAGTGGGGTGAATACGCGAAGCCATGCCCCCATTAAACTCTATGAAGGCCATGGCAGGAAAGTTTTCAAAGTGCCTGAAAGTGCTCACAGCGATAGAGTCTTGCGCTATGAGAGCCCAAACCGCTGTCCCAGTCCATGAAGTAATTGCTACCCGCAGGAGTCCACGTTCATTTGATCAAGAAGTGTTGATTTCCGATGTCGATCTTATTGCGATTATGGAGGCGGCTCGCTGGGCTCCTTCTGCCTTTAATGGCCAACCGTGGAGATTTTTTGTTGGTAAGCGAGGTGAAGAAGTTTTCAGTCAAACACTCTCAGCTCTCGTTGAATTCAACCAACAGTGGGCTCAGAATTCTTCAGCGCTCATCCTTGTTGCGGCTAAACCAACGCGCGATGATGGATCAATACATGCAGATTATCAATTTGATTGCGGCCTTGCGGTTGCGCAACTTGTCTTTGAAACACATAGTCGCGGACTTGTCGCACATCAGATGACAGGTTTTGATAAAGATAAGGCGCGCGAGAATCTCTCTATGGCTAGCGATCTTGTTCCGGTTGTAGCAATTGCAATTGGAAAACAGGATTTACCTGAGAAGTTGCCAGATGCAATGGCTGAGCGAGAGAAAGCACCTCGCGCTCGTAAGCCACTAGATGAGATCGTGATTGCGGGTCTCCCGCAACTGTAAAACTAAAAACGGGCTCGAATACTCCATAACTCTTCAAAGACTGGCTTTGAGAGAGTTGTCGAAAGGTAAGCCGCCCCGCTTGATCCACCAGAACCGACTTTTGTTCCAATGGTTCGTTCCACCATCTTTACATGGCGATAACGCCATTCTTGCAATCCCTCATCAATATCAACAAGTCGTTCACAGACCATGGCACTCTCAGGATCGCTACGATGAACGGTGAGCAGAATATCTTCGACTTCTTCACTGCTTTGATAGTGCTGACTCACATCCCTTTGAAGAATCTCTCTTGGAATCTTGTGACCACGTTGATCGAGATAACAAAGAGTGGAGTCCCACAAACTTTTATTTGATGTAATCACGTTTATCTCTTCTTGATCTGCTGGAGCAAGATGTCCTGCCATTTTCGAATCACGACGACCTAAAATTGCTTCAACTTTTCTAAACTGCGCCGACTGAAAACCACTTGAAGAAGCGAGATAACCTCGAAATGCATTGAATTGAAGGGGCGTCATTGTCTCCAAGATATCAATCTGAGTGACACAGACTTTTAGGATTGTGCGAATACGGCCCAAGATAGCAAGGCTGCGGTGGGTATCACCTGCCTCTAGTGACTTTTGAGCCGCTAGAAATTCATGAATGAGCTGCTTAAACCAGAGCTCATAGGTCTGATGTATAACAATAAAGAGCATTTCGTCATGCTCTGGGCCTTCAGATAATGGCCGCTGGAGTTTGAGTAACTCATCAACTGCCAGATATGAGTTGTATGTAAGTGCCGATTCATAATTCTCTTGGGGAATATTACTCATGTGACCCTCGAATCTGACTTGGTTATTTTCTCGTACTGGCGACTAGCGACCAAATCACGTATGCGTTGAAAACCATCCCATACCTCGACATACGAAGTCGGAAGCGGAGCAATTGCAAGTCGAATTGAATTTGGTGTTCGGTAATCTGGAATCACATGTGCAAATTGACGCAGCGCAACACAAATGCGCGCTGCGTCGGGATGACCAAGCGAGATATGTCCTCCACGTTCTTTGGCATTGCGAGATGTAAGTAATGTAAACCCAAGATCTGCAAGCCAGGCATCATAGAGATCAATCATCATCTGAGTACCGACCGCAGCTTTCTCTGCTATCGCCGAGATCGATGCCTCCTCAATCATTGAGAATGCAGTTTTTACGCAACGCAAGCCAATAAGTGAAGGACTTGCGATTTGGAAACCACGGATTCCATCAGCCCGCTCAAACACTGGACCCATCCCAAATTGATCGCCTTGTGAAAACCAACCTTGAATAGGAACTTGAAGCTCTTCCTGAACTCGTTTATTCACATAGAGCCATGCAGGCGATCCAGGACCTGAGTTTCCATATTTGTATGTGCAACCAACGGCAATATCAACACCGTTGGCATCGAAATCCATCTCAATGGCACCCACAGCATGGCTGGCATCCCATAGTAGAAATGCACCATGGCTGCGTACCAAATCAGTGAGAGATTTGATGTCATTACGGGCACCAGATCGGTATTGAATAACTTCAAGCGTTACGAGGGCAACATCATCACTTAAGTATTTTTCCAAAATCTCAGCAGTGATTCGTTCATTTTCGGCAGAGCCCGGAGACTCATTATCAATAATGACGAGATTGAGATCAAGTTGTTTTGCAATGCCCTCAAGAATGTATCGATCTGTAGGAAAGTTCGCAGCATCGGTAATAATAGTTTTACGTCCAGGGCGTGCATTGACCGCAGCCAGCGCTAATTGATAGAAATTTACCGATGTTGTATCGCAGACTAATACCTGTCCAGCGGCAGCCCCCAGAGTTGCACGTCCAAGAAGATCACCTGTTGGTTGCGCTTCATCGACCCAGTGACTCCACCCAGTGACTACTTCAGGGCCCCATTCGCCAGTCATAAACTCATTGACGGCGGCAACGGTTGCTAGTGGTAAGCGGCCAAGTGAATTGCCATCGAGATAACACATATTTGGATCTGTGACCATGAAGAGAGGTTTAAACCCCTTAAGCGGATCCTTCTCATCGAGAGATTCTGCAAATTCACGGTCTGTAACCATCATGTCTCAAAGGTACGCTTCTCTCCTATGGCGCGCAATCTTGTCAACCTCGAAGGTGTGAGCAAAGCCTTTGATATTCGCCCACTGTTAACGAAAGTCTCAATTGGGGTATCAGAAGGTGATCGCATAGGAATTGTTGGTCGAAATGGCGCCGGCAAAAGTACGCTAATGAAAATTATCGCTGGTATAGAGAGCGCCGATGAAGGAAGAGTTACACAGGGAAATTCTGTTCGCGTGGGCATGCTTTCACAGGTAGATGTCGCTGATAAAAGCGCCACTGTTGGAGATATCGTTATTGGTGAGCGAGCAAAACATGAATGGGCACGCGATCCCAAGATACGTGAGGTCTTTACTGGTCTCTTTGGTGGCTTTGATGACCATCTCTTTGAGCGAGTTTTTATCTCCCTTTCAGGTGGAGAAAAACGCCGAGTTGGTTTAGCAAAGCTCCTGATTGATGAACTTGATCTCATCATGCTCGATGAGCCGACAAATCATTTAGATGTTGAAGGAGTCGATTGGCTGGCAAGACACTTAAATGCGCGAAAAGATTTAGCAGTATTAGTTGTCACGCACGACCGCTGGTTCTTAGATGCGGTGACAGATCGCACCTGGGAAGTTGTTGGTGGGGCTCTCGAAGAATATGACGGTGGATATTCGGCATATGTTTTAGCAAAAGCTGAACGCGCTCGCCAGACAAGTGCCATGGATGCACGTAGAAATAGTCTCATTCGAAAAGAACTTGCTTGGCTTCGTCGTGGTGCGCCAGCCCAAACTGTTAAGCCGAAATTTCGAGTCGATGCAGCAAATGAGCTCATCAGTAGCGAACCAGCGCCACGAGATAAATCAGAGTTATTGAAATTTGCTCTTAATCGACTCGGTCGCACAGTTCTTGAATTCCAACATGCAAGAATTTCAGCAGGCGATAAAGATTTGATTAGCGAATTGACTTGGAATATCGGTCCGGGCGACCGCTTCGGAATTGTCGGGGTAAATGGCGCTGGAAAAACAACTCTCATGCGCACAATGGCATCAGAGCTTGCGGTATCCGCAGGAAAACTCGTCACCGGAATAACAGTGAAGATTGCATTTCTAACTCAGCACCTTGATGAGTTAGACCCAACGTGGCGGGTGCTTGAGGCAGTTGAAAATGTTGCAAACCATATTGAAATTGGCAAGGGACGCACTCTTTCAGCATCGCAACTCTGTGAACGCCTAGGTTTTGATCGTGATGGCCAATGGACCCCAGTGGGTGATCTTTCTGGTGGCGAGAAGCGAAGACTCCAGTTAACGCGGCTATTGATGGATTCACCGAACGTTCTCTTACTGGATGAGCCTACAAATGATTTTGATATTGAAACTTTAACTGAACTAGAAGACCTTTTAGATAGCTATGGTGGAACTCTCATTGTTATTTCGCATGATCGCTACTTTCTAGAACGCGTCTGTGACCGTTTTGTAGGATTAATGGGCGATCAAGTACTACGTGATTTACCTAGGGGTGTTGATGAGTACCTTGAACATCGTGCTAAGACATTAAACGTGTCCTCACAGAGCACTTCTGGAAAAGTATCTAACGCAGCTCAAGAACGTACCCTTAAGAAAGATCTCGCTAGGGTTGAAAGGCAGATACAAAAAGCGAAAGAGAAGGTCGCACAACTAACCCAAGAACAAGTTGAAGCGTCCTTTGATGCTAAGAGATTAAGTGAAATCTCAAATGAACTTGTTCAACTCGAAAAAGAGTTAATATCACGAGAAGAAGAATGGCTTGAAATAACTCTAAAGCTAGAAAACTAGAATAAAGTGTGATCATGCAAAGTAGGCGCTTAGATTTTCTCGCCGCTCTCTCAGGAGTATTGATTGCACTACAAGCACGAGCAAATGGTGAACTTTCACAACGCTTAGATAATGGAATACAAGCTGCGCTCGTCTCTTTTGGATCAGGGCTAGTGATTATCGCGATTGTTGCGATCTTTAATCCATCTATCAAACAAGGTGTCCGGACACTTTCGAAGGCGGTAAAAGAGAGAAATTTGCCATCATGGACACTTTTCGCTGGGATGCTGGGTGGAGGTTTTGTCGCGGTACAAACTCAAATCGTCCCTCTCATCGGTGTTGCAATTTATTCGGTTGCTTCGATCGCGGGCCAGAGCGCCATTTCATTACTTGTTGATCGAATTGGGCTAACGGGTGGAGGGAAGAAACACATCACCCCACGTCGAGTTACCGCCGCATTTGTGACAGTTTTTGCAGTTTTTATCTCAGTTGCTGACCGCCTTGATGAAAGAGATCTTTCAATCGCTGCAGTAATTCTTGGTGTTGTGGCTGGCGCGATTGTTGGGGTACAACGAGCGCTTAATGGTCAAATTAATGAATACTCACAACAGAGTTTTACAACCTCTCTCTTGAATTTTGCGATGGGAACAACTTTTCTCGCAGTATTGCTCCTTATTGTTATTGGGTTTGGAGGAACAGAATTATCTCCTCTTCCAGCAGGGCCATGGTGGATCTACACAGGTGGAGTACTAGGCGTTGTATACATTGCATTTACCTCAACAGTAGTCCAGCACTTAGGTGTTTTAACATTCACACTGATTAGCGTTGGAGGACAACTCGTTGGATCACTTCTTATAGATCTTCTCTCACCGATACAGGGTGTGCAGGTAAGTATTTATCTAGTGACAGGAATTGCTATGACCTATCTTGGCGTAATCGTCGGCGACGTAAATAATCAACGATCCCAGAGACGATTGAACCGAGAATAAAGAAGCCGGCAATTGCGTAGGTGAAGGTCTCAACTCCTGGAATAGATGCTGTGTAGTAGCCCGCTAGAGTAATTCCTACCCCCCAAGCGAGTGCCCCAAGAATATTGGCAGAGAGAAATTGGTAATAAGGCATCTTAGATGCACCGGCAATGAGTGGCAGGAAAGTTCTTACCCACGGAACAAAGCGAGCCGCAACAACAGACCACCAACCAGATTTCTCATAGAAACTTTCACATTTTCGAATTACTTTCTGCAATGCAGGTGATCTTCTCTTACTTAAGTAGGAACGGCCGAGTACGCGGCCAATAACAAAACCCACCTGGTTACCGATAAAGGCAGCCATAAAAATCACAGTAAGCAGTGCACTAATGCTGACGTTTTCCTCTGTCGCGGCAACTAAACCTGCACTAAACAAGATGGAGCTTCCCGGGAGAACGAAGCCAATAACCAGTGCAGATTGCACAAAGACGTTCGCGCCGACGATGAAGTAGAGGAGAAGTGGCCCTATATCCGCAAATTGCGAGTCGATTGACGAGAAGAGCTCCATTACACCGACTTCTTAACCGCTGCAGCTACCTTGCTGACAACCTGGGGGTCAAAAACGCTTGGCACAATAAACGAGGCATTGAGTTGTGATTGACTGACACAATCTGCAATTGCATTCGCAGCGGCAACAAGTAAATCATCTGTGATCTTATGTGCCTGGGCATCGAGCAATCCTCGGAAGATGCCAGGAAAAGCAAGAACATTATTTATTTGATTTGGCTGATCACTGCGACCTGTTGCGACAACGGCTGCGTATCTGCGAGCGATAACAGGATCAATCTCGGGATCAGGGTTGGCAAGTGCGAAGACGATTGAGTTTGCCGCCATCGCAGCGACATCAGCTTCTTCCAGGACATTGGGGGCGCTCACACCGATAAAGACATCAGCCCCAATCATTGCTTGGTGAATATCACCTGAAAAGTTCTCAGGATTTGAGTGATCGATAAACCAAGCACGCATTTCATCACTGCGGTCGCACGAATTATTGATTGCACCATCTTTATCGAAGGCAATAATATTTTTCGCACCGCTCTTAATGAGTAAACGGGCAACTGCTGTTCCGGCTGCACCAGCACCACTCATAACAATTTTAACGGCAGAAATATCTTTCTTAACGAGCTTGAGAGAATTTTTTAGTGCCGCTAGTACAACAATTGCAGTTCCATGTTGATCATCGTGAAATACAGGAATATCTAAAAGCTGGCGTAAGCGAGCCTCAATCTCAAAACAGCGCGGGGCAGAAATATCCTCAAGGTTGATGCCACCGTAAACGGGTGCGATCAATTGCACTGTGCGGACAATTTCATCAACATCTTGAGTGTCAAGACATACTGGCCATGCATCTACATCGGCAAAGCGCTTAAAGAGTGCGGCCTTGCCCTCCATCACTGGTAGAGCGGCAGCAGGGCCAATGTTTCCAAGTCCAAGAACGGCGGAACCATCTGTCACAACTGCGACGGTATTGCGCTTCATTGTGAGCCTACGAACGTTAGTTGGATCTTCAACAATTGCTTGGCTAATACGTGCAACGCCGGGTGTATATGCCCGTGAAAGATCATCTCGTGTTTTTAGAGGAACTTTTGATGCAATCTCAATTTTTCCACCTAAGTGGAGTAAGAATGTACGATCTGAAACCTTTCGTACGACAAGCCCACCAATGATATTAAGTGATGCAGTGATCTCATCAGCATGCTCTGCATTAATAGTGTCACAGGTAACATCGATTACTACTCTATCAAGCATCGATTCGACAACATCGAGAGCGGTAATTGTTGCGCCAGCACCTGACAAGGCTGAAGTTATAAGTGCAATTGGTTGAAGATCTGGAGAACCTTCAACGCGGATAGTAATTCCATACCCAGGAGAGGTTGATGCCATTTACACGACACCATAAAGTCGATCGCCAGCATCGCCTAGGCCGGGAACGATATATCCCTTTTCATTGAGACGCTCATCGAGTGCGCCTGTTACTAAGTTAATTGGCACCTTTGAATCTTTAAATGCTTCTTCAAGTACTGCAACTCCTTCAGGAGCGGACAAGATACAGATCGCAGTTATTTCAGTAGCACCACGTTCGAGGAGAAAATTAATTGCGGCAACGAGCGTCCCACCTGTTGCAAGCATGGGGTCCAAGACAAAACATTGACGACCGGATAAATCCTCTGGAAGTCGATTGGCATATGTGCTTGCTTTAAGAGTCTCTTCATCGCGCACCATTCCAAGGAATCCAATTTCAGCTGTTGGGATCAACCGACTCATTCCTTCGAGCATTCCTAATCCTGCACGCAAGATTGGAACAACAACAGGTCGAGGTCGAGCGAGTTTGACGCCAGTTGTTGGTTGAATGGGAGTAACAATCTCTACCTTGTCTACGCGTACATCTCGTGTGGCTTCATAGGCCAATAAAGTGACAAGCTCTTCAACTAAGTGGCGAAAGGTTGGTGAATCGGTCTTTTGATCGCGTAGAACCGTTAACTTATGAGAAATCAGGGGATGGTTAGCGACATGGACTTTCATAACCCGTACCTTACCGCCCTTTCTTTCCTCTCAAATGAGTGGGAATATGGGCAACATGAGCGAGAACCAGGACGGCCAGCCGTTGATTAATGACGTGGATATCGCAGTCGCGGCGTGGCATGAAGATGGACGCTGGTCTTTAGCCCTTCTACCAGATGCGCAGGATCTCCCACAAATAATTGAGCGACTCAAGTCACAACAGACAAATGGTGGAGCGCTTGCACTATTAGCAATTGATGAAGAGTTTTTTATGATTATTCGTGTTCTAGGTTCTCACATTAAATTATTTTTAAGTGATATCTCCTATGCCGTTGATTACGATATTGCGGCAGAGTTCATTGAAATTTGCGATTTAGATATGCCTGAAGAAGATGAAGAACCATTTCCTGCCGGGGATCTAGACATTATTTCTGATTTAGGTGTTCACCGAATGGAGTTATCAACCCTCTGCGACGACCCTGATCTTTTCCCCGATGAACAACTCGAAGCAATTGCAAGTCGCTTAGGATTCGGAGAGGAATTTCTACAATTATTGGAGTCATGAAATTTTAAATCACGAAAACCTTATGCGAGATGCAATTACTATTGCACGTGAAGCCTTTGATACAGGTGACGTTCCTGTTGGTGCAATTATCGTTAATGCAGATGGTGTGGTTATAGGTACAGGATTTAATGAACGTGAAGCAACTAATGATCCGACCGCGCACGCCGAGATAGTTGCAATAAGGAATGCATCTTCACGATTACAAAAATCTCGACTCGATGGATGTACATTGATTGTCACTCTTGAACCTTGTGCAATGTGTGCTGGCGCTATCGCACAATCTCGAATTTCCCATCTTGTTTATGGAGCATGGGATGAGAAGGCCGGCGCTGCTGGTTCTGTCTGGGATGTTTTACGAGATCCACGCTCCATATTTAAGGTAGAGGTTACAGCCGGGATTCTTGAGGCTGAATGTGCAGAATTATTGAGAGAATTTTTCTCAGACAAGTAATTCGTAGGACGGATTTAGAATCAAGAGAGATCCATCTTCTTCACCGACCATGCCCTCTGCGCGAATCTCAGAACCAACCTCAAGTCCAGCGATTTCGCGACGACCCAAAAATTGAAGAGTTACACCACCAGATTTATCCCAGACTTCAACCTGCAGATATGGAGCAGAATCTCGAGGAGCACTCTTTATTGAAGTGACCTTCCCCTGCACATGTGCCCGCTTTCTCCACTGAATCTCTCCAATGGGCGTCATGTTTTCTGCGTAATGACTTGTTGGTTCAACCTCTTTTATTACTTCAGCCACTGGCTTAAAGGTTGCTGACTTGACGGGGACTTTCTCTCGTATTGATTCATTTTCTTGGCTGGATGTACTTGAGAGAATGCGACTCACATCAAATGGAACAATCGTTGCAACTACTCGTTGTAGATGAGAAATCGGTGCTGCAATTTTCTCTGCAGTTTGATCATGAAGTAGTCGACCAAGAAAACCAGAGTAAGCACGTCGAGGAAGTAGAAGTGTTAACTCAATATCTGGCTTTAACGTCATGCGTACAGCATATTCAAGAGCAGCATTTGGAAGTCTGCGATCCGGGCAATCAACCAATTCAAGTGTCACATCATCAAAAGCCGGATTCTCGCTCCAGCGATGAGAAATTTCGTCTGCTTTCTTATCATCAAGAACAAAGTGAACGGCTTGAAGTGTGTGAGGTTTAAGTGAACGGGCATATCTGACTGCAGTAATTGTTGCAATGTCAACAGTGTCTACTAGCACAGTTACGTTATGTCTAGAGATTGTGGTTGCACGCGCATCATTTGAGCGAAAGAGAAGTGCCTGTTTCTCTTTGCGGTACTGCTTGTTAAAATTTCTCATGGCTAAAAGAGCGATAGGAGTTCCGATGACTACCAACCATGTACCTTCTGAAAACTTAGTTACTGCTAGGACTGCAACAGTTATTGCAGAGACAGAGCCTGCGAGTATATGAACAATTGATCTAACCCTCGCCTTATCTTTAAGAGTCTTTTTCGCCATCCCAAAACCGGTTAATGTAAATCCAATAAATACGGCAATTGCATAGATTGCAGCCAAAACGGTGATACTTGCCCCAGAAACAATAACAAGCACAGATGCAGTAGCAGCAATAAAGAGAATTCCGCTGGAGAAGACAAGCCTATGTCCGCGCGCAGTTAAACGTTTTGGCAGAAATCCGTCATTGGCAATCACATTGACCATATTTGGGAATGCGGTGTAGCAAGTGTTTGCTCCAGCAAAGAGAATAAGCATCGTGCCAGCTTGGACAACGTAGTAAAAAATCTCTCCAAAAAGACTGTTACCTAGAGAGGCTTTAGCAACAAGTGAAATAACCGTGGGCGTTCCTGATTGATAAGGCACGGCTAGCGTGTGATAGGCCAACCACCCGATTCCAATAATGAGAGAACCCAAAGTAATTGCCATCAAGGTAAATGTGCGACGTGCATTCACATGTTCCGGCGAGCGAAAGAGTGAGACGCTATCTGAGACCGCTTCTAGACCAGTAAGAGAAGCACTTCCATTTGCAAATGCTTTTAAAATCATGAGGATTGCAGCAAAGGTGATAAGACCTTGCTCTTCACCGAGTGGAAGTAATCCAGGGGTGTTGGTGGCGTATTCAGGTAATGAACCGTCAATTTTTCGATAAATACCCATGATGAATACGATTAGCATAGAACTAATAAAAATATATGAAGGAAGAACAAATATTGTCCCTGCATCTTTAACTCCACGTAGATTAACAAATGTTAAGAGCGTGATAATCGATAGAGTGAGCAGAACTTTATAATCTGATAGAGCTGGAAAAGCAGAGATGACTGCGGCGACTCCGGCGGCTGATTGAATAGCAACGGTGATTATGTATCCAAACATCAACTCGATAGCTGCCACCAAGGAAACATTCGCGCCAAGATTCTCTCGCGCTACAACATAAGCGCCACCAGCACGCGTATAGGTATTTATAACATCGCGATAGGAAAAGGCAACAATCACAAGCATCACAAGCAAGATGCTGACTAACGGGGTAAATATTGCAAAAGCCGCCAATCCAAAGGCGGGAATCAATGCGACAAGAATTTGTTCGCCACCATAAGCCGATGATGAAACACAGTTCGAACCGAGAATTCCAAACGAGTTTTTATTTGATAAACGTTGATCACCGAGTGAGTGTCGATTTAAAGGAGTGCCAAGAATAAACTTTTTGATTCGATAACTGATGGGATCGCGCACCGGGATTTGCTCCCGCAAAATCTGAGGCTCTGGCGCTCCATCGGTCCAGGACTTAGGCACTTCGACTCCCTCTAACTGTGGGCCAGAGCCGCTAATGGCGACTCTTTTGCATTTTGAGTATCCTCATCTTATGCGCACACAGTTGTTTATCAACGGAGAATGGGTCGATGGATCCCACACTGCACCCGTATATGACCCAAGTGACCTGAGTGTTATCGCTGAAGTCTCCCTCGCTGGGGAGGAAGAGTGTGAAGCAGCCCTAGCCGCAGCCGATGCAGCGAGTGCATCGTGGGCGGCAACAGCGCCTCGCGTGCGAAGCGAAATTTTGCGAAAAGCATTTGAAATCATGGTTGCAGAAGCAGATTACATTGCAGAGCTCATCTCTAAAGAAAATGGCAAAGCGCTCCCTGATGCAAAGGGAGAAGTTCTCTATGCCGCAGAGTTTTTCCGATGGTTTGCAGAAGAAGCGGTGCGTACCCCAGGAGATTTTAGAAAGTCACCAAGCGGAGATAAGCGCATTCTCGTCACTCACCAACCAATTGGAGTATCACTTTTAATCACACCCTGGAACTTCCCAGCTGCTATGGCGACTCGAAAGATCGGCCCAGCAATTGCTGCAGGGTGCACAATGATTTTAAAGCCAGCAGGTGAAACCCCACTCACAGCGCTGGCAATTGTTGACATCATGCAACGTGCAGGAGTTCCTCAAGGTGTTCTCAATATTATTTTGCCAGAAAAAACTGGTCCAGCAATTAGCGCAATGTTGCATGATCCACGCCTTAAGAACCTTTCATTTACCGGATCAACGGAAGTCGGTCGTATCTTGCTTCGCGAAGCATCAGATCGTGTTATTCGCTGCTCAATGGAGCTCGGTGGCAATGCACCATTTGTCATCTTCGATGATGCCAATATCGATGAGGCAGTAAAAGGTTTAATGTTGGCAAAGATGCGCAATGGTGGTGCTGCCTGCACCGCTGCAAATCGTGTCTACGTGCAACGTGCTGTCGCTAAAGAATTCACAGAAAAGTTCACCGCCGCGATGTCTTCATTTGTTATGGGACCCGGACGCGATGCGGGCATTCAACTAGGTGCTAGCGTTTCAATTAAAGAGCGAAACAAAATTGCAGAGTTAGTTGATCAATCTGTTGCAAGCGGTGGAAAAGTAATGACAGGTGGCGCTCTTCCAGATGGCGATGGCGCTTTCTACCCAGCCACAGTTATTGAAGTCGCAGCAGATAATCCAATCTTGAACCATGAAGTATTTGGCCCAGTGGCACCGGTCGTTACTTTTGATACCGACGAAGAAGCAATCGCAATGGCCAATGACACCGAATACGGACTGATCAGCTATATCTATTCAGAGGATCTCAAGCGCGCTCTTCGCGCAGCCGAAGCAATTGAATCTGGAATGGTCGCAATCAACCGTGGAGTGATCTCGGATCCTGCAGCGCCATTTGGTGGCGTCAAACAATCAGGACTTGGCCGTGAAGGCGGATTCGATGGCATCCATGAATTCCTTCAAACAAAATACATCGGCGTCGAGATTTAAAACCAGCGGGGGATGAGGGATTTGAACCTTCGATTGCAGTTGTTTAGAGAGTTAAAGCGTCAATGGCTGCGTTTAGAATTTCTTCACGGTTTTCAACCATGATGCTGCCGTGATGTTGGCCTTCTAAGATTTTCAGTGTTGGCTTCACAATATTTGCATTGAGCCATCTCGCCATGTGAGGGGACACGCTCTTATCATCGAGGCCTTGCCAAATACCGACGGGAACTTGGATGTCTTTAGTTTCAAAGCCCCAATTCCTGAGAAATGCGTATTCGTCGTCGCCATAACCAAAAACACTATCCCTTAAAGCATCATGCATTGAAAAGCTCAAGTCTTTTGAAAATTCGCGGTAAGCAGCCTCAAATGCCTTAAAGCTCGAACGCTTTTCATATTCGACTAAAAACTGTTCTGCTGTCATGTCACGAAGTTCTGTGTAATAACCTTCCTTAAAGGTTATACAGTCTTCCAAGCTTTTCGCTGAAATCTTTACTTCCTCAATCATTTCAGGAGTTTGATCTTGAAACCAATCAAAATCTTCTGCATCATAAGGTGACACACTTGCAATCAATTGAATCCCAGTGCATCTTTTCAAAAGCCCTGAAGCAAGTGCGTACGGACCGCCTCCTGACCAGCCAACGGAAACAAAGTTTTCTATATTTAGTTCGTTTAAGATTTCTTCAAGATCATCATTTGCATCAATAACCCTATGGCCGGCTTTTCTATCGCTTCCGGCATATCCAGGGCGAGTACATGCGATAGCCCTAATTCCTTTTTCTGCAGCCGCTGCCAACCATGTACCCCAAACAGTCATCGATGTTGGAGTTCCGTGATGAAGGATTAGCGCTGACTTGGATGAAACTCCGTTGTCGATGTATTCGATAGAGCGACCATCGGACAGTTGGAGGGCGTTACTCATACAGTCATGATGGCACGGTTAGAGGACCTATAGCCAAGGATCAAAGTCATTCGAGTTATCCAGTTTCTCATTTTTTGGTAAAGCTAAGGAACAATCCTCGCAATAGTAATCTCTAGTCAGACCCCATGGCGCAGCTACGGCAAATCTCTTTTTTCTAAAGAATCCCGGGAAAGGTTTTCTACACTCTTTGCACTGTGCCCTCGCAGCTTTTTCTGCCTCTACGTAAATTTGTTCCCGTTCTGCACGTGCATTCAATTCTGCTTCGTAACATTCCTTGCAGTATTCGTAGCTAAAAAACAGGCAACCTTCTCTTTGCGATAAAATGTAGGACTTCTTGTTTGGAGGTAGATTGACGCGGCACCCGCAACAAGTTATCCCTGATGTGGCATCATTCTTACTTGAACCGCATTCATTGCAAAACGGTGCGTTTGATTCGTAATCGCAGAATTTGCATTCGGAAGTCATATGGCTATTTAAGCACCAGATTCCATGGATTCAAGCCCCTGCTAAAGATGAATAGTCGCATGCAGAATCTTTGTGATGCTGGGTTATAACTTTTGGGGAGTTACCCAGGTTCTGGCGGAGGATGTCCCAGCTTGTGATGTGTAAATAAGGCAGGGGTTCCTCGGGAATAAGTGATTCGGAAATAAGTGAATCAGCCGAAGCGAGTGAAACGAGCGGAGGATGAGGGATTTATCCTCTTCAACCTGGGTATTTCCCCGTTTTTTAGGTAAACGGGTCATAAAGCGACAGGGTAGTGCGCAAACTCGAACCTGTAAACAGTCACTTACTAGAGGGAAGGTGAAACTACGATGTGACCGCTGGCTTTGCCGGATGCAAAGTGCTCAACAGCTTGAGCGCTAAATTCCAATGGGAATTTTTTATCTATCACAGGATTAATCCGCTTCCTCGCCAAATCTTCAAGCAGTAAGGGCAGATCATCTTTATCTTCAGATTGAATAAAAGATTTGATCGACTCCTTAATAAACAAGGATTGCACAGTTGTTGCTATAAGCCG
>JBIJAL010000061.1:0-6736 GCA_044345775.1 Candidatus Planktophila sp.
CTTTGACACTTTTCTCCTGTCTTGGCCCACATACGAATGTGAATGCGAGCCTTAGTTGAACGACCTCATAATTCTGACGAGCTCATTTGAGTTTCATAACTTTCGCATCCAATTCTTTGGGTTCATCGGCGATGAACGCTTGCAATAGTGAGTGATCGAAATTATCGGAACACTTAAAAGCGGACCTAAATGACTTTCTCTCGATGGCTAGGGCTACACACGATCTATGTATCCAGGCCCCTCGTCCGGGTGATCTCCGATCAGGATCTGGAGTAAGTACCAGACCATCTCTGACTATCCGTACAAGTGCTTCACTTAATGCAGGCTCATCCCAAGAGTATTTCTTGCGACATGCAATGCATGTTCGTTCCACCCCCTCAGTCTATCCAAGGCCAGGGAAAATTCCTAAACGGAGGTTGGATTTAAGCGGGAGTTACGGGTGTGTCTGGATGAATATCAATACGCCAACCCGTCAGCCGTGCGGCCAATCGTGCGTTCTGCCCATCTTTTCCAATAGCCAACGAGAGCTGATAATCCGGAACAATAACGCGAGCCGATCGGACAAGCTCATCAACAATTTCAACTGATGTGACCTTTGCAGGTGCAAGTGCATGAGCAACAAATTCTGCCGGATCTTGCGACCAATCAACGATGTCAATTTTTTCGCCATGAAGTTCTTCCATGACAGCGCGTGAGCGAGCACCCATGGGTCCGATGAGAGAGCCTTTTGGAGAAACTCCTGCTCGATGTGAACGAACTGCAATCTTTGTGCGATGTCCTGCTTCACGCGCTACCGCCATGATCTCAACAATTCGATCTTGAATCTCAGGAACTTCCAGTGAAAAAAGTTGTTTTACAAGCGCTGGATGACTTCGAGAGAGCATGATTTCAGGACCCTTAAGTCCTTGCTTGACCTCAACCACAAAACATTTGATTCGATCACCGTGTTTATATGATTCACCAGGAACTTGCTCTTGGGGCGGAATACGACCCTCAACGCGACCTAGATTGACATGAATCATCTTCGGATCTCGACCTTGTTGGACTACACCTGAAATTACATCACCAACAGAACCCGTGAACTCACCAACAATTTGTGCATCATTTGTTTCGCGCACCTTAAATTTAATCACTTGACGAATTGCAGATGTGGCACTGCGCTCAAAGCCATCTGGGCAATCTTCTTCCTCAGCGACTCGTTCGCCTTCTTCGTTATAGATTGGGATTAATATTGCGACATCACCAGTCTCACGATTAAGGCGCGAGAATGCGCGGGGTTTAGCCTCTGGTAATTCGTTGTATGCGGTTAGGACGCCAAGTTCTATGGCGGTAATCAACGCTTCAATCGGCATTGCTTTCTCTGATGTGAGGGCGGCTAATGCCTGCATATCCACATGCATTTATTTATCATCCTTGCGGCTGAATTCAATTTCAACGAGTGCGCGCTTAATTTCGGCGATAGAAATTACTTCTTCTCGGCTTTCTTTCTTAATTGTCACAATCAATGTGACGCTATCGTCTGTATTTGATGCGATTCGACCTAGTACTTCACTTCCATCTAAGCGAATAACTTTGAGAAGTCGATCATGGTTCTTTGCAAAGTGACGAGGCAAGGTAAGCGGGCGATCTACACCCGGTGACGTAACTTCCAAGGTAAATGGAGTCTCTCCCATAAATGGCGCTACATCTAGGAGTTCAGAGATCACGCGCGATACTGACGTTACTTGATCTAGATTAAGGGAAGAGTCACCGTCAACAATACAAGTGACGATTCGATGACTTCCAGGGGTAGCTATATGGATATCTTCAAGGTAAAAACCGGCTTCAAGAACTGCAGGTGTTAAGAGTTCAGAGATGTGATCTTTAAGAGCCATAGTCGGTCTACCTATTCGATTGTTGTTAAGTTGTAAGGCTAAATTTATCACCACATTGTGATTGTGTCTAAACCCACCTTGAAAATGAGTAGCGTTGTAATACCCAAAAATACTTTTCGAACAAAGCTCGAGCCACCTCTAATTGCAAGGGTGGCCCCAATCAATCCTCCAGCAATATTTGCAACCGCCAGTAAAAGGCCGAGTTTCCAGAGGATTGAGCCATTGAGGCCAAAGACCATAATCGCACCAAGATTTGTACAGAGATTGATCACCTTGGCCATTGCCGATGCGTTCAAAAATGCAAAGCCGAGCACTGCTACAAGGATGAGAATCAGAAATGAGCCCGTTCCCGGTCCGATTAACCCATCATAAAAACCAATGAGACCAGCTGCTATTGCACCAATTTTAATTTGCTTGGATGGCGAATGCTTAAGTGATTCAACAGCCCCCAACTGAGGTCTTCTCCACGTATAGATAACCACTGCGATAAGTAAAATTACGATTATCGGCCGCAAAGCCTTTGTGGGAATTGTTGATGCAAGTTGGGCCCCGGCAATTGAGCCGATAAATGCAGGCAGCGCCATTGCAAAAAGCAACCGAAAATTAAAGGTAATTGCTCGGCGATACAAGATAGTGGCTGCAGTTGTGCCGAAGACAGAGGTGAGTTTATTTGTCCCAAGAACTTCAACTGTCTCAAATTTCGGTAATCCAATAAGTAGCGCCGGTAATTGAATCAGCCCTCCCCCGCCTGCCATGGAGTCAATCAGACCAGCACAGAAGGCGGCACAGATCAGAAATATGATCGTCGTGAGAGTTAATTCGTAGAACACAAGAAGTGCTTTAAAGTGAATCTACTAGGGAGGCAATAGCGCGAGCAGCTCCTGTTAAAGGCAACTCCTGCTTATCTCCAGTGCGCCGCACCCTTACTTCTACATTTCCCTGCTCAAGAGATTTTCCGACAACAACGATTACGGGGTTACCGATCAATTCGGCATCTTTGAATTTAACGCCCGGACTTGTTCCACGGCGATCATCTAACATCACGCTGATTCCAAGTCCTTCAAGTTCTTGGGCAATCTGCTCTGCAGTATCAAAGGGCAGATCTTCCTTTCCTGTTGCAACGATATGAACTTTGGCCGGTGCTAGATCAACTGGCCAATTAAGCCCAATTTCATCATATGTTTGCTCAGCGATTGCTGCTACAGCGCGAGTGACACCGATTCCATATGAGCCCATGGTGACAACCTGAGATTTTCCATTCTGGTCAAGGACTGTCAGTGACAACGCTTGCGCATACTTGCGACCGAGTTGGAAGATGTGTCCGATCTCAATCGCGCGATCGATAACTACTGCAGTGGCACATTCGGGACAGGCATCGCCTGCGCGAACTTCAGCGGCCTCGATGTAAGCATCAGGTGTGAAGTCACGGCCGTTTACAACATTGCGCGCGTGACGATTAATCTTGTTGGCACCTGTCACCCATGAAGTTCCGGGAGCAATTCGCGGATCAGCATAGACAGTGATCCCTAGCGCCTGTGCATCTTGTGGTCCGATATAACCTTTTACAAGTCCTGGGAACTTAGCAAAATCAGAATCCTCAAAAGTGCGAAGTTCATGTATTCCGCCACAATTTTCTTGGAATCGCTTAAGGTCAACTTCACGATCTCCTGGAACAAGAACTGAGATTGCTTTGCCATCTGCTATCAACATCACATTCTTCAATGTATGCGCACCTGTATATCCGCCACCAAATCGTTCATTGAGCACAGCAACGAGAGAATCAATTGTCGGTGTATTCGGTGTATCAAGTTCTTCCATTGCCGGCGTCGCAGATGAATCAACTGCGTCAACCTTAGTAATCATCGCCTCCACATTTGCAGCAAAACCACAAGATGGGCACAGTACGTAGGTATCTTCACCAGTAGGACATGGGGCTAAGAATTCCTCTGATTTTGATCCGCCCATAGCGCCAGAGACTGCCCTCACAATGTTGTACTTCATTCCAAGTCGATCAAATGTCTTGATATAGGCATCGCGGTGTTTCTCATATGAAACATCTAACCCAGCGTCATCGATATCAAAGGAGTAGGAATCCTTCATCACAAATTCTCTACCGCGGATAATTCCACTCCGTGGGCGCGCTTCATCCCTAAACTTTGTTTGAATTTGGTAGATCGACAGTGGTAGATCCTTGTAAGAGGAGTACTCCCCCTTGACCATGAGAGTAAACATCTCTTCATGTGTTGGGCCTAGAAGATAGTCAGCACCTTTACGATCTTGTAATCTGAAGAGTGATGGGCCGTACTCTTCCCAACGATTAGTTGCCTCATATGGTTCACGTGGAAGAAGAGATGGAAAGTGCACCTCTTGAAATCCGGCAGTATCCATCTCTTCGCGAATCACACGCTCAATGTTTCGAAGTGTGATAACTCCGAGCGGGAGCCAAGAATATATTCCTGCACCAATTCGGCGAATGTATCCCGCTCGGACTAAGAGGCGATGGCTTGCGACCTCTGCATCTGCTGGATCATCACGAAGCGTGCGCAGGAAGAGAGTAGACATTCGCAACATGAGGCGAGCCTACCTGAGAGATTAGAGCAAATTGCAGTTTTAGCGCGTGAGAACTTCTGGTGTACCGCTTGCAACCCCGGCCGCTTCCATCTCTTCGGCAAGGCGCATCGCCTCTTCGATAAGAGTTTCTACGATCTGCGCTTCCGGCACCGTCTTGATAACAACACCCTTAACAAAAATCTGTCCCTTGCCGTTTCCGGATGCAACTCCGAGGTCGGCCTCACGCGCTTCTCCGGGACCGTTAACAACGCAGCCCATAACGGCAACACGGAGAGGAACTGTCATTCCTTCGAGTCCAGCCTGAACTTTTTCAGCCAATGTGTACACATCCACTTGTGCGCGCCCGCATGATGGACAGGAAACGATCTCTAATTTGCGCTGGCGTAGATTGAGTGATTCAAGGATAGAAATTCCGACCTTTACCTCTTCAACTGGAGGTGCAGACATCGATACACGAATGGTGTCGCCAATTCCTTCAGCCAATAAAATTCCAAATGCAGTTGCAGATTTAATTGTGGCTTGGAATGCTGGGCCTGCTTCTGTCACGCCGAGGTGCAATGGATAACTACACTGCGCTGCTAAGAGGCGATAAGCACTGACCATAGTGACAGGGTCATGATGTTTTACTGAAATTTTTATATTTGAAAAACCGTGCTCTTCAAAGAGCGATGCTTCCCAGAGCGCAGATTCAGCCAAAGCTTCGGGAGTTGCTTTCCCATATTTTGCCAAGAGCCGTGGATCAAGTGAGCCAGCGTTGACGCCAATACGGATAGGAATTCCCGCATCTCCTGCCGCCTTGGCAACTTCTTTTACCTTGTCATCAAATTGCTTGATATTTCCAGGGTTGACACGAACAGCGGCACACCCTGCATCAATTGCAGCAAAGATATATTTTGGTTGAAAGTGAATATCTGCAATCACCGGAATTTGTGACTTCTTTGCAATCTGAGCGAGTGCATCTGCATCATCTTGGCTCGGAACCGCCACTCGAACAATCTGGCAACCAGAGGCGGTAAGTTCAGCGATCTGCTGAAGAGTTGAATTCACATCCGATGTGAGAGTTGTACACATCGATTGAACACTTACGGGGTGATCGCTACCGACGCCCACCTTGCCGACCATCAATTGATTGGTCTTGCGACGAGGTGCGAGAGTTTTTAACGGTGCAGATGGAATTCCAAGATCAACCATGGCTCTATTCTGCCTCAACTCTAGCCATTGAGCGAGATGGGGTTGATTATGTCGGCGACAAGTAAGAGCAGGGTGAGGCCAATCAAGATCACAACGACGACAGCGGTTATCGGAGTAAGTACTTGAACATTAATTGGTGCTGGACGAGGACGGCCCCGTAATCTAGCGATGAAGGCCCTTATCTCATCGGCAATTGCAACAGCCATATGGCCACCATCGAGTGGCAAAATTGGAAGGAGATTAAAGATTCCAACGAAGATATTAAGGCTGGCAATAATCAGCAAGAAGGTTCCTATCCGCTGATTCCAATTTTGATCTCCGCTTGCAAGATTTTCCCCTGAGACGCGTGCCACTCCAACGACACCAACCAAACCGTTGATGTCACGTTCCTCACCACCGAAAGTCTGTCCCCACAGTTCTGGGACCTTTGTAGGTAAGAGCGCCAGCGCTTTGACTGATTCAACTGTCATATTCTTTGTGATCGAAAGTGAATCTTTTCCAGCAGTGAGAACATCTACGCGTTTGGTGCCAATCTCATTGATTATTCCCAGAAGATAACGATCCTCACCGCCAACATCTGTTAGACGGGGTGTTGCAACGAGTGAGACTTGTTGCCCATCGCGATCAACGGTAAATCGAAGCTGCGCTCCATTAGATGAGCGGATAAGTTCAAACCCTGTACTCCAGTCGGTGATGATCTCTCCATCAATGGATGTGATCTCATCCCCAGCGCGGAATCCAGCATCAAGGGCTGCTGAATCTGGAATCACTTCTTTGATCACCGGTGTAATTGTGTTGACGCCAACTCCTGCTAGAAGAGTAAAGAGGAGGAAGAAACCGAGTACAAAGTGAAGGAAAGATCCTGCTCCTAGAACAATCAATTTCTTAGAAGAGCGAGCAGTGTAGAAAGCGCGTGATTCCTGCCCAGGTGGCATCAAATCATCCGGCGTCATTCCAGAAATCTTGCAATATCCACCTGCTGGAATAGCCTTAATTCCATATTCAGTCTCACCGCGACGATAAGACCAGATGCGCTTTCCAAATCCTAAGAAGAACTCTGTGACCTGGAAATTAAATTTGCGGGCAATAATGTAATGGCC
>JBIJAL010000126.1:0-6730 GCA_044345775.1 Candidatus Planktophila sp.
AGAAACTATTTTCAATGCTTGAACGTGGTTTAAGTACAATTGCCTCAGGGCACTTTGCCTGTAATGGAATGGCGTCTAAGATTTCATCAGGTGTCATTGAGTATTTGTCCTTTTCTCGTAATCTCTCGAATGTGCACTAACACGACGTTGCTGGAGTAAAAGTCCGCAATCACTAATTCATTCAGGGAGGGTATCAAGGGACTCTCAAACCCTCCATCACATTACTGATATCTGAAGAAAGAAACTCACCCCTTGTTTTATCTGATGAAACAACAATTTCCTCAGGCTGGAATTCATTATGATTTTCGGAGCAATAGTCCTTGACAGGATGGTAACGGAGAGATTTACTTAAAGTGCTTCTGGTTTTACCTAATGAAACAGAAAGTAACCTTGAGGAGGGTTCATTATGACAGCAGATTTCGGAGGGAACTCCGTCTCGCAAAAAGATGTTTCTCGCAGGAAGGTTCTAGGATTTGGTGCAGCAGCGGGTGGCTTGTTAGCTACCGGAGGCTTGGCAAGCCTCTTGGCTTCATGCAGTTCGGATAGCGATAGCGGCGTAGCGGCACCCGGAACAAACTTTACTGGTGAGCTTACTTTGCTACTTGGATCACATATGGCGGCAGTTAAGGGCTTGGCCGAAAAGTACAACACCTTACATGGGGTGCTACCAACGGTTCAAGAAATTACTACTCCAGATTTAAGAAGTAAGCTCACCACTTCATTTTTGGCTAAAACTTCACCATGGGATGCAGCACTTGCTACATCCACGATTGCCCAAGAAATGGGCAAAAATAACTGGGCACTTGCTACTGATAAGTTTCTAGATCAGACACCTAGACAAAATTCAACATTTCTAGAAAATGCGATGGCTCCGGTGAATTATCGGGGTAATTATTACGGAACACCATGGTCCGTAGGTGCGCCGCTTTTGCATTGGAATAAAAAGATGTTTGAAGAAGTCGGACTTGATCCGGAAGCTCCAGCCAATTGGCACTCCACAAAGAACTCTTGGGACACTTTCCTTGAGTACGCCAAGGAGTTAACTGGCGTTCGTAATGGAGTTCAAAACTATGGCTTCACTGATGCTTGGGCCGCAGATCACAAGTTGTATACATTCGGCTCTTTGCTTCAGATGCATGGCGGCAAATTCCTGGATGAAGACGGCGAACCAGTCTTTGATAGCGATGCTGGTGAAGAATCAATTATCAAGATGTTTGATTTGTTGAATACCTACAAGGTCGTGGATCCAGCGGTAGATACGTACACGTGGGTTTTTGACGCTTCTCCTGGTTACATGAGTGGAAACCGTGGAATGTTCTTCACCTGGCCATTCATCGCTGGCGTTGCGCAGGATCCAAAAACGTCTAGCGTCGTTGGAGTTTCAGGTGTTGCTCCTCAACCAGCGGTAGACACAAGTGCTTCAGTTGATGGCTCTGAGTATCTATTTGTACCTAAACTGGCAAGCAATCCAGATGAAGGCTGGAGATTCTTAGAGTTAATGTCTTCACAGGAGTCACAGAAAGCCATCGCAGCGACAGGCTGGGCATCAATCTATGGAGATGTTAATACTGATCCTGAAATGCTGAAGACCTTCCCTTATTACCAAGCCATCGCGGATTCTTACAAGTATCCAGTAGATGGTGGGTTCGCTCCGGACAGAGATGTTTGGGGCAAGATACTAGGAAACGAAATATCAGAAGCTCTCGCAAGCAAGAAATCAGCCAAAGAAGCGCTTAGCAACGCTAAAAAACTGATGCTCGAAGAGAGAAAATCCTAGGTAATTACATTCATTCTCGCTGAGGATATGTGACCATAGGATTAGGAGCTATATGACGAATCCAAGGTTACATATCCTCGGCTTGAAGAAAGAAAAAAGACTTGCTTGGCTTTTTGTTCTACCGACGTTAACACTCGTTGTTGGCGTATATGCGTACCCAATTCTTACAACGCTTGTTTATAGCGTTACAACGATCGATATCGCAACGTACACGATAAGTGAATTCGTTGGATTGCGTAATTTTCAATACATCATCTCAAACGAATTTTTTAGCCCCACTCTCCTAAGGACAATCTACTTTGGCTTGATGGTTGTCGTCACGACAATACTGCTGGCCATAGGAGTTTCGCTATTAATAAATATTGACTTCAAAGGCAATAAGATTTTGAAGATAATCATCTTGTTACCTTGGGCTGTTCCACCAGTTGTTTCTGGTGTCATGTGGTCCCAGATGTTCCAATATGAATTTGGGTTTATAAATAAGGTAATTAAAATATTTGGAGGCGAAGGCGACACTATTTGGCTTGGATCACCAACATTGGCGTTGCATGTACTGATTATTACGGAAATCTGGAGATGGCTTCCTTTTGCCACACTATTTATCTTTGCTGCGCTGCAAACGATTCCTCGTTCAGTTATTGAGGCGGCCGCCATCGACGGCGCTGGTTACTTTAAGACTGTTAAGGGAGTGATTCTGCCGATCATTTTTCCAGGCATCATTCCGATCGCAATTTTCCTTTTTGTCAGTGCGATGAAAGCATTTGACACTATTTTTGTCCTCACAGCTGGGGGACCGCGCAGCGGTACAACAACTCTAAATTACTTGGTTTACCTTCAAGGATTTCAGCAATTCAAATTTGGTCGGGCCGCCGCGACTGCTTACATACTGACTTTTGTCATTCTCTTAGTGATATTTACAATGTTTCTTTTGAATCGCCTCATGTCCCAGAGGCGGTCAATGAATGCTTAAACGAAGTCCCTTAGCTAATGTAATAATTTATCTATCTAGCGCTCTGCTAGTTATTTTCATACTTTCACCCTTGTATGTGGTTGTGATCACAAGTTTACAATTGGAGAAAGACATTAGGTCTCCTAACTTAAATCTTATTCCGCAGTATCTGGATTTTCGTCACTACCTTGCAATATTTAAACCTGATCATATAGTGCCTGTTTTGCCAGCAATGAGGAATAGTCTGATTGTTTCTACGCTGGCGGCTCTTTTCTCAGTGTTGATAGCAACACCTGCGGCTTATGCCCTCAATAGAATGCATTTCCCGAAATCAAAAATTATTTTGCGAATGCTTATTTCGATCTATATCTTGCCTACTTTATTGTTTATCATTCCATTGTATATAGCCTGGATTAATCTTGGCCTGTTCGATACTTATCTCGGTCTGCTTATCCTGTATACGACATTTATGCTTCCCTTTTCAGTTTGGGTACTTGGATCGTTTGTTAAATCTATCCCGATTGAAATCGAAGAGGCAGCAAAAATTGATGGTGCCACAACAACACAGTTACTCACCAAGATAATGATTCCTCTACTTCGGCCCGGACTGTTTGCCTGTCTAATATTTTCTTTCGTTCTCTCGTGGGTGGAATTTGCGACACCACTAATTTTTACGAGTGAGATCAAGATGATAACTGTATCTCTTGGACTCTATCGTTCTACTGTCGATATCCAGATAGGACAATTGGCTGCTGCTGCAGTGATAATCACCATGCCTGTCATTTTGATTACGCTTATTCTGCAAAAGCAAATTCAGCAAGTAATTCTGATAGGAGCGGACCGATGAGTAATGTTTATGAAGAGTTTGAGTACACGAGAAAGACTTATCTTGATATTGAAAAATCAATTAGCAACTCAGCAATATTCATCATTCCGACTGGTGCTACTGAACAGCATGGTCCGCATCTGCCATTACAAACTGATTATCACATGGCACAAGCTGTTGCTATGCGTTCAGCGAAGTTGGCAAAGGAGAGCGGTGTCGAGGTTTTAGTTACCCCACCTGTATGGTCTGGTTATTCGCCTCACCATATGGATTTTTCGGGGAGTATTACATTGAGAGGAGAGACCTTCACCAATCTCCTCATTGATATCGTCAGTAGCATTTGGAAGCACGGCGCAAGAAAGATCTTCATATTAAATGGTCATGGTGGAAATATGAACCTTATTAATTCCACACTTCAGATATTGAAATTTGAGCACAACATATCTGTGGCAGCTGCAAGTTATTGGTCTTTCGCCTCCAAGCAGATCCCATTGTGGCGACTATCGGAACTGGGTGGCATAGATCATGCCTGTGAGATGGAGATGTCTCTGATGATGCACGATTCTCCAGGGCTGACGACTCCCACATTAGCTCGAAACGGTAGCTGGTTTCCGAAATCAAGATTTTTGACTGGCGACTTAATGGTCGGGGCCCCGGTAAACCTGGCATGGAATCTTCGAGATATCACCCCCGATGGAATTCTGGGAAATCCGGAAATTGCATCTGCTGAACGGGGTGAAGTGCTGATGAAATTAATTGTCGATGAGGTTAGTGAATTTCTCGTTGATTTCAACAAGTGGGATTGGAGTAAACCAAGTGAAATATAAGAACAGCTCAATCTGGATTTATCCATGGGATTTACTCGATGAAGGTATTACATCAACAGTAGATAAGCTCTCTCAGAATCCTGGCATTGATTGGCTCTCAGTCACCACCGTTTATCACTCCGGTAAGTTTCTACTGCCCCATAATCCAAAGAAGAAGGTCTATTTTCCCAAACCAGGAACGCTATATTTTCAGCCTTCTAAGGATTGGTACGGAAAAATAAGATTCAAACCTCCTATATGGGAGGGATTGGATGAGAGCCCTAATTTTTGGGATGAACTCAAATCGGCTGCAGAAGATAAAGGAATCAGGTTAGCTGCTTGGACTTTGGGTCTTCATAATTCTTGGCTGGCAAGTAACTATCCAGATTGTTCTATCGAAAATGTATATGGCGATCAGATTATTACGGATCTTTGTCCGAATAATCCTGATGTACAGGATTACATCTGCGCGGTAGTAAATGACATCTCAGAAAACTTACCAGTTGATAAGATCCTGATTGAATCTCTCGAATATATGCCTTTCACTCATGGCTTCCACCATGAAGTAATAGGCGTACCTATGACCGCTACTGCAAACTATTTAATGTCTATGTGCTTCTGCTCGCATTGCACCAAAAAAACAGAGGCAGCGGGTCTCAATCCGGAAACTATAAAAAGCTGGGTAAAGCAGAGGCTGGATAGTCATTTTCTTAACCCCTATTCCAGCGCTCAGCAAACAGGCTGGCCCGATATGGTGGATCAACTAGATGGGGAAATCGGTCGGTACATTGATTCAAGAGCCGAGAGCATCTCTGATTTATCGTATAAAGCACTCGGTAAAATTAAGGAATCAGGAAAGCAACAGCTAGGTTTGTGTGATTTTGGTCCACTTTATCAACTTGGCCCAAATAAAATGTCATGGGAGAGTGGAACAAATTTATCCACGCTAGCTGAACTTTATGATGAAATATGTCCAACTTTCTATTTCACAGACCAAGAAGTCTTAAGAAATAAAATTGATCAATATCTATCTCTAGTCAAGGATTTAAAGATTGATTTGGCGCCTGCAATTAGGGCAATTCTTCCTCAAGTCGGGAGACCAGAAGATCTACAATCATTTTTTCGTCTCATCAACAATCGCGTGGACGGAGTCTCGTTTTACAATTACGGGTTCTCTACTGATGAAGTCCTTAAATGGTTCAAAACCGAAATATCCTCATTTAGTTTAAGGGAGAAATAAAATGCCAAATCAATTAGATGTAGTTATTCAGCCTATTGTGGTTCGTTTCAGCATCCAAGATGGTGAAATTATTTATCATCTTGCTGGTAGCGCCGAGGGCCAGCTGGACAACATGGAGAGATTGATGGGTGTTGATCCCGGCAAAGTTGAACTTTTTGATTCAAACCTTGGATATTTACCTGTCTCGACGACCGTTCTGATACGTGGAGAAAAGAATGTTCTAGTTGATCCGGGTAATTATCACACTGGTTTTTATGGACATCTTGGATTAGGTCTCAAAAAATTTGGATTAACTCTTGAGGATATTGATGTAGTAATCGTTACTCATTGTCATCACGATCATATGGCTAGTACTTTCAAGCTAAAAAATGCACAGGTATGTATTGGAGCAGGCGAACTTGATTTCGCCGCAAGCATTTATGGATTGCCAGGAGTAAACTTCCAATTAGGCGAGAATAGAAATGTCTTAGAAGTTCCCCTTAACGGTATTTTAGAGATCATGGATGGTGTCCAAGTGATTTCCACTCCCGGTCACACCCCGGGTCACGTAAGCGTGCTCGTTGATACCGGCGCTGAATCGATTCTGGTGAGCGGCGATGCAATTATGACTCAACGAGAGTATGAGTTTGGTGAACATTCAATTTGGTATTCAGGTAAGCAACTAGAAGAAGTTAAGAAGAGTCGCGAGAGAATTCAATTAGTCAAACCCTCGATCGTAATGCCAGGACATGACCGTGGCTTCAGGCCTGGGAGCTTGATATGACAAAAAAACTTTCCGCCGCTGTAGTTGGGGTAGGAATGATCGGTCGCCTCCATGCAATGGCTTATTGGCAAAATGGAGGAACAGCCCTAGTGGGCGTAGTGGATGCGGATTTTGAAAAGGCAAAGAGCGTTGCTCAAGAGTTTGAAAGTAAAGCCTATAGGTCATTGGCCGAGCTGATATCAAGTGAGCACCCTGAAATCATATCTATTGCAGTACGGGAAGACGTAAGGTACGAGATAGCTATAGAGGCAGCCGAGTCTGGCGCTCATTTGTTGTTAGAGAAGCCGTTGGCCCCGAATCTTGTTCAAGCTGATTCGTTACTCGATGAGATAGAGAAACTTTCTTTGAAAAAGAAATATGCCGTGAACT
>JBIJAL010000079.1:0-4564 GCA_044345775.1 Candidatus Planktophila sp.
AAAACCCAGTGGTGGAAGAAAACCCAGTGGTGGAAGAAAACCCAGTGGTGGAAGAAAACCCAGTGGTGGAAGAAAACCCAGTGGTGGAAGAAAACCCAGTGGTGGAAGAAAACCCAGTGGTGGAAGAAAACCCAGTGGTGGAAGAGATCTCAGAGGAGAAATTACTCAAGGAGATCGCTGCTCTGGAAGCAGAGATTCTTAAGCTCACTGAACAAGCGTTGGACTCTGATCGACGCATGGAAGTTGCCGGTGAGAATCTTGAAGATCGAATTCAAGTTCAAGAAGATTTCACGGACTGGGTCACAAAACGGAGAGCTAGCTATGCTTGGCAAATCCTCAATAGGTTGAAGAGCCACCAGAGCGAATTAGCCCTAGACGAGAAACTGATTAGAGATTTCTCGGATGCCGAACCTTTGATTCCTGAAGGATTTGGTGAGAATACTCGTAAATGGTTCATGAAGAGATTTTGGATGAACTTTTCAATTTCGTGGGGATTAGTTCTTCTCCTGCTCTTGGTAAACAGATTTTCAGATGTGCTGAGCAGTTTGATCGCAGATACATTCGGCGGCAGATCATTCCTGAAGATGGGATTGAACTTTTTCCTTCAGCAGGCGATTGGCCTATCTCTCGCCCAGGTGATTGGGTCAATATTTGGTTTCTCACTACTCACTTTTATTGGACTTCTATTTGGCTACAGTCGGAAAAACTCCGAGTATTTGCAATTAGTAGCAGAGGAAAATTCAGCAACACTTGCCATGGAGAATGGAATTGAATCAGTTAGATTAGCGCGCGAGAGAATTGACTCATTACACCCACAAGTCCCTCAGATTCTAGATGTTTTGTCGATCGGGCTTCATCGTCCGTGGATCATCAACGACGAGAGCTTGATGTTTAACGGAGTAGTGCCTGATACCTCCAAATTGCCTGCTTGCGTAGAAGTCGCAGTTCCTACTATTGCAACTAAAAGTCCAAAGTATGAAGAACTTGTACACAAAACCATGAACGAGATTCAGATTCAAGGTTGGCGTGATCAGGCATATACAGATTTGATGCAAAGCCTCGCTGAATCAATTGGATTTGGTGCCGATAACATGGCGATAAGAGAACTTGACGAAGATCAGAGGAAAACTGGAAAGCGTCAATTGATTGCAACGGCATCTGAGAATCCTGTGCCAGCTACCCAGATTGGTGAAAAGCTCGTTGAGCACTTCACGCGAATTGTTCAAGAAAAAGTCCTACCTTTTGCCCAACCTCAAGTAGTTTCTCTACGACCTGATCCATTAGAAGGATTGCACTTAGATGGCTCACTCAGTGTTTCCAGCAACGTGAAAGTCTCTAATTGGGAGGATAAGTTGGCAGAAATTGCAGATCTTGCCTCACCTTGGTCGGTTGCCTCATTTTCTCCAACAGGCACTGCGAAAAATAGGCATCAAACGGTTGAAAGTATTTTTATCGCCTCCGAGCGAGTTCCTAGCAAAGAGGGTGTGACTAAAGAATCTGCCGTCAATCCTGGAGCTCGACCATTTGAAGTAGCTATTCGCGTCGATCTAAGCGAGTGGTGTAAACCCGATGAAGTAGCGATTTTCTCAGACTTCAAGCCAACAAGGGAGCAGTTAGAGCGCTGGTCTGGTGGCGGCAGTACGCATGGTGGAAAGATCCACGTAGAGGGCGAAGAACAGTCAGAGGGCGGCACATCGGAGAATCTCGTACTTTAGAGGGAACTTCCTTCCTCTATCCTTAACTCCCTAACAAGGAGAGATAATGAAGCCAGAAACACAGCTCGGACGTCAGCTGCAAACCTTCAACAGAATTGCCGGACTCACCCACCTCATTCAGGGTGTCACGCTCGCATTCATCCTCAACGCTGAAACGACGATCCCGGTAATCACTCGATTCTTTGACGAGACCGACGATGGCGTGATGCCTGTAAGCCAAACCCTTTTCGAGTTCCCCATCGCGCTGATCGCGCCAATCTTCTTACTTCTCTCAGCCTTCGCTCATCTTTATATCTCGTCGCCAATGTATGTACGCCGCTACGAAGCCAATATCTCCAAGGGCATCAACCCAGCACGTTGGTGGGAGTACGCGATCAGCTCCTCATTGATGCTCGTTGTCCTACTCATGCTCGGCGGCCTCATCGAACTTTCAAGCATTGTCTTTATCTTCTTCCTCAACTTCATCATGAACCTCATGGGTCTGATGATGGAGAAATACAATCAACTTACCGATAAGACATCATGGCTTCCATTTAATATCGGCGTCCTCGCCGGAATCGTCCCTTGGATCATGGGTGGTCTCTACTTCGTGGTCTCCACCAGCAATATCGCTGACTCCATTCCCGTATACGCGCAATTTGGATTCCTTCTCACCTTCTTATTCTTTAATAGCTTTGCCATCAATATGTGGCTGCAATACAAGAAGGTCGGAAAGTGGAAGGTTTACGCATATGGCGAAAAGTCATACATCGTCTTGAGTCTTGTATCTAAGTCAGCACTCGGCTGGATTATCGTTCTAGGTACGTTGGGGATTTAATTCAACGCTCTGAATTACGTTAGATTGCCGCCTCTGTTTACTCACCAAACTGCTTATCCCGTAACCCGTCCCCACCTGCCCACACTCAGGACAGATCAGTAGCTTGATTAATCTCCTACTTCGTTTAGTGGTCATGATTTGAATGTAGGGGAGAGGGCTGACATTTACTTCATGAAATGGTGTTTTTCTTGACCATTCAGACCATTGCCGAGCGGATATAGAAAATCTAAACTTTGCCAGTCACCCAGATTGTTCTGCCAAAGGAGATTCTCGCTATGGATAAAGTCAAAGCCTTTTTCGCATTCATTGGCAGAAAGTACTTTGTTGTGCCTCCCCGCAATGATTCTTACAAGTGTCCACGTTGCAATAGTCGAAAAAGCTACATCTCTAAAGATGGCTTTATTGAGCACTCAAATGCTTATGGAGCTACATGGAAGGGTGCAGATATCATCAACCGCCGCTGCGTTGAGTGCAATACGGTGATGAACCACTTTATGAATCCTGAATACATCGCATGGACTATCCGATGGAAGATCACAGCTGCAATCATCGGCGTTCCTCTGCTTTTAGCAGTAGCAATCATGATTGCCGACGCTGTGTATGAATATCTAGTTTATTGAACATATAGGAGTGTCTAACAGCTCTTAAATTCGGATCTTACTCACAGCTATTCTCTTTTTGATCCCCATTTTAGGAGGCATAGCAACTTGTATTCTCCTAGAAGTGAAGGAAGACTCCTTGCTTTCACCTTCTACCAATGCACATTCGCTACCAAGGAATATCGGTGAATTAGTGGTCAGCGCTGATGAGTCACTTGTGACTACAAAGCGTCTTGAGACTCTGGGGAGTGGTTATTAATTTGAATAAGATTTTGTAGATATGGCCAACTATTCGTTCTTTTGGTAACGGTTGGTTCCGCCACAGTCAGGACAGGAGGGTCGATCAGCTCTAAATCCTCTATCACAATCAGAGCAATACATTAAAGACCCTTTATAAAGGGTCTTTGGTGGAACAGTTTTTGGATCGCTAGAAGTGCCTTGATTCAACTTCTTTAATTCACTAAGAATCTGTCTCATATAGTAGGTGTGGATTATTGATCCAATCCAAATACCAAATACCAATAGAAAAATTAGTGAGATGTAATCTCCGATTGTCTCCATGGTCACTGCTTTCCAGTTCTCAAGATTAGTAAAGAAAGTTTACGCGTGAAATGATCACTTTGGGCAAACTGGTGCCCCTGTTCAAGAACTTATCTCAGCTCGCCCCAGCAACACATGCAATCAACTTCTCTTCAGGATCTGCAGGAGCACCGGCGGCCACGACACTTGGTTCTTGTTGGAATGTCCCCAGTCATGACTGATCAATTCGAGTGAAAGAAGACAACCAACGAAAGGCAAGGCAACCTTAGATTCAAAATCACTAGCCACTAGACGTAAGTAAGTTAAAATCGCAACTGACTTAAGGAGAGAAAATGAAAATTAGTGCTGGAGCTACAGATTCCCAATTCATACTTCATGGAGCGCAGTCCGAGGCTCAGCACGTCGTGGAGAACGCCCTCAGAAAGTTAGGCGGCATCAAAAACTCTTCCCCTGGAAAGATTAAAGGCTGGGGAAAATATGGCTTGAATAAAGTCTCGGTGGTAATTTCATTTCTTGACCAAGGTAGTGAAACGTTGATGACTATCAACGCCAAGAATGGAAGTGTTTATTCCGGGCCAAACAAGTCATTCATCACGCGCTTAGTTGACACAATTGCCAACTCTGATAACGCTTCGTTTGTTCCCGATAAGCAGGGAATTGGAACGGTACCGCTCTTGGCTAGTTTGGGTGGATTGGTAATCGTTCTGCTAATTGTTGTGCCGTTCGTCAACAACATCCTGTTCTAATCAACAGCATGCCAATTGCGAACTAGCTTGCGACGCGTCTTTTCATGAGCACCCAGTGAGTTGATCCATAATTAGATTGCGAGACTGCTTCCCAGCCTTCGCTTCCAAGTAGGTTCAGTGCCTCCATTGGTCCCGTCAGCAAGTGAT
>JBIJAL010000009.1:0-20978 GCA_044345775.1 Candidatus Planktophila sp.
CGCTATTTCAGCGGCGCACTTCACACTACTTAATTGATTTTTAGCTTATGCCTTGGTTGGATCTGTTGGAACTACAACTGCTCCTGATGCAATCTTTTTCTGGAATGCATTGATCTTTGAGGTGATGTCTTTTATGTAACCACCTGTAGTTGTGTAACCAACTCCACCTTGCTTAGCTCCCCAAGTCTTGACTCCAGCTGTCTTCTTGCCTGCAATAGCATTGGCAACGAAAGCACGGGTTCCAAGATCAACGCGCTTGAGCATTGATGTAAGGATTGTCTTCTTGTATGCAGAATGTGCTGGGTAAGTTGCTTCGTCAGCATCTACGCCAATTGACCACTTTCCGAGCTCAGAAGCAGCCTTGTGCATACCTGTCCCAGTTCCACCAGCTGCTGCGTAAACAATATCTGCACCATTCTCATACATACCCTTTGCGGCTTCGTAGCCCTTTGCAGGATCGTTAAATCCTGAGAAGTCTGGGAAGTTAGAGATGTATGTCGACTTAACTGTGATGGTCTTATCTACAGCCTTAACGCCTGCGATAAAGCCAGCTTCGAACTTAGCGATAAGTGGTGTATTAACTCCACCGATGAATCCAACGCTCTTTGTCTTTGTCTTAAGTCCAGCTGCAACACCTACGAGGTATGAGCCCTCTTCTTCTTTAAAGACAATGCTCTGAACGTTTGGAAGCTTGACTGAAGAGTCATCCACAATTCCCCACTGAACCTTAGGGAATTCCGGAGCGACCTTACCGAGAGCTGCTGCGTATGTGAATCCAACTACAACGATTGGGTTTGCACCCTTTTGTGCCATCAGACGTAGACGCTCCGCACGCTGATCATCAGTTGCTGTTGGGTTATCTTGAGACTCAATGAGTTTGAGCGATTTGTCCTTAGCGAGCAGTGGCTTTACGCCGATGTATGCAAGCTGGTTAAAGCCTGGCACATCGCGGCCGCCCAAGCTGTACGCGATACCAATTGTCTTTGTCTTTGTCGCTGCCTGAGCTGGAGCTGCAGCGATAAATCCTGTAAGCATAAGAGCAGCTGTAACTGTTGCTGCTCCTAGCTTGCGGAGAGTTTTGTTTTGCATTTTTTGTATTTCCCCTTTTTGTTTATTCGAGTGATCACTCATTTACTCAACGGTTTACCTTGTTGAAAGCGATCGTCTGCATCTCTCGGGGAGGTGCACACGATCCTCTCTCAATAAGTTGTACATCGACCATTGAATGCTCAGTTGGGGTGCTAGCCCCGGTTGTTAACTGCTTGATCATTAACTCCATCGCAAGCGCCCCTTGTAGGCGTGCATCTCGCGCAATCACGGTAAGTGGAGGGTTAATCAGTTCAGCAAAATCAAGATCATCAAATCCAATAATTGAAATCTGGTCTGGCACCTGTACTCCGCGATCGCGTAAGGCATGTAGAGCGCCAATGGTCATCAAATTGTTAGCGACAAAGACGGCTGTCGGTGCATCGTTATACTCGAGGAGCGCACACATTGCTGCGTAACCACCCTC
The DNA here is from genome assembly GCA_044345775.1 of Candidatus Planktophila sp. Taxonomy (GTDB): domain Bacteria; phylum Actinomycetota; class Actinomycetes; order Nanopelagicales; family Nanopelagicaceae; genus Planktophila. The sequence goes on from JBIJAL010000009.1 coordinate 1,514, forward strand.
TTCGCTGAAATCAGATTCAATGAAATATTCGCAAGCCAAGTCCGACTTCTTGAGCGAGGCTTTAAAGCCATCTGCTCGTTTCCTTCCCGGAGTTGTGCTTAACGGGCCACTAATCATTGCAATTTTTCTATGGCCTAAGCCTATTAAGTGGTTAACTGCGATCGACGCGCCCTTGGAGTTATCGGTCAGGGCGGTGCTGAACTTCTCTCCATCCTGGGTGACTCGATCAACAAAGACAATCGGCAATCCGAATTGGCTAAAAAATGATGGGCCATCTTCATCTTCGGTAAGAGGTGCCATGATGACCCCGTCAACGCGACCAAATAATTGAGATAAGGCTTTCTCTTCGCGCTGACGTGAGTCTCCAGTGTTAACGAGCAAGATCATTCGATCTTCTCCAACAGCGCCCTCTGCACCTTCGACAATTGATGCAAAGAATGGGTTGGTGATATCTGGGACAACTATGGCGATTATTCCTGTGCGACCAGATTTAAGATTTCTTGCAGCCGCACTTGGACGATAATTCAATTCAATGATTGCTTGACGAATTCTCTCTTCGTTGCGGACTGTAAAACCACTGAGGTGGCGAGATATCGTTGCAACCGAAACTCCGACATGTTTTGCGACGTCGGTGATTGTGACAGTGGACAACGCCGGCCTCCTTGTCGGTGTAAAAAAATCATTACTGATAACGATTGCAGATAACCTATCTCGTGGAGTACATTTCCGTCTAGAGCGTTCAGCTTTTATTTCTACGTGTCGCGGGGAGAAATTAATGTCGAAGCAGCCATATGTCGTTGTCGTTGGCAGCACAATGATTGACATGGTTACCTATACAAAAAAAGTTCCAAGCGCAGGTGAAACGGTAGTTGGTGATTCATTTGCATTAGGTTTTGGTGGCAAAGGTGCCAACCAAGCAGTGATGGCAAGACGTCTTGGTGCAACCGTCTCGATGGTAAATACTTTAGGTAACGATGTATTCGGAGACACTACTCTCTCTAATTTTCAAGAGCAAGGTATAGATATAACTTTTGTATTACGAACTTCTGGTGCTAGTGGAGTTGCTCCAATTTGGGTAGAGCCCGACGGGAGTAACCGAATTATCTGTGTTCCGGGCGCTAATAACGCCATGACTCCAGCAGAGGCTAAATCTGCACTTGAGAGTTTGAAGGGATACTCGGTTGTTATTGGCCAACTCGAAATCCCACAGGCAGTGACAACCCAAGCCTTTGCGACAGCGCGATCATGTGGTGCACTCACTGTGTTAAATCCCGCACCTTTTGCTGCGATATCTCCTGAACTTATCTCCTTAAGTGATTGGATCATTCCCAACGAAAGTGAATTTGCAGGGATGCATCCGCAAGGACTTGAACCAACGAGCGATGAAATTATCCTTCAACTAGCAACAACGCTAAAGACGCGTTTTGCAGTAACGCTTGGAGATCAAGGAGCAGCATTTACCACTCTTGATGGCCGAGTTGAACGTGTGAGTGCGCCGAAGGTCACCGCAATCGACACTACGGGAGCAGGGGATGCATTTGTCGGTGCATTTTCGGTGGGCCTAGCCCTAGGAATGGATGAAAGGCGAGCGATCGCCCTTGGCTGCGCCTGTGCCTCAGATAGTGTCACTAGACTTGGCACTCAATCTTCATATCCAACAGCGACGATGGCCGAGGCGATTCTTCACTCGATTGGCTAGCTTTACCTAAGAAAGCAGAGGGTCCACCTGTGGCAGATTCCAGTTTCGATGTAGTGTCAAAGATCGATCGTATGGAGCTCGATAACGCGATCAATCAAGCAATCCGTGAGATCGATACCCGATTTGATTTCAAGAATACCGGCGCCAAGATTGAAATGGTTGGAGAGAAGATCAATATTGAGGCCGATACCGAAGAGCGCGCTAAGGCGACACTTGATGTTGTGAAAGATAAAATGATTAAACGTGGAGTCTCGCTCAAGCATATCGATCCAAGCGAGCCACAATTATCTGGAAAGATTTACAAGATCTCTTGCCCTCTTAAAGAAGGTATCTCCACAGAGAATGCCAAGAAGATTGCAAAATTTCTCCGTGATGAGGGACCAAAATCTGTGAAGAGCCAGATTCAGGGTGATGAGTTGAGAGTAACAAGTAAGAGCAGAGATGATCTTCAGGATGCAATCGCCATGATTAAAGACGGTAAATGGGACTTTGCTGTTCAATTTGTGAACTTTAGATAGCGATGAGAGAAGAAAAGGCAAAGGTAAGAAGCCTCGGCCTGCTCTTTGGGGTCAGCGCATATTCACTCTGGGGTCTCTTTCCGATTTATTGGCCGCTACTTGAACCTGCAAACCCTGTCGAGATTGTCTCGCACCGGGCTGTATGGACTTTAGTTTTCTGTTTTATTGTTTTATGGATTACAAAGGCCCTCAAATCAACTCTCTCGCTTTTAAAGCGACCAAAGATAGTTGCAGGACTTTTCTTAGGTTCGATACTGATCTCAATCAATTGGATTATCTATATCTACGCTGCGACATCTGGTCACGTCGTTGAAGCTTCTCTCGGTTATTACATTAACCCGATAGTTGTCATCGCAACCGGGGTACTAATTCTTAAAGAAAAGATGCGGCCACTGCAATGGGTATCAGTTGGGGTAGCAACGCTCGGAGTTGCTGTGCTCACTGTGGACTATGGCCGTCTGCCATGGATCGCGCTGGGCTTGGCATTTTCTTGGGGTGGTTACGGTTTAGTAAAGAAACAACTAGGTCTTGGCGCACTTGAAGGGTTATCAATCGAAACACTTATCTCAAGTGGTGCCTATCTTGCCTACCTGATTTGGCTTGGAAATCAGGGTGAGGGTCAATTTGGAGTTTCGTGGAAAATCACACTTCTCTTCATCGGTGGAGGCGCTATTACTGCAATCCCACTCTTACTCTTTAACGGTGCGACAAATAGATTGCCTCTTACCTTAATTGGTCTACTGCAGTACATCACACCGACTATTCAATTTTCGATTGGTGTCTGGTATTTCAATGAAGATATGCCTGCTGCGCGCTGGATTGGCTTCGTTATTATTTGGATCGCACTTGTTGCCCTTGCCCTTGACTTAGTTAAATCAGGAAGAGCGGTCGATCACAGCATCACATAGGGAAAAGAGCGCACTGGTTGCATCATTGAGTGGCAGAGGACCTAAGAGGTTTCGCGCTTCATTTGCAATAGTTAAAATCTGCTCTCGAGACTGTTCCAGCGCTGGGTGTTGGCGCAGTTGATTCAAGACCTGATTTACTACAACCTGATCTGCGATCGGAGCTTTAAGTACTTCTTGCAGATCCCGATCCTGCGCGCGGGTGGAACTCATGACATTAAGTGTCACCAAAGTTGATACACCCTCTTTGATATCCGTGCCTGGGGTCTTGCCTGACTCATGTGATTGGCTTGCGATGTCGATAACATCATCAACTAACTGAAATGTAATTCCAATCTTTTCACCGAAAGCAGCAAGAGCGCTGATTTGTTCATGAGGTGCGCCTGCAAGCATCGCACCAAATTGAGCACTGGCTGAGATCAACGAACCAGTTTTATCTGCAACGACACTTAAGTAATGCTGTAGTGGATCTGCTCCATCTGCCGGCCCTTGAGTCTCCATAATTTGTCCGATCACTAAGCGCTCAAATGTCTGCGCCTGAAGGTGAACTGCGGCTGGGCCCAAATCTGCCAACATATCTGAGGTGCGTGCGAAGAGATAATCTCCGGTTAAAATCGCAACAGTGTTTCCCCATCGATTATTTGCACTTTCAACGCCACGTCGTAACGGTGCTTCATCCATTACATCATCGTGATAAAGAGTTGCCACATGCGTTAACTCGCAGACCACCGCCGCCTCAATAACACCCTGCGCCGATGGATCTCCGTAATGAGATGTAATCAAAGTAAGAAGGGGGCGAAGACGCTTGCCTCCCGCTTCGAGTAGATGGCGAGAGGTTTCAATAACGAGCGGGTATTTACCTTCAACCTGCGAGCGGAGAAGAGCCTCCACTTCAACCATTCGCTTGGCTAGATCTGCCTCAAGCGCTGGTGAAAGATCTGGAATACCAAATGACGCCATCAGCGAAGGAAGAAGGCAGTTTGAGTGATGTAATCAAGAACTGGTGCTGGAAAGACTCCAAGAACCAATGTGATGATCAGGGAAGCAACGATGGTGATCCGTGTATAGATAGATGGGATCACAACACTTGTTCCATCTTCGACAGGATCTTTAAAGAAAATGAGGACGATTATGCGGATATAGAAAAATGCTGCAATCGCTGATGAGAGAACTCCAGTGATGAGAATCGCTGTATTTCCACTCTCGTAGGCAGCTGAAAAGATCGAGAACTTACCAACGAATCCGCTGGTGAGCGGAATTCCAGCAAAGGCAAGAAGTAAAAATGCAAAAGAAGTTGCGATCCAGGGTGAACGTTTTCCAAGTCCAGCCCATCGATTGAGATCAGTTACCTCACCCGATGAATCAGATATGAGTGAGATGATGGCAAAAGCTCCAACTGTTGCCACACCATAGGCAAAGAGATAGAAAATAGTCGCATCAAGACCAGATTTATTGAGTGCGATTACTCCTGACAACAAGAAGCCAGCGTGTGCAATTGATGAATAGGCGAGCATACGCTTTACATCACGCTGAGATATGGCAACAAGTGAACCAAAAACCATTGTTATCAGCGCAATTGCAGTGAGCATTGGTCGCCACTGCCAGACATCACCAGCGAATGCGACATAGAAAATACGGAGCATTGCGCCAAAGGCTGCAACCTTTGTTGCAGCGGCCATAAAGGCAGTGACTGCAGTTGGTGAACCTTGATAGACATCAGGCGCCCATGAATGAAATGGGACTGCGCTTACTTTGAAGAGCAGACCTACACTGACAAAAGAGATACCAATTAATAGGAATACATCATTAGCTGCGCTACCAGTTACTGCTGCAGCAATACCGGCATAGGTGATCGAGCCTGAATATCCGTAAAGGTAAGCGACTCCAAAGAGAAAGAATGCAGATGAAAATGCGCCAAGGAGAAAATATTTAAGCGCTGCTTCTTGTGATGCCAGGCGGCGGCGGCGAGCAAGACCTGCCATGAGATAGAGAGGCAGCGAGAGAACTTCTAAAGCGACAAAGAGGGTAATCAGATCTGTTGCAACGGTAAATAAAAGCATTCCGCCGATTGCAAAGAGAGTCAGCGGATAAATTTCAGTCACGCGAATATTGGCCGCCTGTGCCTGACGTTCCTCATCAGAGCCTGGAGCAGCAGTTGGCGCTGCAGCAAACTTATCGCTATCGGACAAGAGTAAAATTGCAATGAGTGCAATAATCAGAATGCTCATTTGCAGTAAATAACCAGCGCCATCAAAGGTGACTGAGTTCATCGCTGCTTTATTTGAATACGATCCACGTGTGCGAAAGAGAAAAGCTAGCGCTATAACCAAAGTGAATATTGAGAGAAGTAATTGAGATGAGCTACGTGATTTACGTGGAGCAAATGCCTCGATAAGAACTCCGATAACAGCGCCAGCCAAGACCACCAGAATTGGTGCCAACATTGCGTAGTTTAGAACTGGAGATGTAAAGGTATTCACTTACTTTCCTCCATTTACTGTTGGTATGGGATCGCTATACCCCTGTTGCTGCACAATGTGTGCAGCGGCTGGATTAATTATCTTTAATAGAGGTGAAGGATAGAAGCCCAGAAAAATAATAATTGCAATAACAGGTGCTATTGCGAATTTCTCACGCAGGTTAAGGTCTTTTAGGGTCTCATTTCCAGGCGTTGTCTCGCCGTGCAGAGCGCGCTGGACTGGAATCAATATATAGAGGGCGGCGAGAACGATTCCAAACGTTGCAATGATTGCTGCCGCTGGATACCTCGTGTATGTGCCCACCAAGACGAGAAATTCACTCACAAAACTTGAAAGTCCGGGGAGCGCGAGACCAGATAATCCGGCGAAAAAGAAAGACCACGCCATGATCGGAGTGATCCGCTGCAGGCCACCAAAGTCCGAAATTGTTGATGAGCCACGGCGAAGGATCATCCAGCCTGCCACTAAGAAGAGTGCGGCGGTAGAGAAGCCGTGATTAAACATATACAGAGTCGCGCCGGCTTGTGACTGCGTTGTCATTGCAAAGATTCCAAGCGTAATGAACCCAAAGTGTGAAATTGATGTATATGCAATCAAGCGCTTAATATCTCTTGCACCGATCGCCAGAAATGCACCGTAGAGAATTGAAATCAACGAGAGAACGATAATAAGTGGAGTAAATGTTTTACTCGCATCAGGGAATAACTCAAGACAGAAACGGATCATTCCGTACGTTCCGACCTTGTCGAGAATTCCAAGGAGCAGGATAGATGTACCAGCAGATCCACTCTTGGCCGCATCTGGAAGCCAGGTATGAAATGGCCACAACGGCGCTTTGATTGCAAAGGCGATAAAGAATCCAAGGAAGAGTAAGTTCTGAGTTGTTGCACTCATTGTTGTGTGTAGCTCAGAAAGTGTGGTGATGTCAAAGCTCACTTCGCCGTTCTGTCCAGAAATAACGAAGAGTCCGATAATTGAGGCGAGCATCAGCAAGCCACCAAAGAGGCTGTACAGAAGGAACTTGACTGCAGCAGCAGCGCGTTCTCCGCTGCCATATCCGCCAATCAGGAAGTAAATTGGAATCAGCATCGCTTCAAAGAGTATGTAGAAGAGGAAGAGATCTGTTGCTGCAAATACACCAATAACCATTGTCTCGAGAACAAGGATCAAGATATAGAAGGTCTTAACGCCAAAGCGTCCACCTTCTGCTTCATTCCACCCACCAAGAATCACAATTGGAGCAAGAATTACTGACATTAATATAAGAACGAGCGCGATTCCGTCAACGCCAAGTGCCCAATTGATTCCAAAGGATGAAATCCATGAGTAGCTTTGGCGAAATTGCAAATCAGTATTGTCAACGTTGAAGTTCAACGCTTTGGCAATCGTTACTACTGCAACTATTACTGTCGTGGCTAGCGCCACTTGCTTAACCAAGCGCTCTTGCGCAGCAGGAAGAAAAGCGATCAGCGCAGCGCCAATGAGTGGCAATAACATGATAATTGTCAGAGTCATTATTGAGTCACCACCCAGATTGCAGCGAGAAGAACGAGTGCACCGAGAAGAATGAGGGCGGCGTATGAGCGCACATAGCCTGACTGGGTCCGTCGAAGAGTGGCACCCGATCCAACTGTCATAGCTCCGATACCTCGAACTGCACCATCAACAACCTTCTCATCGATTGCAACAATTCCTTCTGTGAGGACTTGTCCAGGTCGCATGAAGAGAGCCTCGTTAACAGCATCTTGGCCAAGATCATTACGAGCAAGACGTGTTGCAAGCGATACATCTGATGGTGCTACTACGTCAACGCTCTTAAATTGATACTTCATTAGCGCTGCAGTCACACCGATAATTACCGCCATAATTGCCAGAACCGTGACAACACTATGTGGCATCAGCTCGTCATACTCTGCCTTCTTCGCAAATAATGGGGAGAGCCAACTCACGAGAGCGTCACCTTGTGTAAATAAAAACCCTGCGGTGACCGAACCAATAGCCAAGAGAGCCATTGGTAGCCACATAAGCGCTGGCGACTCATGAGGATGAACACCATCATCCCAGCGTGGCTTACCTGAAAATGTAAGGACCATGACACGTGTCATATAAAACGCCGTGATCACAGCACCAAGAAGTGTGACGCTTCCAAGAATTATTCCTTGAGCCCCGCCAGAATTGAACGCTGCCGCAATAATCTCATCCTTAGAGTAGAAACCTGCAAACGGTGGAACACCAATGATTGCAAGATAACCAAGACCGAAGGTAGCAAAGGTAATTGGCATCACTTTTCGAAGGCCACCATATTTGCGCATATTTACTTCATCATTCATGCCATGCATCACTGAACCTGCGCCGAGGAACATTCCTGCTTTGAAAAAACCGTGTGTAAGAAGGTGCATGATTGCAAAGGCATATCCTGCAGGTCCAAGACCAGCTGCAACAATCATGTATCCGATCTGCGACATAGTCGATGCAGCAAGTGCTTTCTTGATGTCATCTTTTGCCATACCAATGAGGGCACCAAAGATCAGAGTAATTGCACCGACGATGACGACTAAGAGTTGCGCTGTTGGGGCAGCATCAAAGACAAAGTTAGAGCGCACGATGAGATAGACACCGGCGGTCACCATTGTTGCGGCATGAATCAGCGCAGATACAGGGGTCGGTCCCGCCATCGCATCGCCGAGCCATGCCTGCAGAGGGAATTGTGCCGATTTTCCTGCAGCAGCGACTAATAACATAATGCCCATCGCCGTGAGCGTTGGAGTACCAACGCGATCAACAGCCTCTTTGACACCATCAAATGAGACGGTGCCCATAGTTGCAAAGGCGATCATGATTGCAATAGTCAGACCCATATCACCAACACGGTTCATAACGAATGCCTTCTTTGAGGCAGTTGCATAGGCTGGCTTTTTGTTCCAGAAACCAATAAGAAGATATGAAGCCAACCCCACGCCTTCCCAGCCGACATAGAGATTGAGATATGAATTTCCGAGTACTAGGAGCAACATTGAGGCGACAAAGAGATTGAGGTAGGCGAAGAAACGTCGACGATTTTCATCGTGAGCCATATAGGAGATCGAGTAAATGTGGATCAGAGTTCCCACGCCGCTAATAAGTAGGACAAAACAGATTGAAAGCTGATCTAGTAGTAAGGCTGCATCAACTTTGAAGGCGCCGACTTCAATCCACGTGAAGAGTGTTTGCGTGATGGGCCGTTCTTGTGTTGGGCGATTGGTCATTGCAAAGAAGTGAAGAAGGCCAAGAATGAATGACCCAGCTGACATTGCTGTTGCAAAGAGGTGTCCCCATTTATCTGCCTTTCGACCGATTAATAGAAGAAATGCGGCACCAAATAAAGGTAGTCCAATCAAATAGACGAGTGAGCTTGAAGTCACCATGGCTATCGTTTCAACAAACTGGCATCGTCAATTGATGCCGATCGACGGGAACGGTATATCGCGACAATAATTGCAAGGCCAACTACGACCTCACATGCTGCAACGACCATCGTAAAGAATGCTACGACTTGTCCATTGAGATCACCATTGATGCGGGAGAAGGTAACAAGTGAGAGATTTCCAGCATTGAGCATTAATTCAATACACATAAAGACAACAATTGCGTTTCGGCGAAGAACAACTCCGACTGCGCCAATTGTAAAAAGGAGAGCTGCGAGGTAGAGGTAGTTATATGGATCCACTTACTTCTCCTCTTTAATAGTGGGGTCAACAACATCGAGCTGGAATTGCCCCGATTCAATAACATCACCACGCGCTTTCAGCGTTGCTGAAATTGATGTGGGTGCCGGCGTTCCATCTGGAAGAAGAGCGGGAACATCAACGGCATTGTGAAGGGCGTACACGCCCGGGCCTGGGAGTCCGGCAGCATCGCTGAGTGAGCCGGTACGAAAACGGGCAATCGCTTGTTCACGTTGGGTTGGGCGATGATTGGTTCGTTGATGGTGAGCCAAGACCATTGCACCAAGTGCTGCTGTAATAAGTAGCGCTGAAATTACTTCAAATGGCAGCACATAATCTGAGAAGAGCAACATCGCAATTCCTTCGACATTTCCACCTGAATTTGCGATTTCAAGGCCAATAGCAGTGCGGCCAAGTGTTGCTCGAGCAATGAGAGCAATCATCAGTCCGCCGAAACCAAGGGCGGCTGTGATTGCAATCCACCTCAAGCCTCTAATTGTCTCCGTGAGTGAATCAGATGAATCAACGCCAACGAGCATCAAGATAAATAGGAAGAGCATCATGACAGCACCTGTGTAGACAACAATCTGTACAACGCCTAGGAATACAGCGCCCTGTGCAATATAGAAGATTGCCAATGTGACCATAACGAAGGCAAGTAAAATTGCAGAGTGAACGGCCTTTTTTACGACGAGCATTCCGAGCGCTGCGACAACTGATAGTGGGGCAAGTGCCCAGAACATAATCGTCTCTGGTGTTGCAATCTCTAACACTATTCTGGCTTCCTTTCTTGAGAAGGATGCGCAGTTGTTACATCTCCATTGTAGTAATTTGTATCAGTCATTCCTGGATACATTGGATGCGGCGGTTGCAACATACCCGCCCGTAATGGAGCAAGTAAATCTTCTTTTTCAAAAATCAGCTTTTCGCGAGAAGTATCTGCAAGTTCATATTCATTTGTCATGGTGAGTGCGCGAGTTGGACATGCTTCAATACATAGGCCGCAGAAAACGCAACGCAGGTAATTGATTTGATAAACCTTGCCAAATCGCTCACCGGGAGACATCTGATTATCAGGAGTGTTATCGGCTCCTTCGACAAAGATCGCATCCGCTGGGCACGCCCACGCGCATAACTCACAGCCAATGCACTTCTCTAAGCCATCTGGGTGGCGATTTAATTGATGGCGTCCATGGAAACGCTCTTCGGTTGGCGCTTTCACATCTGGATAAGCAACGGTGAGATTCTTTTTAAACATGGAACGGAATGTGGTCCAGAATCCTTTGGCTTGTTGGATAAGTGGTGCAGGACCTGGTTGGTCTACCTCAACGAAAGAGACGTCATCTACATTCTGTGCAGCACCGCTCTTCTTTGGCTCGAGTGAATTACTCACGATCGCCCCCTGTCTTTGCTGAAACGTTGAGTGAAGAAATACCAGGAAGTGATGGGACTGGAAAATCTGGAGCCGAGCTTTCCGCCAACGGCACTTGTGACTTCTTCTTACTCCGCTCGAAAAGTGATGTGATAGCTAATGCAATGAGAACCACACCAAGTGTGAATGCGATGGTTACCGTACGAGATGCACCCTCTTGCTGAATTACGCGAAGGGATGCAACGGTAAGGATCCACAGTAGTGAGGCTGGAATGAGAACCTTCCAACCAAATTTCATGAACTGGTCGTAACGAAGACGTGGAAGAGATGCACGAAGCCACATGAAGATAAAGAAGAAGATATTTACCTTGAGGAAGAACCAGACGATTGTGAACCATCCGCCGAGCCAGCCTTCAGTAAAGCCGAGTCCTGGAGGTGCGTGGTATCCACCTAAGAACAAAGTTGTAGCAAGAGCTGAGACGGCAACAATATTTACATATTCGGCTAAAAAGAAGAGAGCAAATTTAAGCGATGAGTACTCGGTGTGAAAACCGCCTACAAGTTCACCTTCGGCTTCAGCCAAATCAAATGGGGCTCGGTTTGTCTCGCCCACCATAGATATTACAAAGATCACAAATGATGGGAATAGAACGAGAGCGTTCCAATAGTTTTCATGCTGTGCGCCGATGATTTCTGATGTCGACATGGAACCCGCGTAGATAAAGACTGCGACAAGAGATAGTCCCATTGCAATTTCATATGAGACCACTTGAGCACTAGAACGTAATCCACCAAGTAATGGATAAGTGGAACCAGATGACCACCCTGCAAGAACGATGCCGTAGACACCAATTGAGGTCACAGCAAGAATGTAAAGAACTCCTACAGAGAGATCTGTTAATTGGAGCGCTGTTTCCTGTCCAAAGAGATTTACTTTGCCAGTCATCGGAATGACAGCAAAAGCCATGAAGCACATAGATGTGGCGATGATTGGCGCTGCGATAAATACCACCTTATCGGCGGCTGCAGGAATAATGTCCTCCTTGAGCGCTAGCTTCACACCATCTGCCAATGATTGAATAAGACCAAATGGTCCGACACGGTTTGGTCCTGTGCGCAGTTGCATCTTTGCCAACACTCGGCGCTCAGTCCACACGGCAAGCAGTGTTGAAACTACGCATATTGCAAAGACAATCACAGCCTTAATAACGATCAGCCATACCGGATCCTGTCCGAGAAGTTCTGCAGTTGTCATGCTTTCACCACCGTTACTAGTTCGCCATGGACAGCGTTGAGGGTCTGCAATGGATTAGAGCCAATTGAATTACGTGGAAGCCACACGGCATCATCATGAATATCTTCAACAAGCGCAGGAAGAGTGATGCTTCCCTGTGCATTTGAGATACGAAGGCGATCTCCTGATACAACACCTATTGATTGGGCACGTGATGGTGAGATCACTGCAATTGTCGGTCTACGAGTTCCAGCGAGATTATCTTCGCCGACCTGTAATGAGCCTTCATCAAGTAGGCGACGCCATGAAGTAATAATCGCCTGATCACCTGAAACCTTTACTGGGGATTCTGGTTGAACCAGAACGTGTGAGGCTCGGGCACCTTCCCATTTTCCAAGTTGAGCAAATTCACGAGCAGCCGCTGTCACTGTTCCGAGCATTATTGATTGACCCATAGCGTCTGCCAAAACTGAAAGAATGCGGACATCGCTACGGTTCAAAGAATCAGCAACTGCTGCCGCAAATGTACGCGGGCGACCTTCCCAGTTAACGAAAGTGCCATACTTCTCTGTTATCGCTGCAACCGGAAGTACAACATCTGCTACTTCTGTTACTGAAGAATGTGCAATTTCAAGTGAAACAACAAACGCCTTCTTGAAAGCATCTGTTATACGAAGACTATTTGGCATATCCGCAATATCCACGCCACCCACAACAAGTGCGTCTAAATCACCGTTGTGTACAGCATCAATCATTTCGCTGACGCTGCGTCCAGGATGTGAAGGAAGTGTGCTCACGCCCCATGCCGCTGCCATATCAACGCGTGCCGCAGAATCTGCAACAGGGCGACCGCCAGGAAGTAGGTGGCTAAATGCGCCAGCCTCAAGTGCGCCTCGTTCGCCTGCTCTGCGAGGAATCCATGCAAGTTTTGCACCGCTCTTTTGAGCCAATGTATGCGCTGCTGAAAGCAAACCAGCGCTCTCTGATGCGCGTTCGCCAACCAAAATTACAGACCTTGCAGTTAACTCAACTGTTGCCAAAGCCTGAGCTTCATTGCCGGGGGCGACCTTAATAAAGTTTGCCTTTAACTTATCCATCGCAATGGATCCTTTGGAAGCAACTGATGTAACGGTCAGCGCGCGCTTTTTAAAGTTTTTATTTAAACGTAAGAAGACAATAGGTGATTCTTCTTCTGGCTCGAAGGCAACCAAGAGGACATGATCGGCTGAATCAATATCTTTATATTCAACTGCTGATCCAACAACAGTGGATGCTAGGAAATTGGCTTCTTCATCAGAGGTTAAGCGTGCTCGGAAATCAATATCGTTTGTGTTGAGCGCAATACGTGCAAACTTTGCGTAACCGTATGCATCCTCAAGTGTTGGACGGCCACCAACGACTACTCCTACTCGCTTGCCGACAAGGCCAGCAGCGGCAGCGGCAAGTGCTTCAGGCCATGATGCTGGTACCAGTTCGCCTTCTGCATTGCGTACAAGTGGCTGTGACAAACGATTCTGTGATGTGATGTATTTAAATGCCCAACGACCTTTATCGCAGTTCCACTCTTGGTTAACTGCTGGATCATCTCCTGCAAGACGTCGCAGAGTTTTTCCACGACGGACATCGGTGCGCATGTCACAACCTGAAGCACAATGCTCACATGCAGATGGTGTTGAGACGAGATCAAATGGACGCGCGCGGAAGCGGTAGGAAGCACCAGTGAGCGCACCTACTGGGCATATTTGGATTGTATTTCCCGAGAAATATGATTTAAATGGATCATTCTCATAGATACCTACTTGCTGTAGCGCACCGCGATGGTTAAGAGTGATGAATGGATCTGATGCGATCTGTTCAGAAAAGCGAGTACAGCGCGCGCATAAAACGCAACGCTCACGATCAAGAAGAACTTGGGATGAAATATTGATTGGCTTTTCAAAGGTTCGCTTAACTCCACCAAGACGAGCTTCGGCATTTCCATTAGACATTGCTTGATTTTGTAGTGGGCACTCTCCGCCTTTATCGCAGACTGGGCAATCAAGTGGGTGGTTTCCAAGGAGAAGCTCCATCACACCTTTCTGCGCCTTGTCGGCAACAGGAGATGTGAGTTGAGTTTTTACAATCATATTTGGCTCAACAGGAATGGTGCATGATGCCTGAGGTTTAGGGAATGCGCGGCCATTAATTTCAATATCAACAAGACACTGACGACATGCGCCAACTGGATCAAGAAGTGGGTGATCGCAGAATCGCGGAATCTGAATTCCTAATTTTTCTGCTGCACGTATAACGAGTGTTCCCTTGGGGACGTTCACTTCAAATCCATCGATGACGACAGTAATCAGTTCTACTGCAACGGCGCTCTCTTGGGTAGTCATTATTTGCTTGCTCCTACAAAGAGAGTTGATTGAACTGGATCAAATGGGCACCCACCGTTAGTTAAGTGAGCAATATATTCCTCACGGAAATATTTAATGGATGAAGTAATTGGACTAGTTGCACCATCGCCAAGTGCACAGAATGAACGTCCCATAATGTTGTCACAGAGATCAAGAAGTTTTTCAAGATCGGCTTCTGTTCCAACGCCTGCTTCGAGATCACGCAAGATCTGAACAAGCCACCATGTGCCTTCGCGACACGGTGTGCACTTTCCACATGATTCGTGCTTATAAAATTCGGTCCACCGCAACACTGCACGAACCACACATGTTGTTTCATCAAAAATTTGAAGCGCCTTTGTGCCAAGCATTGAACCTGCAGCGGCAACACCCTCATAATCCAAAGGAGTATCGAGGTGCGCATCGGTAAAGATTGGAGTTGAAGAACCACCTGGTGTCCAGAATTTGAGCTTATGTCCGGTGCGCACTCCCCCGGCAAGTTCAAGAATTTCGCGCAATGTGATTCCAAGAGGTGCTTCAAATTGTCCGGGGTTATTTACATGGCCAGAGAGTGAGTACAACGTTGCACCCTTTGACTTTTCAGTACCCATTGCTTGGTACCACTCGGCACCGTTTGCAATAATTGCTGGAACAGATGCGATCGACTCAACATTGTTTACAACGGTTGGCTTTGCATAGAGACCAGCGATCGCTGGAAACGGTGGACGAAGACGTGGTTGTCCGCGGAAACCTTCGAGTGAATCAAGCAAGGCGGTCTCTTCGCCACAGATATATGCACCAGCACCGACATGTAGTACAACATCAACACCGTTACCAAGAATGCCTGCAGCGTATGCATCTGTAATTGCTTGGTTAACGCGGCGCACAACATGAGTTACTTCTCCGCGGATATAAATGAAAGCTTGCTTTGCGCGAATTGCATGGCAGGCGATGATGCATCCCTCGATCAAAACATGTGGGTTGGCCATAAGAAGCGGCATATCTTTACATGTGCCTGGCTCTGATTCGTCTGCATTAACAACGAGGTAGTGCTCTTTATTATCGCCTTGCGGGATAAAGCCCCACTTCATTCCTGTAGGAAAACCTGCACCACCGCGACCGCGAAGTCCAGAATCTTTAATCATTTGAATAACATCATCTGGATTCATAGCAAGCGCTTTTTCAGCAGCTTTGTAACCACCGTGGCGCTTGTAGCCTTCGATGGTAAATGAATCTTTATCATCCCAATGTGCAGAGAGAACTGGCGATAACTTTGTCATTACTTCCCACCCTTCTCTGCAGCACGTGCAATACCAAGACCAAGAAGTGTTGGTCCGCCAGCCTGAACACCTTCGCCAGCAAGACCATCGTTAAGTCCGGCTAGTACTGCAGATGCTTGCTTGTATGTGACAAGGCGATTTGGACCACGTGTTGGCGCAGGTGGATTTCCTGCGCGCGCACCATCAACTAGTGCCTTTGCTGATTCGACTGTTTGATTGTCATAAAATTCCCAGTTAGCCATGACGACAGGTGCGTAATCACATGCTGCGTTGCACTCGATATGTTCAAGTGAAACCTTGCCATCTGATGTGACGCCATCATTTTCAATACCGAGGTGCTCTTTGAGCGCGCTAAAGATCGCGTCCCCACCCATGACCGCGCAGAGAGTATTTGTACAGACACCCACGTGATACTCACCGATTGGATTGAACTTGTATTGAGTATAGAAAGTGGCAACGGCTGAGACTTCTGCAGTTGCGATTTCAAGCATCTCTGCAATGTTTTCGATACCCGGGTTGGTGATATAACCAGCGACTGATTGCACATAGTGCAGTAGCGGCATAATCGCAGAACGTTTACGTGGGTAACGCGCAACGATCGAGTTCATAATTTCTTGATTGAGTGTTGGGTCTACAGATGACATTAGCGGTCAACTCCTCCCATCACAGGATCGATAGAAGCAACTGCGCCGATGATGTCGGCGATCATTCCGCCTTCGCTCATTGCCGATGTTGCTTGCAAGTTATTAAATGATGGTTCGCGGAAGTGTGCACGATAAGGACGTGTTCCTCCGTCAGATACAACATGAGCAGCTAGCTCTCCACGTGGTGATTCAACTGCTGCATATACCTGACCTGCAGGAACTCGGAATCCCTCTGTCACAAGTTTGAAGTGGTGAATAAGTGCTTCCATTGATGAGCCCATGATTTCGCGGATGTGATTGAGCGAGTTACCGAGCCCATCAGTACCGAGTGCTAATTGAGCTGGCCATGCAATTTTCTTATCTGCGACCATGACAGGTGCGCCGTTGAGTGCATC
Organism: Candidatus Planktophila sp.; assembly: GCA_044345775.1. Lineage (GTDB taxonomy): Bacteria > Actinomycetota > Actinomycetes > Nanopelagicales > Nanopelagicaceae > Planktophila. The sequence goes on from JBIJAL010000009.1 coordinate 18,123, forward strand.
TAGTTTATCAACTGCTTGTTCAATGATTCGAAGTGATTGTTCGAGCTCTGCCATGCGAATCAAGAAGCGTCCATAAACATCGCAGGTGTCTGCAGTAATTACATCGAATTCATAATTTTCATATCCGCAATATGGTGACATCTTGCGCAGATCCCAAGGAAGCCCTGTAGATCGAAGAACTGGGCCTGTAATTCCAAGTGTTGTACATCCAGCCAAATCAAGATAACCAATACCAACAGTGCGCTTCATCCAGATGGTATTTCCGACCAAGAGGCGCTCGTTATCTTTAAAATTCTTACGTAAAGTCTTTACTAGTTCGCGAAGACGAGCAGTCATGCCATCTGGAAGATCTTGCTGCACTCCTCCTGGTCGTACATAAGCCATGTTCATGCGAAGCCCTGTAATTGCCTCAAATGCATCGAGAACCATTTCACGTTCGCGGAATGCAAAGAACATTGGTCCCATTGCGCCGAGTTCAAGTGCCCCGGTGCCAAGTGCGACCATATGTGATGAAATTCGATTGAGCTCCATCATGAGAACGCGAATAACTGATGCGCGCTCTGGAACATCGTCTGTTATTCCTAGAAGTTTTTCAATCGCAAGACAATATGCAGTTTCATTAAAGACTGGGCTTAGATAATCCATGCGTGTTGCAAAAGTTGTGCCTTGAGTCCAAGAACGGTATTCCATGTTCTTTTCAATACCTGTGTGCAGATAGCCAATACCTGGTCGCACTTCAGTGATGGTTTCACCCTCAAGTTCGAGAACAAGGCGGAGAACACCGTGAGTAGATGGGTGCTGTGGACCCATATTTACAATGATGCGTTCTTCCTTTGCCTCACCAATTTCAGAGACGAGTTCATCCCAATCGCCACCAGTTACTGAATAGACAGTGCCTTCAGTTGTTTCGCGAGAGGATGCATACGGATCAAATGTTGTGCTCATTGATATGACCTCCGCTCTGATGGAGCAGGTGTTGTCGCACCCTTGTACTCAACTGCAATTCCACCAAGTGGATAATCTTTACGTTGTGGGTGACCATCCCAATCATCTGGCATCAGAATGCGAGTAAGACCTGGGTGTCCATCAAAGATAATTCCGAACATGTCAAAAGTTTCACGCTCATGCCAATTGTTCCCACCCCATACATCAACAAGTGATGGGATATGTGGATCAGATTCAGATGTGCTTACTTCAAGACGAATGCGCTGATTCTTTGTCATCGAAAGAAGTGGGTAGAGCGCAACAAGTTCGCGACCTGTGCGATCAGGATAGTGAACTCCTGAAACACCCATACACATTTCAAAGAGCAATGAGTCACGAAGAATTCGCGCAACCTCAACCAAACGCTCTTTCTTAATGTGAAGTGTGAGTTCACCGCACTCAACAACTACACGAGTAATTGCATCGGCAAAGTCTGGGTAGGCACGCTCAAGATCATCGGCTACTTGATCAAAATAGCCCCCAAATGGGCGCTCTGTTGAACCGATAGATGCTGCAGTTGCAACGAGGCCGCCATAGCCTGATGTATCGCCGGTGCCGCTCGCGCCAAACATTCCCTGTTGAATTTCGCTCATTATGCGTGTGTTTCTTCCAGAGGGAAATTACCAAGTTGAATCGTGGGGCGAGCATTTAACGCTGCTTTTTCGACTTCCTTAATCACCGCTTCGCGATTTGGTCCAAGAGTTGTATTGCTGATTTGTTCGTGCAACTTAATGATTGCATCCATCAACTGCTCTGGGCGAGGTGGGCATCCTGGAAGATAGATATCAACTGGAACAACGTGGTCAACGCCTTGCACAATTGCATAGTTGTTAAACATTCCACCTGATGAAGAACATGCACCCATTGCGATAACCCACTTAGGGGCAGTCATTTGATCATAAATCTGGCGAAGTACTGGAGCCATCTTCTGCGAAACACGACCAGCAACAATCATGAGATCTGCCTGACGAGGAGACGCGCTAAAGCGCTCCATTCCAAAACGTGAAATGTCATGCTTTGGCGCTGAACCAACTGCCATCATTTCGATCGCACAGCACGCTAGACCAAAAGTTGCTGGCCAGAGTGAACTCTTGCGCATGTAGCCTGCTAAACCTTCGACAGTTGAAAGAAGGATTCCGCTCGGTAACTTATCTTCAAGACCCATGAATTAATCCCATTCCAATCCACCGCGTCGCCACACATAAGCAAAAGCGACAAAAATTGTTCCGATAAAAATTGACATCTCAACTAATCCAAAGAGTCCGAGCTGATCGAAGGTAACGGCCCACGGATAGAGAAATACCATTTCAATATCAAAGACAATAAAGAGCATTGCAGTTAAGAAGTATTTAACTGGGAAACGTCCACCTTCAAGTGCCTGTGGAGAAGGTTCAATTCCGCACTCATACGCATCGAGCTTTGCTCGGTTATAGCGCTTTGGTCCTGTGACGGCGGCGATCCCCACAGAAAAGACGGCGAATCCAAAGCCGATTGCAAAGAGAATCAGGATCGGGACGTATGGATTAGCGCTCACGGGGCGTAAGTCTAGGCGCTGGCAATGGGTGAAGCAGAACGGTTAAGGGGCCACGGCCATGTGAATTGCCACAACTCCACCGGTCAGGTTTTTCCAGCCAACTTGAGCCCATCCGGCATCGACAATCTGGGATGCGAGCGCCTTTTGATCAGGCCATGCCCGAATCGAATCAGCGAGGTAAATATAGGCATCAGGATTTGATGAGGTCTTGCGGGCGATAAAGGGCAGGGCGCGCATCAGATAATTCATATAGATGGCACGGAATGGGGCGAAGGTGGGGCTGGAAAATTCAACGACGACCAAACGTCCCCCTGGCTTGACCACGCGGCGGGCTTCTG
>JBIJAL010000062.1:0-6569 GCA_044345775.1 Candidatus Planktophila sp.
GTCGGTGCAGAAGATTCTGTACGCCGCGTTCGTGACCTTCTCGATATTGAAGGAATATTTGCAGGAATTTCAACTGGTGCGATTGTGCATGCAGCGATCGCAGTGGGTAACGAAGCGCTTCGTGATGGTAAGGGCGCCGATATAGCCTTTATTGTCTGCGATGGAGGATGGAAATATCTCTCCACTGGCGTTTATGGATCCAACGTGGAACAAGCGACAGAGGGGTTAGACGGTACTCTTTGGGCATGAGTTCGGCGCCAATAGGTATCTTCGATTCTGGAGTCGGCGGTTTAACCGTCGCTCGTGCAATTCTTGATCAGCTACCTAATGAATCCACAATCTATATCGGTGATACCGCACGTGGACCATATGGACCTCGCCCACTTGCAGAAGTACGAGATTTCTCATTAGAAACAATTGATTTTCTTGTTGAACAAGGTGTGAAAGCAGTTGTTATTGCCTGCAACACCGCTAGCGCTGCAATGCTCCGCGATGCACGTGAGCGTTATTCAATTCCGGTGATAGAAGTTATTCAGCCAGCAGTACGTAGAGCAGTCGCTGCTACTCGTTCGGGGCGAGTTGGTGTGATTGGAACGGCAACAACTATTGAATCAAGAGCATACTTAGATGCATTCGCCGCAGCCCCACATCTTGAAATTACTGACGTTGCATGTCCACGCTTTGTTGAGTTTGTTGAGCGCGGCGAGACATCAGGCACAGAAATCACAGAAATTGCTCGAGAGTATCTGCAACCGGTAATCGATGCAGATGTTGATACTTTGGTTTTGGGGTGTACCCATTACCCGCTATTGACTGGTGTGATCTCTTACGTTGTAGGTAATGGAGTTTCACTAGTGTCTAGTGCTGAAGAGACTGCAAAAGATCTCTATAGGACTTTAGTTGAAAGCGATCAATTGCGAAGTGCAAATGCCGGTCCTGCCGAGCATAAATTCTTAGCCACCGGCGATGCCAAGAGCTTTGAAGTCTTAGCGCGTCGCTTCCTTGGCCCTGAAGTAACTCAAGTGAAGCGCCAAGATCTTTAATTTACCCACCTTCAACGAATGAGGAAAAAATGACACGGATCGATGGACGTACCAACAGTAACTTGCGCGAAATCAAAATCACGCGCGGTTGGCTAGATCATGCCGAAGGATCTGTACTTGTTGAATTCGGCAAAACTCGTGTTCTCTGTGTTGCATCATTTACTCCAGGAGTGCCACGATGGCTCAAGGATTCCGGCAAAGGTTGGGTCACATCAGAATATTCAATGCTTCCACGCGCAACACATACACGCTCGGATCGTGAGTCAGTTAAAGGAAAACTTGGCGGTCGTACCCAAGAAATTTCGCGACTTATTGGACGCTCACTACGCGGAATCATTGATGTTTCCCAACTTGGTGAAAATACAATTGTGATCGACTGTGATGTACTGCAAGCCGACGGTGGAACGCGAACTGCAGCAATCACCGGAGCCTATGTTGCACTCGCAGATGCAATCACATGGGCACAGACGCAAGGTCATATCAAGCCAACAGCAAAGCCACTTGCAGATTCAGTGGCAGCGGTGAGTGTAGGAATCATTGATGGAGTTCCGATGCTTGACCTCTGTTATGAAGAAGATGTGAGAGCAGAGACAGATATGAATGTGGTGTGTAGTGGAGACGGACGTTTTATTGAGGTGCAAGGAACTGCAGAAGGTGCACCTTTTGATAGAGCACTTCTTGACTCCTTACTTGACCTTGCAGTTGCGGGTTGCGCTGATCTCACTCGCCTTCAAAAGATCGCCCTAGAAAAGTAACATCATTAAGTGAGGCAACTTTTACTTGCGACGAGAAATAAGGGCAAGATTGAAGAGTTTCATCGAATTCTTGAGGAAATTGCACCAGGTGAGATCGAACTAGTTGGCCTCGATCGATTTCCCGAGATACATGATGTAGAAGAGACAGGGAAAACTTTCCAAGAGAATGCACTCTTGAAAGCGACGCAAATGTGTCAAGCAACTGGTTTGCCGGCAATAGCTGATGACAGTGGGCTCTGCGTTGATGCACTAGGTGGTGATCCTGGAATCTTTTCAGCCCGATGGGCGGGCAAGCATGGAGATGATAAGGCGAATTTAAATAGGGTCTTGGATCAGATGAGAGATGTGAAAGATGGTGACAGATCTGCATATTTCATCTGTGTTGCAGCCCTCGTTCTTCCTGATGGAAGCACCTACTGTGAAGAAGGTCGATTTTATGGATCCCTATTACATCACCCAGTGGGTGATAACGGTTTTGGCTATGACCCGATTTTTCAACCCTCCGGGCAACTGATTTCGAGTGCCCAGATGAGTGCGATGGAGAAAGATGCAATGAGCCATCGCGGAAAAGCTCTCCGCGCAATCGCACCGCATGTAAGAAAAATGGTCGCAGGGCTAGGCTAAACTTAGGCTACCCAACGCAAGGAGTTATCGTGGCCGTTAAGAAGAAGCCTGCTGTCAAGAAGACAGCCGCTAAGAAGAAGCCTGCTGTCAAGAAGACAGCCGCTAAAAAAACTGTTGCTAAGAAATCTGCAGTGAAGAAGACTGTTGCCAAGAAGCGCACAGTCAAGAAGAGTGCGGTCAAGAAGAGTGCGGTCAAGAAGAGTGCGGTCAAGAAGTCTGCAAAGAAAGCCGTCAAGAAATCTGCCGCTAAGACGCGCTCGGCATCTGCATTGTCAGTTGTTATTCCACCGGTTCCAACATCAGTAGGCGCAGGTCGCGTTGATGTGAGCTCAACACCAAAACCTGCCACGCGCAGTACTGCTGCATCAGCGCAAACATCTAAGCCAAAGGAAGCGCCTAAGCAGGGTGCATCTGGAAAGGTACTTGTTGCAATAATTGTTGCAATTATTTTGTTGGCGGTACTTGTTGTTACTCGCCCAGATGGTGATAGCGATGATGCTGCACCAACACCGGCAGCAACTGCCACAGCCACTCCAACTGAAGAAGCAACAGAAGAACCAACAGTGGAGCCAACCGAAGAAGCGACTTCTGCGCCTGTTGAAAGCGTTGAAGGACCAGCAACGGTTGGAAATTGGAAAGATTCTGCAAAAAGCGTGATGTCAATCAGCTGGAAAGCCCCAGCGGCATCTGCGGGACTTACGGGATATAAAGTTGAAATTCGCGTTAATCGTGGTGAATGGTTAGTTAAATCTGAAGTACCTGCAGATCAGCTCTCAATAGATTTTTCAAAGACCAGCGCAACTGGTGAAACCGCATTTCGTGTCTCATCTATCTATTCAGATGGACAAGAAGCTGTTGGTAATACCTTTGGTTTTAGTGGGGTATTCGAATAAATAAGTTTCTGTAAAGAACCCGCATCAGAAAATGGTGCGGGTTTTTTTATTTTAGCGCCTCATCAATTGCTAGAACATATGCACTGACACCTGTTGGCACCAAGTGGACACCATCTGGTGCGAAGTATTCAGGATGATCTTGAGAGATTGAATTCCAATCAACGACCCTTACATTGGAAAATTCTTGAGCAACTTCATTAACCAACTGATTATTTGAATCTCGATATGGTCTTGGGACGGCGGTGTTCACAACTACTACGCGTGGGCTCGCCTGTACCAGGGTAAAAATCTCACGAACAGTGTCACGACTGAGAAGATCATTATTGCCAAGGTTCATCACAATCGTCGCACCTGACGCCTTTTCTACATCCTTTGCCATCTCCTCGAGTAGCTCTGGGGCTTGGCGACCAACTCGAGCATTAACAATGATGATGGGCTGAATCTCTGAGAGTGCGCTACGAATTCCTAGAATTACAGAATCTCCAGTCAACCAGATCGCCTGCGACGGGTTGATCAACGCTGTCTCTGTTTCATTGATTGAAGGCGCTGCCGTGAGAGATTCTTCAAGTGCCTGTGCGACACGATTACTTGAAGAGATTGCATTGGTTGAGAGAATCGACAGTGAAAGCAGAACAATGGAGATGGATGAGATCACGAGCACCTTCTGCTTTTTGCGTATTACGGCAGTTCGATATTTCATTCCCTTAAACCAATATTCAACAGCGCCGCTTCTTATTGGAAGCTCTACCAACTTAAGCGAAATATCTGCAAGAGCAAGAACAATAAGAATACGGACGGCAATAAGCGCCCAATCTTCGCCATCAATATCAACGCGGGGGCGCGAGATCTGAAAAATAACCCAGTGCCAGAGATAAATTGCATAAGATCTTTCACCGACCCAGAGAAGCACTCTGTTCTGTAAGATTGGAGCAAACCTTGATGCTGGATGAACAATCGAAGTGATGATTGCAACGCCAAATATTGCAGCGAGTGGGAATGCGATTTTGTAAGCAGTTGGTGAACTTTCATCAATGAGTAAAAAAGTGGCCAGAATTCCAACAAGACCGAAGACTCCGATAAAGTCAATGAAGTTTTGCGCTCGTGCACTTACTTCGTCTTTGAAGTTCTGTGGGATCCAACTCACGGCAAGGGCGGACCCTAGGAACAAGCCAACGCTGTGGGTATCTGTACCGAAGTAAATATGGCTGACATCACTTGAGGCATCGAGTTGGAGTGAGACATAAAAGAGGAGTGACGCTGAGATAAGAGCAATCAAGAGAGCGGCTAAAGGAATCACTTTCTTTCCAAAGCGCTTGAGAACAAGTAGCAGTATTACTGGCCAGATCAGATAGAACTGTGATTCAACAGCGAGTGACCATGTGTGCTGGAGAAGAGGAGGTCTACCGATAGCCTCAAAGTAATCCTGCTCATTGACAACTAGCCACCAATTGATAGTCCCAGAGAGCGCGAAGGGAACATCAGTCAGAAATCGCTTTACTGAATCCTGCGCCCAAATAGAGATGTAAAAACCTGTCAGAACAATCATGAAAATCATGGGTGGCAACAAGCGCCTTGCCCTTGCCTTGTAAAAACCTCTGAGATCTAATCCACCACTTCTCTCGATTGAATCAAGTAGTAGTCGCGTGATTACATAACCAGAAATCACAAAAAATAAATCAACGCCCAAAAAGCCGCCAGGAATCCACGTGAACCCAAGGTGATAGAAAATTACCGCGGCAACAGCGACTGCTCGCAGTCCATCAATTGCTGGTATGTGTTGGATACCTCTAGTGGTAGCCATTTAAATTACTTACGCTTGGTGGGAGATTTCTTTACACTCTTTTTGGGAGCGCTTTTCTTCTGTGGCGCTTCAAGTGCTGGTTTAGTTCTCTGACTAACAACCTTCTTTGGAAGCTGTGGCAAGAGTCCACCATCAGCAGTGAGATTCTCGGAGACCTTGTTCTGCAAGTCATTCAAACGAGAAAAAGCAGTTTCAAGACTTGTGCGCCCTTGCGCGATGGCAGTTTCAGCGGCGTGCAGTGATTGTGTTTGAATTCTGTGCAGTCGCTCTGCTTCGGAGATAACTTGCGATAACCATTGTCGGTATTCAATTACTTCGTTGTGCGCCTCTGAGATAATTCGTTCACCTTCGCGACGTGCAGCCAGAGCTAACGCTGTCACCTCGCGACGTTTTTCCTCTATCAACGCTTGGGCATCAGCATTTGCTTGCGAGAGAATATCCGTTGCTTCACTTTCGGCAACAGTGATGTACTTACGTCCTCGAGCTTCGGCTCCTGAAAGAAGGGCGCGAGCCTTTGTTTCGGCAGATTCAAGAGCCTCGCGAGCAGTCTTACTTGCCTCACTCACCAAACGCTCTGATGAGGTGAATGCTTTCTGCTCGCGTGCCTGTGCTGATTTGATCATCGTCATGGCAGTCTCTGTTGCTAATATTTCAAACTCTTCTTTACTCAGCGATGTGATGTCGCGGCGCGAACGCAAATCAGATAATTGAGCCTCGAGTTCGCGAATACGGTCGACAGAGTTTTGCGTCGACGTTTCGCCCTCTTTGAATCCAACCCAATTCAAAAATGTGTTCTTCTCGTTTGCCATGGCTATAGATTAGGGCACCGACTGGAATCCCCAAAAGTGCGTAGGGGTGAGATTAATTCAAGGGCGATAGCGCTCAGAATCACGCTCGATATATTGCGAAAGAGACTGCCAGGTATTGTGAGATCCAGGCAGCAAGCACGAAAACATGGAAGAGCTCGTGGAAGCCAAAGTATTTCGCATTCGACCCTGGTTTTTTAAGGGCGTAGAAGATCGCACCGACTGAGTACAGGAGTCCGCCTAGCACGATAGGGATCAGTACCCAGAGCCCCCCTTCTTTATAGAGTTGGGGGGTATAGAAGACTGCAACCCAACCCAAAGCAAGGTAGTTAATGACATAGAGCCAACGAGGTGCTCCGACCCAAAAGATGCGCATGGCGACACCGACAAGGGCTCCAATCCACACAACACTCAAACAGATCGTGCGATCGCGTCCTTCAAGTAGGGTCATGGCAAATGGCGTGTATGAGCCAGCAATTAAGAGGTTGATATTGGCGTGATCCCATCGCCGCCAGAACTTCTTCTTTGCTGGCGACCACGGGACGCGATGGTAGATCGCCGAGACGCTAAAGAGAGTGATCGCGGTCAGGGAGTAGAGGGCTACAGAAAGTTTCAGCGACTCTTTACTCAAGATAAAGAGCACCAGC
>JBIJAL010000063.1:0-6559 GCA_044345775.1 Candidatus Planktophila sp.
AGGCCGCCTGTCAAAGAGATTGAATTTGAGATGGATTGTGCAAGTTTCAGTAACTGGGCGGTTATCTAGTGCCCTCCGCACCTGAGTCAACTTTAGATTTGCTTTCAATGATGGTCTCATTTGATACGGTGAACGAATTCACATCGGGTGTGAATTTTCCTGAAGGAGCGATGCTTGAATATCTCGAAAAAATTGCTCAAGGATGGGGGCTAAAGGCAACTCGATTACCTATCGTTGCACATACGATCACTGAAAGTTACAACTTACTCGTTACACATGAAGTTTCAGAAACAGCCCCATGGATACTATTTGAATCACATGCCGATACTGTCAGCGTAGATGGCATGACAGTGGATCCCTTTAGCGTTCAAATTAAAGATGGTCTTATTTACGGCAGAGGTGCTTGCGACACGAAGGGTAGCGGAGCAGCCATGCTATGGGCCCTTAAGGATTACATGCAGCTTCCCTCTTGCCCCAATAACATTGCAGTCCTATTTGTAACTGATGAAGAAGCAACCAAAACTGGGGCTAAAGCATTTGTCCAAACACAGCTTGAGCATCTCGATTGGAATCCAACGGGTGTTATTGTCGGAGAGCCGACGCTATGTCAGCTTGTAGTGGCCCACAATGGAGTAATTCGCTGGAAGGTAAACACCCAAGGTATCGCTGCGCATTCATCTAATCCTTCAAATGGCCAGAGCGCCATATCTACAATGGCCAAATTAGTTCTTGAGTTTGAAAAAGAATACTGCTCAAAACTCTCATTAATTGACCCTTTTACCGGCCAAGCTGCATGCTCCATAAATACGATCTCCGGAGGCAGTTCAGTCAATATCATTCCAGAATTTTGCGAGATTGAAATTGATCGACGTACTTTGCCAGGAGAAAATAGTGAGCTAGTTCTAAAGGAGATAGAGACAGTTCTTGAATCAATTGCGCTACGGGACCCAACAATACGTATCGGAACATCGACGCCATTTGTCGATTATCAACTCGACCCAACCGTTAATCGTGAGTTTGCAAACCAAATATCTGAAATTCTAGTTGGTATGGGGCTTTCAGGCGAACAGTCTGGTGCTGGATATGGAACAGATGCTTCAACCTACTCAATTGCTGGAATCCCGGCAATTGTAATTGGCCCCGGGAGTATCACTCAAGCTCATACTAAAGATGAATGGCTCGAGATTGCAGAGTTAGATAAATCCGTTTTGGTATACCTGCAAATCATGAGATATGAGTTTATATGAACAAGCATGCCTTACGAATAGGGATCATTGGTTTCGGTGGCATGGGAACAATGCATGCCGAACAGATTGGCTATATAGAAAATGCAGTCGTTGCTGGAATAGTCGAACCTGTAGCTGTGAATCGCGAAAAAGCTGAACAGTTCTTTATTCAACAGGATGTGGCCTTCTTTGATGATGTCGAGACTGCATTGCAGTTCTTACAGGTAGATGGTTGGATCGTAACGTCAAGTACGAGTACTCACATTACAATTACTCAACAGCTTCTGAAGAAGGGCTACACAGTTCTTCTAGAGAAACCGATCGCTTCGACGCTGGCTGAAGCGGAAGAGTTGCAGACGTTAGTAAAACCTGATTCCTCTAATCTAATGATGGGTCACATACTTTTATGGAACAAAGAGTTCCAGACATTGAAGGCTGAAGCTGCCAAGCTAGGAAAATTCACTGCCGTTAGCTGCTCTCGTCAACGATCAGCTAATCACCGTACTCGCTATCCTGAAGAATCTCCCTTTGCCTTAACTATGGTCCATGATCTCTACACGGTTCATAGTTTGGTTGAGGGTCAGGAGCCAAGTACATTTTCGGCCCAACAGCGAAAGCACGATCAAGGTGGCGTGGACCTCGCTCAAGCACAGATTGGCTGGGCAGATAATACCTATGCTTCACTGGTTGCAAATTATCTGATTCCAGATGATGTTCCCGGTGGTGGAAACATCGATGAACTTACCCTTGCTGGTCCGACATGGCATATGCGACTTTTGTACGATAGCGGTGTTATCCACATCGCATCGAAGGGCCAAGTTGGACAAGTTAATGTCGATCCACCAAAGCGCATAGGTGCAACCAATTTCTTTGACGATGCGCTGAGGAGTGAGATAGAGCAATTCTTGCTCGTAATCTCAGGGGTTGCCAGTGTTCCTGTTGGTGCTAGATATCAAGACGCCTGTCAGATTCAACGCTGGATTGGGAATTTTATCTCACTCACACAACAAGAAAGAGTTCGATAATGTTGAGTCCTATAAGTCGCCTACAAGATTTTCCCTCACTGAAAAATCGCACATATCTCAATACTGCGGCAGAAGGAATTCCACCAGCGGGCGTAATCTCCGCTATCAACCAATATGCTCAAGACAAAATACTAGGCATGGATGGCCGGCTTCTTCACCAAGAGCAGTGGGCTCAGGCTAAGTCGAAAATTGCACAGTTCTACAACTTGGAAAGCGAGCAGATAGGAATTTGTTCCTCTGCATCGGAAGCTTACAACTTGGCTTATATGGCACTTCGACTTAAAGATGGCGACGAAGTGATAATTAACGATCTCGATTTTCCATCTGGAACTACTCCTTGGATGACAGAGTCTTCAAAAGCCGTAACAAAAATTTGGAGAAGTAAGAACGGTGAGCTTGATCTGCAAGACTTGGAAAAACTGTTGACCCCAAGAACTAAACTAGTCAACATTTCTTTAGTGAGCTTTTACAACGGATTCCGTCTAGATGTCGACGAGGTATCACAGATTGTTCGACGTAACTCAGGAGCTATGTTGGCCGTTGACGTGACTCAAGCGCTTGGAAGAATTCCACTTGATGTTAAAAAAGCCGACCTCATAATTAGCTCCACACATAAGTGGCTCTTGGCTTCACATGGAGGGGGTCTCGTTGGAGTCTCTACTGAGAGAGCCGATGAATGGAATGTTCCTGCCGGGGGTTGGTTTAACCTTGAAAATGCATTTGACGACTCCCTTTTTGAGAAACTTGTAACCAAGAAGGGCGCTGCAAGTTTCATGGTCGGTATGCCAAATTACCCCGCAATCTATGCAATCAATGCTGGATTGACTTACATTGACAGTATTGGCGTCAAGGAAATTGATGCCCACGCCAAAAAACTTATAACTATGTGTCTCGATGGCTTAGCTCAACTGCCAGTGGAGATGTTAGGGCCAATCTCTCCTAGGCTTCCTTCTGGAATTATCGCATTTAAGCACAAAAATTTTGAGAAGTTAAATGAATATCTATATTCTGAGGGTATACATGTTATGTCTCACGCAGGTCGACTTCGAGTATCAATTCATGGTTATAACAATGAGGACGATGTAGCGTTTTTCCTTAGTACGTTACAGAAAGCCCTGCGTGTTCATGCTAGCTGATAGCCATATTCACATTTTCGAGAATGGTTACAGAAATTCTGGTGAGAGCGAAATTTCCGCTTATGAGGATCTAATAAAAGATCACTCTATAAAATGTGCCTTGGTTGTGGGGTACGAGGGCGATAGCTGGGCTTCGGGAAATAACGCCTATATATCATCGCTTGCGCAAACTAGAGAATGGATACATCCTCTTGCATTTGTCGAGGTGAGAAATCTTCACGTCGCCAGTTTAGAGGGTCTACTTAACTTGGGATTTGAAGGCATTTCTTTATACATTTTTTCAGAAGCAGAAATAGTAGATCTACTCGCTATTGATGATTCAGTGTGGGTATGGCTTGTCGAACATAAATGGATGATTAGCGTTAATTCAAAAGGTAAATGTTGGGATAGCTGGCTAGAAGTGATGCGCAGTCACCCTGAATTAACTCTCCTAATCTCCCACCTCGGATTACCGAGCGTTGATGTTGAACAGCTAGAGCTAACAAATATTGCCTTAGAACTAGATACCATCAAAAAACTACATAAATACATAAATGTGTATCTAAAATTGAGTGGTTTTTACGCACTTGAGCAAGTCGTCCCTACCTACCCATATCCATCCTTAAGAAACTATCTGCTCTACATCATTGATAATTTTGATCTCAATCGCTTAGTTTGGGGTTCAGATTTTTCTCCCGCACTTGCAACTGTGTCCTTTCCTGAAACATTTGAACATATCTTTGGATTAGATTCTTCAAAGGTTATTCATAGCAAAAACATTCTGTCTGAAAATCTTATACGACTTCTTTCGAGTTTAGAGAAGTGAACGTTAGAATTAGGAAACATATACAACACCTGATGAAGTCCGATGGTGAAGTGAGGCAGAGTAAGTAAATCTAAGGAAGATTTACCCTCTAAGCCGGAGACGACACAGTTATAGGTGATGTCAAGCTCAGAATTTACAATTACCCTCATTATTGCACCCAAAGAATTGCAAGGTGAGATTTTTACAGTTGTTGCAAACCATAATCGCTATCGAGACCGAGTCACAGATCTCATAAGTGATTCAAGAGGTCCTTGGTCGAACCTCTTGAGCCATTGGGCTGCAAGGTAGGAAAGAAGTAACCAAATTCCAAATGCAAGAAGAAATACCTGCCAGGTTTGCAAGTCTTGGAATAGGCCCAGACCCCAAGGACCAAAAATCAGCGAAGTAATTACTGATTGTGAAATATAGATGGTTAAGGACATTTTGCCGGCTGGCTTCACCCATGAAACCAGATGGGGACGTTCCTCAACTAGCTTTCGAATAAGTCCTACATAAAATATTGAGAGCAGCGGAGCTGTCACAAAAGAAACAATAAGTGAGATGAGGTAGACGGTCTCGGAAGGATCAGCTGATTGCTCGTTTTGGAGAAGAACTACTGCAGCAATAATTTGAATAGGTAAACCGAGAATTAGACCCATTTTTATCAATCTCGAATTTGCTGCTTTATCTATAGGTGAAGATAGGAAGTTGGAGCGTGCCAATCGCACTCCAAGTAAGAATGCCGCAAATACTAAACCACCTTGAATAAAAATCCCCGTTGCGAAGCTAAGTAACCACACTTCTAGCCTCGCTGGAATCGACTCTAGGAAAGTTCCATTCCGAAAAATCGTATCAAGGCTCGATTCTGTAGTTGACCCAAGATCTTCATTCAGTACGTACTCAACAACGTAGGCCAATGCAGCAAACAAGAAGAGAAAAAATGTTGAGACAGAGACAATTATCCAGGACCAAATCTTAAGCGTTCTATCCGCTCTGAAGAAGAAAAGGGTGAGAAGTAGGCCAAATAGCCCATAGACAAAGATGATGTCTCCGTGCCATAAAAAGGTAAAGTGAAGCACTCCGAGAGTCATGAGTACTAAGCAACGCTTAATCCATCGGGCTCGATTCGATCTATCGTTTCTAATCACGTAGTTTGAGCTGTAGCCGAAGAGAAAAGAAAACAGTAAGTAAAACTTTCCGGCAAAGAGTGCTGCGATCAGAAAGGTCGCTGAACCATTGGCAAAACCCTGAGTCCACTCGCCACGAGCCCCTTCGTCGCTATTTAACCCCATGAACTGAATGTTTACGACCAAAATTCCAAGCAGTGCAAATCCCCTTAGGACATCAGGTGCTATGTCGCGTTGCATACTGTCTTCTCTTTTCTCTAAATCGTTACATCGAAGGCGACCATTGCGATTGCAATCGCGATAGCCCACACGGTCAAACTAGTGATTATTAGAATTGATGCGCGAAGTGGCTTTACTCCAGCCGTTACAGCTGCTGCCGCCGCAAATTGAGTTCCAATCAATATTGGACCAAGTGCTGCCAATCCGTAGACACCATACTTATCAAATGCCTTTAAGGCTTTCTCAAGCTTAGGTAGTTCGGCAGGCTTGCCTTGCTTTACTCTCCTATTGATCAATTTTTCTCTGATACTCGATGCAAAGTAGGCAAAGAGAACGATCGTGATTGAGTTGCCAACAACAGCGGCAATCAAGGTAGCCACTGGATTAAGGCCAACAAGAATTCCTGCCGGAACTACTGCAATAGCCTCCATCCATGGAATCGCACCAGCGATAAATACTCCAATTAATCCAAGGTTTTCAATGTCTAGCATTTAGATATCCCGCTCGCGCCAAGCTAAGATCATCGAAGGCAGAGAGGCGCTTAAGAACAACATCGAAATTATTAGGAAGCTTCCATCATTGCCTTCTGGTTCAAATAATTTAAGTTCTGGCCCGGAAAGCACTAAAATCAATAGTCCTGCAATCAGATAACCCATTGCGTAGTAGGCATATCTAAATGATGTATCTCGAACTTTGATTTGACGTTCATCTAGAAGCTCATCAGGTGCATCAGCTATCCCCCGAACGCTAATTCGTAGAAACAGATAACCCAGAAGCACGGCGAAAATAACGAATATCACGGTAACGCTGTAAATCACTACCGCAGTTCCGTCAGATAGATTCAGATTGGTTTTTAAGGTTGGCCAATAACTACCTGCAGCAACCAGAGCTGTTCCCAGGGCTGTTAAAACAACCAGAATTCTTCGATTTCTCTGAGACCGTAACCATCTGTACTTTGAGTTCTCGTCAGTAAGTAAGGATTTAACTCCCTTTTCAGTAACTCCCTCAAACCAATAAATCTTGTTCTTTTTTGACATTTATA